>NZBC01000044.1 GCA_002687715.1 Planctomycetota bacterium | reverse complement strand
CCTGGAGGTCCGCGCTCCCATCCGGAGCAGATTGCTTCACACGCTCTCCAGGTGCACGCTCCCGGAACGACCATCCGGTAGGATCGCTGTCCCCTCGCGCATCCGGAGTTCCGCCTACATGCTGCGCTTCTTCTTCGTGCTTGCGGTAGTCGTTCCGTGGACCGTCGGTCAGCCCGTGGATCTCGAACGTGAGATCCGCGAGGCGTTCAACCTCGGGGGTTTCCCGAGTCTCGCCGTAGCCGTCGTCGTCGGCGACGACTCTCCGGTCATGGAGGTCCACGGATGGGCCGACCGGGCAGCAGGGCAGCGGGCCACTCGCGCCACGCAGTATCGCATCGGCGGGCTGTCCAAGGTGTTCACCGCGACGTTGCTCGTGCAGTTGCGGGACGAAGGTCGGTTGGGACTGGACGACCCGGTCTCGAAGTTCCTTCCCGAAGGCGTCAAACTGCCGGCGGACCCACGCGGTGCACGCTACATCACGTTGCGCCACCTCGCGACGCACTCGTCGGGACTCCCGCGCAATCCCGTCAGTCGCACAGAGCGCGAGAGCGACCCGTGGAACGGCTACAGCGTCCAGCGTCTCTACGAGGGACTCGCCCGCACGAAGCTCGCCTTCCCGACGGGCGCGTCCGGGCGGTATTCGAACCTGGGGGTCGGGCTGCTCGGACACGCGCTCGGGCGCTCGCTCGACATGCCGTTCGAAGACGCGCTGCGTCGGAAGCTCCTCGCGCCGCTGGGCATGTCGTCGACCCGCATCGCCATGTCGCCGGCCCAGCTCAAGAGCGTTGCGACGCCCTACGCACGCCAGGACCCGAGCAAGATCGTGCGCGCGTGGGACTACGGGTGCCTCGCCGGGTGCGGCGGCATCACGTCCAACCTGCCCGACCTCCGTCGGTTCGTCTCCCTCAACCTGCGAGCCGGGCTCTCCGGCGTGGAGCCCGTTCGTGGCGCCAGCCTGACCGAGCTCCACACGCCCCAACGCATCTGGGACGGGTGGTCCAAGGCCACTGGCCTGGTGTGGATCGTCGATCACACCCGTGATGCGGGGGATATCGTCTGGCACAGCGGCGGTTCGCAGGGGTTCGCATCGTGGCTCGGATTCTCACCCCGATGGAAGATCGGCGTGATCGTCCTCACCAACTGCGGCCGACCCGTCGATGACGTCGGCAACCGCCTCCTGCGGCAGGCGCTGAAGAAGTACCGCAAGCTCTCGCCCAAGTTCCGGGCCATGGCGGAGCGGCTCGTTCCCCACCTCGTCGCGACCCCCGGCGACAAGGTGAAGGGGCTCTTTCACGAGGACTTCCTGAAAGACGTCCCGTTCTCGGTGCTCAAGAACGTGCTCAGCGGCCTGGCCAAGAAGCACGGGGCGTGCTCGCGCGTGCTGCGAGTCGACCCCGCCGACCGTCCCGAACTCGCGAACGTGGTCTTCCAGTTCGCGGACCTCTCACTCGTCACTGGCAAGATGGGCGTGAGCGAAGGCGACCCGGCGAAGATCGTGTACTTGCGATTCGGACGGTGACGGCGAGCCGCGAGCTGGCCCGCCGCCGGCGGCTCAGAATCCGACCTGCGCGACGTTGCTCCAGTACACCAGCGACCCGGTCGCATCGATCATGACCTGGACCGCGTCCATGGTGAGTCCTGGTGCGTTCACCGAGCCCGGAGGCAGCACGAGGGACGTGTTGGGGTACGTGTTGGCCGTTGGGATGAAGTGCAACGGGTTGCTCACGGCAAGGGGCGACGACAGTCCGAGCAACGTGGCCGAGTCCGGGTTGATCCCGAACCAGATCCCTCCGCCGACCATGCCCGGCGTCGTCGCAAAGGAAACGAACGTCCACCCCTCGGTCACCGTTGGGTAGCAGCTCGCGGGGACCGGGTTCACGTTGAGATCGCCGGCGCCCGAGCTGGTCATGGACAGCTGATAGTCGCCCACGGTGATCAGATTCGGACGCAGGACGGTGGACGTGCCGTTGATGAGGTCGGTCACGGTCAGGCGCACCGAGTACGTCCCCGGGCAGTTGTAGGTGAACACCGGCGTCTGGATGAACGCGTCGTCGATGCCGTCATCCTGGAAGTCCCACGCCCAGGTCTGGACGCCGGCCGGATCGTTGGTGATCGAAGCGTCGGCGAACGAGACCAGGAGCGGCGCCGGTCCGGACGTCGGGAGGGCCAGGAAGGCTGCGAAGAGACCGACGCCCGACAGCTCGTCCGCCCCGCGCGACGGCGGCACGAGGCGAGGATCCCCGTCGATGTCGTCGATGACCTGCGGCACGGAAACGCCCGTGCGAAACCCAGCCGAGCTGGCCAGGATGTGCAGGTCGGTCGCGGAGGCGAAGTCCGCTGGGCCCTGTACCGAGTTCTGCTCCGAACCCCCGAGGTTGGGCAGGGTGACCGCCTGCCAGGCCGCGAGCATCGGGTAGGTGATCGCGGCCACGGTCCCGACGAACGCGGAGGGGGCGGGGTCGTAGACATTGAAGTCCAGGATCGTGGGGACGAGTTGCGTGGTCACCTGGAAGCCGATGCAGGCGCCCGTCCCGTCGTGCTTCGAGATGTTGTTGGAGACCTCGGTCGGAGTCGGAGTGCTGGCCGATCCGGAGATGTAGATACCGTCGTTCGTCGATCCGGCCGGCATCCAGACCGAGTTGTTGGCCACGATCGCGCTCGCGGCATAGCGAAGGGAGATCCCGGCGGGATAGACGCCGGAGCCCGGACAGTTGCTGACGAAGTTGTTGATGACCGTGTTGCCCGCCGACAGGAAGGCGACCCCCGTGCTGCTGCTGCCCACGAAGATCCCGTTGCCGGTGCAGTCGTGGACGTTGTTGCGCTGAACGGCGTTGTTGCTGCTGCCCTGGTACAGCGTGATCCCGCCCGTGTAGGTCGAGCTGCCAGGGGACGCCACCGTGCTGCCGACACTGCGGACCTCGTTGGAGTCGATGTTGCAGGTCACCGAGCCGGCGAGGTAGATCCCGACTCCACAGTTCCGGACCAGGCAATTCCGGACCGAGATGCGCGCGCAGCCGCTGATCATGACCCCGGCTCCGCTCGCCGCGCCGTCGAACTCGATCCCGTCGAGGGTGACGTCCGTCGGGCCGGTCCCGGCCGTCGCCGACGTCCCCAACGAGACCACGTCCGCGGTCCCGAACGGGCTCACGCCGCTGATTCGGGGAGACGCTCCCGCGCCCGCCACGAAGGTGACGGGGTTGGTCGCGCTCACGCCAGGGATGGCTACCGGGATCGAGAAGCCGGCATACGGGCCCGGTCCGGTCGCGACCGTGAACGTCACCGCACTCGAGACACCCTGGGCCAGCATGTCGGAGACGGCGGCGAGGAAGCTGTTGTAGTTCGTCGCGCTCGTGGCCTGCGAACCGTCGATGGTGAGCGCGCCGGAGAGCTGGGCCGGCGCCGTGGCGACGCAGGCCAGCAGAAGGCCGAGCGTGAGGGAAACGAGGATGGTATTCCGCATGGTTCTGGCCTTCCTCACTGCAGGGTGATTCGCTGGACGTTCGAATTGCCCACGACGCCGTTGGTCCCGTCGAACAGGACCACGACGAGGTCCCAGGTCTGCCCGGCGAACGCGGACAGGAATCCCGGCGGGAGATTCAGCGGGACATCGGGGTACAGACCAGGGGTCCGGAGGAAGTGGAACGGGTTCCCGGCTCCGAGCGCGGTGCTGAGTCCGATCCACGTCGTGCCGTCGGGGAAGATCCCGGCGAACGGCCCCGTTCCGACCGGGAGTGGTGTCGTCGTCGAGAGCAGCGTGTACCCCTGCGTCGAGGATGCAGTGATCATGCCCAGGGAGACGCTCAACGAACCCGGTCCCTGCGGCTGGGCGACGTCGAGGATGTCCGCCGCGAACTGGTAGTAGACCGTCCCGTTCCAGACCCGCGGCGAGAACGTCCCGCCGAAATTGAGGGCGACTCCGATGCCTTCAGTGATGGTGATGTTCGGATCGGACACGTACGGCGTATTGACGACCGACCCGTTGGTGTAGTTCATCCCCGTGCCGGTGGTGACCGTCACGTAGAAACCCTGGGTCTGGCCGGGCTGGATCTGCACGTTCAACGGGAGCGGCACCGGAGTCGCCACGTTGAGCCCGTTGGAAACCACTCCGGGGGCCGTGCCCACGAGAGTCCACGCACCGGGAGTCGCCGCGAGGCCGACGTACGAGCCGCCGCCAGTGACCACGTACACCGCGATCGTATGGGTGCCCGCATCCACGTTGATATCGACGGTCTGGATGATGACGGGATTCGTGGCCACGATGTCGAACATGTTGCCCGACTGACCATTGTTGCTCGTATAGGTCGTCGTGAGCTGCATCTGCGCCGACAGGACGCCACAGAGCACGACGACGACGAGCGTCGCGAGGGAAACGTTGCGCATGTTGGGTGACTCCGCAGGCACGGGAAACGGCAAGTGTCGACAGCGCGATCGCCGCTAAACCGACGCTAGCCACCTGGGGGGGGCGGGGTCAACGGATCTTTGCCGGATCCGCGCCGCACGGGGTCAGATCCAATCCCGAGGCGGCAAGAAGTCGTCGTAGAGGGCCGCCTCGGACGTACCGGGCTCCGGGCGCCAGTCATACCGCCAGGCCACGGCCGGGGGCAACGAGGCGAGGATCGACTCGATCCGGCCGCCACTCTGGAGCCCGTACCGGGTCCCGCGATCGAGCGCGAGATTGAACTCCGCGTAGCGGCCGCGGCGGTAGAGCTGGAAGTCGCGTTCCCGGCCGCCGTAGGCAGTCTCTTTGCGGCGCTCCAACACCGGCACGTACGCCAGCAGGAACTGATCGCCAACGCGCTCCCAGAACGCGTTCGCGGCCTCGAATCCGCCACGGTCCCAGTCGTCGAAGAAGATCCCTCCGATCCCGCGGGCCTCTCCGCGCCACGGGAGATAGAAATACTCGTCGCACGCCGCCTTGCACTCCGCATACACCTTCGGACCCGTCGGGTCGCAGGCGGCCTTGGCCGTGCGGTGCCAGTGGACTGCGTCCTCCTCGAACCCGTAGTAGGGCGTGAGGTCGAACCCGCCGCCGAACCACCACTGCTCCGGCCCCTCATCGGGCGTGGTGGTGAAGAACCGCAGGTTCATATGGGTCGTCGGCGCGTACGGATTGCGCGGGTGGACAATGAGCGAGACCGACAATGCCTCGAACCCCACGCCGGCGAGCTCAGGTTTGCGCGCAGTCGCCGCCTCCGGCAGCGCGTCGCCGCGGGTGTGGGAGAAGTTCACCGCCGCCTTCTCGATGACGGGACCGTCCTCGAGCACGCGCGGCCGGTTGATGCTCCCCGGGTGGGTCTCGTACTCCTCACGCCGAAACCGCCCCTGGCCATCCGCGCCCTCCAGTGCATCGCAGATGCGATCCTGGAGATCAGTGAGGAAGGCCCGGGCAGCATCGCGATCGGGTGCGCTCATGGAGCAACGGTCCCCCATGGCACACCCCGGATCAAGTCGTTGGGGCTATTTCCCGTTCTTCTTCGTCACCTCGCGATCGGCAAGGAGCTTCTCCAGCAGCTTCTCGATGCGAGCGAGCCGCGCGGCCACGTCGGCCGCCGCCGCGCCGCCGCCAGTCGAGATAGCGCTATCGCGGGCGATCGCGGTAACCGTGGGCCTGATCGCGTTGGTGACGAGTGCGGCCTTGAACTGATTGGCGGGCGGGAATTCGACGATCGCCGAGCGCGGGAAGGACTGCTCGAGGTTTGCGCTCAGGATGATCGAGTCCGCCACGAACCGGGGCACGACGTTGAGGTTGAACGCGGCCACGTTGTCGATGGCGACGATCGAGTCGGGCTCGGCCTCGCAGGTGATCCGGATCGTGCGCGCTCGTCCGGCGCGGACCACGTCGAGGACGATCGGGTCCCCGGCCTCCAGCTTCTCCAGCGAGGAGCGGAGGCGCGGGAGCGTCGCAGGGGTCTGGCCCTGGACGCGGGTGATCACGTCGTAGAGTTCGATCCCGGCCTTCGCCGCCGGGCCGTTCTCCCGCACGTGGACGACCACCATCGCGTCCTCGCCCTTCACGCCGGAGTGCTTCGCGAGCGCGGCCTCAGGCTCCTTGACCCGGATGCCGACCACGCGCCGCCGCGGCTTCTCGGGCTCATACTCGTCCGCGGTCACGGTCAGATCGACCATCCCCAGCTCGACACCGTCCGCCGCGGTGACGGTGATGTTCGCCGCGGTCAGATCGACCGGCTGCTCCTTCTTGTCCACGAGCACCCGGCAGGTGCCGTCGACGAGCACCACCTCGACACTCTTGCCCTCTACGGTGAACGAGACGGCGATGTTCTTCGCGTTCTGCGCGGCGAGCGCGCCGCCGAGCACGGCCAGCGCGACCAGTGTATTCAGCATGATCTTCATGGGTTCAGCCTCCTAGCTCTGGATGAGAATGTGATCCTGGGGACGCTCAGAACGACGTCCCCGGCCCCGATTCGCCGAGGTCGCCAGGCACGACCGCCAGTCGTCCGTGTTCGTCGGTCGCGATCTCGAACGACTGATCGACGATGCGGCGCTCCAGCAGCCGCCGCACGTAGAACACCTCGATGCCCTCGCCCGACGACGCGGGTCGATGGTGAAGGAGCAGCTCCGGCAACTCGTCGACGACCCGGCCCTCCGCCCGGCCGCCCTCGACGTACTTCCGGAGCAGCTCTGCGGGGGACGCGAACCTGGCGGTTGGTTCGGCAGCTTCGGATGCGACGCCCGACGACGTGCTCCCGATTGAGAACCCAGCCGTGATGGCGATGAGCACGACCGCGGCTCTGGCGAACCGATTGTCCAGCACCCGGGTGAACCGCGGCGCGGCCGCCCCGGGCAATCCGACCCCGTCCGCCACCGCGAAGGCGTCGTCGAGCCCACCGCGCAGGAACGCCTCGTCGCGCATCGAGTGGCCGATCCGTCGCCACACGATGGGGTCCGCGTCGGCGCGGGCCTCGATCTCAGTCCATTCGTCCGCGCTCGCGGTCCCGTCGACCGCGCGTCCTACGAGGATCTCTTCGCGTGCGTGTTCCATCGATTCGGTCCTCCACTCGTAGCGTCGGAAGTCCTTGCATCAGCGCTCGCCGCGTCGCGCACCATGCGGCGCGCGCGGACGAGGCGGGTTTCGATCGTCGTCACCGGCAGCTTGAGAATCTCGGCGATCGCGCGCTGGCTGAGACCCTGCACGGCCTTGAGCAGGAGCGGCTCCGCGTACTTGACCGGCAACGCGAGCACGCGATCCAGGGTCGCAGCGACACGTTCTGCGGCGCCGGCTCGTCGCGCCGCCAGGGCGTTCGCAGGATCGGCGACGTCGGTCCAGTCCAGCCGGGTCGCCGCCGTCTTCTCACGAACTCCGGTCCTTCGGGCCGCGGAGGCCGCGGCATTGAGCGCGCAACGCCGCAGCCACGGTCGCAAGGCCCTCGCATCCCGGAGTTCGAGATGGCTGCGGACGAACGCGAGCGCTACATCCTGAAGGAGGTCCTCGACGTCGACTCCGGGCGGCCGGTGGGCGACGAGTACGGCCGCGATCCAGCGGCGGTTCTCCTCCCAAACGCGATCCTGCTCCGTGTGACTCGGCATGCCTTCAATCACCGTGACGGCGGTGATGCGAGGATCCGTCGTGGAATCCCGGAATCGGGCGCGATCGTAGGATGGCGACCATGCTGGACCCCACAGACCAGGAACGACTCGCGACCGCGTGCCGATTTGCGGTCGAGCACCACGCCGGGCAGGTCCGCAAGGGGACGACGATCCCCTATGTGAGCCATCTGATGCAGGTCAGCGGGCTGGTCCTCGAGCACGGCGGCTCCGTCGATCAGGCTCTGGCCGGGTTGCTTCACGACGCGATCGAGGACTGCCCGGACGTCACGGCCCAGATGCTGGAAGACCGCTTCGGCGCTGACGTCCGGCGGATGGTGGAGGACTGCACTGACTCAGTCGCAAGCGAGGCCGGCAGCGAGAAGCGACCCTGGCGCCCCCGCAAGGAGCGGTATCTCGCCCATCTCGCGGAGGTCGCGCCGCAGAGCCTGCTCGTGTCGTTGTGCGACAAGACCCACAACCTCGGGTGCATCGTCGCCGACATCCTGGAGCACGGCCCGGCGACCCTCGAGCGGTTCTCGGCGGGCCCGGATCAACAGCTGTGGTACTTCGGTGAGATCTCGCGGATCACGGGACCCCACGTCCCCGGAGGTTTGCGCCGCCGGTTCGACGAGTTGCTGGAACGCTTCCGCGACCTGGTCACCTCGCAGGACACGGGGTCGTGACGACCGGGGACTACGCCCGCGCGGCCGTTCTCATCCGCAAGGGGGACGCCACCAAGGCGTTCGCGATCGAAGACCGGCCGATCCCCGATCCCGCTCCGGGCGAAGTGCGCGTCCTGGTGTCGGTGTTCGGCCTCAACTTCGCCGACGTCCTCGCGCGCCTTGGGCTGTACCCCGACGCGCCTCCCCGGCCGTGCGTGCTCGGCTACGAGATCGCGGGCGTCGTCGATGCGGTCGGCGCCGACGTCGTTGGCATCGAACGCGGCGTACGCGTGTGCGCGTTCACCCGCTTTGGCGGATACGCGACTCATGTCGTCGCACCAGCCGTGGGCGTGATGCCGCTACCCGACGCCGTCGACCTCGAGACGGCGGCCGCGCTCCCGGTGCAGTTCGGCACCGCGTGGTACTCCGCCGAGGAGATGGTCCGCATGCACGACGGTGACGCCGTCCTCATCCAGGCCGCGGCGGGCGGCGTCGGCGGCGCGCTGGTTCAGATCGCGAAGGCCCGTGGTGCCCGCGTTCTCGGAACCGCAGGCGGCCCCGAGAAGACTGCGCTCCTGCGAGACCTGGGCGTCGACCATCCGATCGACTACCGCACCCAGGACTTCGCGGGCATCGCTCGGGAGCAGTGCCCGCAGGGGCTCGACGTCGTCTTCGACTCGCTGGGCGGCTCCGCGTTCCGTCGCGGCCTGCGCCTGCTCGCCCCGGGCGGACGCATGGTCTCGTTCGGCGTCGCCCGCATGGCCGGCCGACGTGCGTCGTTGCTCCGCTCGGTCAGCGCTGTCGCCGGCTTCGGCTGGCCTCACCCCCTCTCACTCCTCTCGTCCTCCCGCGGGATCATCGGCGTGAACATGCTGCGCGTCGCCGACGCCCGGCCCCAGGCGCTCAGAAGGTCCCTCGCCGAAGTCCTCCACCGTATCACCGACGGGCGCCTCCGGGCCCGCATCGACCGCGTCTTCGACATCGCCGACCTCGCCGCCGCCCACGACCGACTGGGCCTGCGACGGTCCGCCGGGAAGGTGCTGGTCCGGTGGCCACGTCGGGTTTCCTGACGAGCGGGTTTCCTGAAACCCCCGCGTGACGAGATCCGGCACCATGGGTGACGGAGAACATCCTCATCCCCGAACCGCTCGAGAAGCTGATCGCCCGGTACGGGCCGCGAACGCTGCAGATCCTGGTGCGCATTCTCGGGCCGGACGAGGCTGGGGACGCCTATCAGGAGACGTGGCTCGCGGTGTGGAACGCGCGCGGGGACTTCCGGCGGACGACCTGGAGATTCGTACGACGGGTCGCGATGGCGCGCGCGGTCGATCGGATCCGGACGCGGGATCGCGGACCGCGGATCGCCACCGGAGTCGACCCCGACCCGGCCGTGGAAACGACGGACGCGCCCGAGATCGACCTGAACCGGTTACTACCGCTGGAGCGGGCCGCGTTGACGCTGCACTTCTGGGAGGGGATGTCGATTCGGGAGATCGCGACGGAGCTCGGCGCTCCCGTCAACACGGTCAAGACGTGGATGCACCGCGGACGCGAACGTCTGCGGCGCCAGATCCTGCAAGAGGAGGAGCGGCGATGAACCACGAAGAGGTGGCGGCCATCCTGGCCATGGACGATCCCGACCGGACGTTCGACGGCGATGCGCTGCGGGATCACTTCGACGCCCACCCGCAACTCGCCGGCGAGCACCGCGACGTCCGCGCACTGCTGGAGCGCCCGGCCATCGGGCCCGTCCCACGCTTCGAACGTCCCCCGCCTCGCTGGTACCGCGCCGCCGCGATCGCCGGCATCGTCGGCGCACTCATCGGACTATCCCACGTCCTCGGGCTCTGGGACCGGTCCGCACCCCGACCCACTCCCGCTCCCCAGATTCTCGTCGACGCGCCGTATCCCCCGTCGGCGAAACCGGCGCACATCCCGGTCGAGACCGAGACCCTGTCCCACTACCCGGACGGCGTACGACGCGTGACCGTGACGACCACGGTAGAGACGTCGATGCCCCGAATCCGACTGTCATCCCAACGCTGAGGACCTCTCATGATCCGAACCGGCATCACCTTCGCCCTGCTCCTGGGGGTCGCGTGCGGACAGCCGACGACTCCGACAACCGCGTTGTGGGAACCGATCGAGCTCGCCTCATCGACGAACCTGGCCAATGGTGCCACCGAACTCCGCATCAGCCTCGGGGAGGAGGAGCGCGGAGTGCTGTCGGATGACCGCGTGCTCCCGATCCCGCGGCCGACGTTCGCCGAGCATTGGCTGGAGCGCGCGATTCAGGCCCTCGACGGAGGCAGCAAGACCTCGTTCACGGAGTCGGTCACGGTGAACGAGGCGAAGCGAGGCTCGTTCGTTCGCCGCCGGTCCCTCGTCGTGGAAACGTCCGTCGAGTCCGCCGAGAAGGTCAAGCTGTTCATCCGCGCGCTCAAGGCCGACGACCCATCGACGGTAGTGCTGCACATCTACATCCAGCGCCGTCGCGCTCCCGACAGCAAGGGCCCGAGCTACCGCAGCATCCCGAAGGCGGCGGCTGAGAACCTGATCCACGACTGGCGCGAGGAGTCCCTCACCCTCATGGCGCAGTTGCCTGACGTCCACATCCCCAACGGACATCGCACACGGCAGAACCGCATCCGCGACTTCCCGTTCGTGAAGGACTTCGACGTCCGCAACGCCGGCCCCGGCGTTGCCAAAGGCCCCCGCGCCATCCAAGACGAGGTCCGCGAGGGCTGGATCATGGACCTCTCCGCGGTCGTGCATCGCGGCAAGCTGTCGCTGGACATGAGCGTCGTCGCCAATCTGGTGACCCGTCCGGTGCGGACGTTCACGACCACCATGGGCACGAGCCATATCACGTTCGAGTTGCCTGAGGTCGTGAAGAAGAAGCTGGAAGTCCAGGAGTCGTTCTCGACCCAGCAGGGCGGCCTGCTCGTGACGAACGTGCTGCTGCCCGTCATCGTCGTCGACGGCAAGGACCGGTTCCCGTTCCAGCTCGGCAAGGACCTCCACAAGACCGCCAAGGCGCGGTGGCAGGCGTGCGATCTGCTCTTCGTGGCCGACATCCACGCGCCCGGCGCCCGGATCCGATCCGAGCTCACCGTCGTCGCCGCCGACGCCACCGCGAAGGTCGCGGTGGCCCGCGCGCCCGGGCCCACGGGGTGGAAGCCGGGTGCGTCCGCCGTCATCTGGCGCTACGGCAAACCGGTCGGCAAGGGGCGGGTGAAGGACGTCCAGGGCGACTTCATCGAGCTGGAGATCACGGAAGGGGACCTCCGATCCGGCGACCGCGTCCGGTAGGGAGTTGGCGGGCGCTCGGCGTCAGTTGATCGTCAGCTCGAGCGCGTTCGAAACGAGGAACGGCTGGGGCGCGGTCGCACCGATCGCCGCCAGCTGTGCCGTCACGACGCGGCCCGCCAACGCCGGATTCGCCGGGATCGGGATCAGGATGTCCGTCTGGCCCGCGATGTTGAACGGCGGGACGGCAAGCGGCGTGATCCCGGCAGCGATCAACGGCGCGAGGACGGCGGGGTCGAGGCGAAGGTAGCAGTTCGTGAAGAAGCCCTGGCCGAAGAGGAGCGTCGGCGGCGCCACGGGCGTGGGAGTCATGAACAGCCACGGTTGCAGTCCGGCTCCGGGCGTACTGATCGCGGCGCGCAGCCGGAATGCCGCGTTGCCGAGAGTGGGCGAGAATGGCGAGGCCAGGTTGGGGATCGGCGCCCCGGGCTGGTTGAAGCCCGCGCACCCGAGTCCGTACGAGGCCCATCGCGCATAAGCCGCCGATGGTCCGACGCGCACGGGGAGCCACGCCATGCTCCCGTTGGATCCGTCGCCAAGCTGCCGCACGATGTTCGTCCCGTAGGACCACACGGTCCCGTTCGTATCGAGCGCCAGCGTGTAGTACCCATGGACCGAGACGTCGGAGATCGGAGGAAGCGAGCCCACGGGCGCCGGCGTCGTGCGGGAGACGTCGTCACCGAGCCCGAGCTGGCCCTGGAGGTTGCCACCCCACGTCCACAGTCCGCCGCTGACGTCGCGCGCCACGGCGTGCCCGAGCGCGGCGTCGATCTGCACGATGGGCGGCAAGCCGCCGATCACCCGGAGGCTCGGGTTCCCCGGTACCGCGGCGTTCGGGGCCGGCACGCCGAGGACGCCCAGCGCGTTCACCCCCCAGCTGTAGATCGTGCCGCCGGCGTCGAGGGCGAGCCCGTAGTTGTTGCCCGCGCTGATCGCGACGATGTTGCGACCGACGAGTCCGGGCACCGGCACCGGCGTCGGCTGGGGAAACCCGGTGCCCGCGCCACGCTCGACCGTCTGACCCACCGCTGCCACATCCTCGAGATGAACGGTGAGAGCTACCGGGT
>NZBC01000043.1 GCA_002687715.1 Planctomycetota bacterium | reverse complement strand
CGATTCGCTGAACATCCCGCGATCGAGTACCCACCTTGAGATTCTCACTCTGGCCTTGTGAACCGGTGGGAAGTCCAGGTCCGCTCCGGTCTGGCGGCGAAGCCGGATTCTCCAGACGCTCTGACGGCGAAGCCGGAGCCGGACCTGGAGGCCATGGAGCAGGCTAGGGGAAGATGCCCAGGGCTTCGTAGCTGGCGGCGACCTTGGCGATGGCGACGCGGTAGGCGGCGACGCGGAGGTCGCGGCTGCGCTTCGCGTTCATGAGGTCATCCAGCATCTCCTCGAACGCTTCGACCATCGTGCCCTCGAGGCCCGAGCGGACGAGGTCGACCTCGTCGGGGCCACGGGTCAGCGCGTCCATGTCGGCGCTGAGGTTGATGCCGGTCGCCTCTTCGATCGCATCCAGGGAGCGTCGTTCGCGCGTGCCCTCGAAGCGCTTGGCCATGCGGCCGAAGCGCATGTGGCTGATGTTCTTCGTCCACTCGAAGTACGAGACGGTGACGCCGCCCGAGTTGAGGTAGATGTCGGGGATGATCGCGACACCATTCCTGAGCAGGATCTTCTCCGCACCCGGCGTGGTCGGACCGTTGGCTGCCTCGGCGAGGATGCGGGCCTTCACGCGGTGGGCGTTCGCCAGCGTGATCTGGTTCTCGAGCGCCGCCGGGACCAGGACGTCGCAGGCGATGTCGAGGAATGCCTTGGGGTTCGTGACCGATCTTGCGCGCGGGAATCCGAGGATCGTCCCCTTCTTCTGCTGCCAGGCTTTGACCCTGTCCGGGTCGAGCCCCTTCGGGTTGGAGATCGTGCCGTCCCACTCGCCGATGCCGACGCACTTCATGCCGCCTTCCGTGACCATGATGCGGGCGCCGTGGTAGCCGACGTTGCCGAACCCTTGCACGACGAAGGTCTTTCCGTCGGTACCCGGGTCGAGCCTGAACTTCTTGGTCGCGGTGGGGTTGGTCAGCATCTCGCGGATGCCGTAGAAAACGCCTCGCCCGGTCGCCTCGGTGCGTCCCGCGATTCCGCCCTGGCTGACCGGCTTGCCGGTGACGCAGGCGAAGGAGTTGATGTCGGCGGGGTTCATCATGCCGTAGGTGTCGGCGATCCACGACATCTCGCGCTCGCCCGTACCCATGTCCGGTGCGGGCACGTTCACCCCCGGCCCGATGAAGTTCTTGTGACAGAGCTCGAACGTGTACCGGCGGGTCACCCGTTCCAGAACGTCCACGGGCGTGGTGCGCGGGTCGATGGCGACGGCACCCTTGCTGCCTCCGAACGGGACGTTGACGATCGCACACTTGAACGTCATGAGCGCGGCCAGCGCCTTCACCTCATCGGCGTCCACGTGCGGTGCGAATCGGATGCCGCCCTTGAGCGGCTTGCGGTGGTGGCTGTGCTCGGCGCGGAATCCTTGGTAGATGCGAACCTCGTCTTCGACGCGGACCGGGAACTTGAACGCGAAGACGTTGTTGCAGATGCGGATGCTGTCTACGAGGCCCGGCGCGAGATTCAGTCCGGCGGCGGCGCGCTCGAACTGGCTGTGGACGACGTGGAGCAGGTTCACATCCTCGGCGGCCTTCTTCGTTGGTCTCTTGCGTGTCTTGGCTGCAGTCTTCCTGGCCATGGGATTCTCCCGAGTGCGGCGATTCTACGGCCGCACGACCTATTCGTCAGATCCCCGGGATAGGATGCTGCCGAGATGGGATGCCTGGATGGCAAGCACGCGCTCGTGACGGGCGGCACGTCGGGGATCGGCTGCGCGACGGCGCGGGTGTTGGCCGGCGAAGGTTGCCGGGTCACGGTCTGTGGGCGGGATCCGGTCCGCCTCGAGGGCGCGGTTACCGACTTGCGGGCCAGCGGCGCGGTCGAGGGGTCGGTCGCGGACGTGTGCGACGAGGCGTCCATGGTGCGGACCGTGGCGGCGGCGAGTGGGCCGGACGGGCTGGATATCGTCGTGGCCAATGCGGGCATCGATCCCATGGTCGCGTTCGGCGCCGCGGATGTTTCGGCGTGGCGTTCGCTGCTCGAGACCAACGTGCTCGGTGCGGCCGTGACCATCCGCGCCGCATTGCGACAGATGGAGCCGGAAGGTCGAGGGCAGGTCGTGGCCATTTCGAGCCTGGTGACGCGAGAGGGCGACGGCTCGAACCCTGTCTACGCGGGAACGAAGCACGCGTTGGAGGCCATCGTCGATGGTCTGCGGCGGACGTCCCGTGGCAACGGGGTCCGGTTCACGACGATCCGGCCCGGCGTCGTCGCAACGGACATGGCGCGATCCCATCCGCAGGAGAGACTCGATGCGCTCGCCCGCGACCTCGGACTGGACCCGTCGGCCATCGGCGTCCTGCACGGGGAGCGGCTACCACCCGAGATGCACGCCGCAATCCGTGCGCTGCACGGGCGTATCCTCCTGCCGGAAGACGTCGCGAACGCCGTGCTCTACGCCGTCACGCAGCCGCCGGGCGTCCAGATCGACGACCTCTCCATCCGGGCCGTCGCCGATCTGTGAAGCACGGGGGTGAGCACCGGGATCACTTCTTGGGCCGGAAGACCTCGATGACGGACGGGTCGTTCTCGAGGTAGGCGGCGCCGATCAGATCGAGACAGTACGGAATGGCGGGGAAGACCGCGTCCAGGCACTGGCGGATCGCCGCCGGCTTGCCCGGGAGATTGATGACCAGGCAACGTTCTCGGATGCCGGCGGTCTGGCGCGAGAGGATGGCGGTCGGAACGTACTGCAACGAGACCTGGCGCATCAGCTCGCCGAAGCCGGGCATCATCCGTTCGCACACGGACTCCGTGGCTTCGGGCGTGACGTCGCGCGGCGCCGGACCGGTGCCGCCCGTCGTGACCACGAGGTCGCAGCCCTCGGTGTCGACGAGCTCGACCAGCGTCGACTCGATCAGGCCGCGTTCGTCGGGGATGCAGCGGTAGACGGGCTCCCACGACGACGTCAGGTAGTCGCCGAACGTGTTCTTGATGGCGGGGCCGCCGCGGTCTTCGTATTCCCCGCGGCTGGCTCGATCCGAGACCACGAGGACGCCGATGCGGGCTGGCCTGGCCTCGGTCATGATGCGTGCTCCGTGCGCGGCGGCGTCGCGCCGTGGTCGGACGGCCGCACACCGACGTAGGGAAGGAAACGGACGGTCGCCCCGGTTTCCAGCGAAGAGCCGGGCAGGAGATCGATGAGCCCATCGCCCGCGGCCGCTGCGATCAGATCGCCGCTCCCGTTCCACCGAACCGGCTTCACGCCGCCTTCGCCGAGGGTCGCGGGGAGGAAGAGTCGGCGCCGGCCGCGGTGGGTCCACGCGCAACCGATCGGCAACGATATCCACCGCGGCTCCCATCCGCCGAGCAGTCGGCTCAGGACGGGACCCAGGATCAGGTGTGCGGTGGCGATCACGCTGACGGGATTGCCGGGCAGTCCCACGAAGAAGGCTCCTTCCGGATGGCGGCAGACCAGCACGGGTTTGCCGGGCTGCATCGCCACCTTGTGGAACACCTGCTCGAACCCGAGCGATGCGGCGGCGGCGGGAACGAGGTCCTTGGCGCCGGCGCTGACTCCCCCCACGGTGACGACGACGTCCGCGTCGGCGGCGGCGCGGGCCAGCGCTTGCCGGAGGTCGCCCGGGTCGTCCTTGGCGTGCTCGCGGCCGACGTCGCACCCGAAGGCGCCCATCAGCGTTACCAGGAGCGGCCCGTTGGTGTCGCGGATCCCGGCGCGACCAGTGCCGCCGACCTCGTCGCCGGTGGTGACGATACGGACTCGCGGCCGGCGATGGACTTCCACCTCCGTCAGTCCGGCCATGGCGATGGCGGCGAGCACCATGGGGTTGAGTCGGGAACCCGCCCGTGCGACGGGGTCGCCGGCTCGACCGTCCTCGCCGCGCCACGCGATGTGGCGGCCCGGCACGAGCGCGTCCGGCTCGGAGATCGTGACGCGGTCCGTGGCGCCGTCCGTCTGTTCGATGGGGACCACCGTCGTTCCGGGCGGACAGGGCGCGCCCGTCATGATGCGGACCGCCTGACCCGGCGCGGGCGCGTAGTCCTTGTCCTCGCCGGCGTGGATGGTGCCGATGACCTCGAAGATGGTCGCGTCCCCGTCGAGCGCCACGGCGTATCCGTCCATGGTGACACGATCGAAGCCGGGGACGTCGCGGTCGAGGTTCGCGTCCTGCGCCAGGATGCGCCCGTCGGCTTCCACCAACGGGATGGTCTCCATCGTGGGGGCGGTGTCGAGTTCCCGCAGGATCTCGACGGCCTCGTCGTAGGTCAGCATGATGAGAGGGTAGCGTCGCGACTCGGAGACGAAAGAAAACGACCGGTGCGGGTTGGCACCGGCCGTTTCGGCGACGGGTCAGGGGCCCGTCAGGCGAGCTCGAGGACTAGTTGACCGCGTAGGTCCCGCCATCGGCCGTCGGAAAGACCACGCTCATCGGCGTGCCCACACCAGGCGTGTTGATCAGGCCAGCTGCGTTGGCTTCCAGAGCGGAGTCGGTGTTGGTCCCGGTGCCGCCGGCCGGCATGCCCTGGAGCGCTGCCCACGACGTGATGGCCGGCGGGTTCGTACCGCCGGCGCCCATCGTGATGCCCATGACGGACGGGGTGACGCCCCAGAGGCCGGAGTTGTCCGTGAAGTTGTTGATCTCCACGAGACCGAGACCGCCGTTGAACGCGATGGAGTAGCTGAGGTTGCCGGCCGCGCCGCCGAGGCCCCACTCCGCCATGTTGAGGTAGTTGACGGTGAGGTCGGCGCCACCACCGGCAGTGACGGCGATCGTGCCGAAGTTGTTGGGCTCGAAGTCGGCCGCGAAACCCGTGCGCGGCATCATGGTCTGCCACTCACCGATAGTTGCGGTGAAGTCGGTGCTGCCCGCGGTGAAGGACACTTCGCCGTTGGAGTTCACGAAGAAGTCCGAGTACCCGGCGCCGTAGAAGGCCACGGTGCCGCCGAAGCAGAGGGGCGCGGCGGCGAAGAACACCTGCTGGGTCGCATCATCACCGAGGAGCAGCGTCAAGGTGCTCCCAGTGGTGACGTCGAGCTGCGAGCCCTGCGAGAGGGCGAACGACTCGGGGTTGCCCGGGGCGATGTGGATGGCCTGCGCGGAGGCGACGACCGGGGCGGGGGAGGCCACCGGGAGCGTGAAGGCGCCCGGGTACGGCGTGGTGAGGGTCAGAACGGCGCCACCGTTGAGGAAGAAGAGCGACGGTGAGGCGAGGTTCACGTTGACGGCCTGGCCGCCACCCGTGAGAAAGCCGGGAGGTGCAGGGATGAGGGTGCCGACGTCAAGCGCGAGGTCCCAGCCGAGGCCGACGTTGCTGCTGCTGGTGTTCACCGAGGCGTTCTGCCCGACGCAGATGGTCGTGATGGCGGGCGCGAGGCCGCCAGACATTACGTTGTCGATGTCGAGCGACGCGTCGCCGCTGTTCGTCTGGTAGGGCAAGGTGGCGCAGCTACCACCCGAGAGGGTGTAGATGATGTTGCCGTTGAAGATGCGTGGCGTGAACACGGCGCCGAAAGGGTAGGCGTTGCCGATGCCCTCGAGGAAGCTGATGTTCGCATCCGAAGCGAAGACTGCGCCCGCGGTGGTGCCGTTGGTGTAGTCGAGGATCCCGCCGGTGGAGCTCGTCACGTAGAAAGCCTGGGTAGTGCCGGCGGCGATGGGCACCGGCGTGGCGAGCGGGACGGGCGTGGGGACCCCGATACCGTTGCCGATGACGCCGACAGCGGTGGTGTTCAGGGTCCAGTTGCCCATGATCGCCTCGTTGCCGAGGTAGCCGCCGAGGGCCGTCAGGGTCCAGACCTCGATGGTCGTGGTGCCGGCGAGGCTGATGTCGAACTGGCAGATGTCGACGGCGTTGGTCGCCACGATGTCGAACATGTTGCCGCTCTGGCCGTTGCCGCCGGCGAAGGTCGTCGGAAGCGTGATGACCTGGGCGCCAGCGCCGGCGCAGAGGATCGCGATAGCTGCGATGAAGGCGAAGTGCTTCATGATAAGAGTGGAACTCCCCAGTGGAGGAAGGCCTACGCCTGATACGTCAACGCCAGCGTGGCGACGCGGAAGCCTTCTCGGCGAAACGGATTGAACTTGCGTTGTGATTGGCAACTCACACGTGCTTCTCGAGAGAAGCGCGACCTCCAGGATACAAATCCCAATGGGGCGCAAACAAGGTCTTTGACTGAGGGTATATGCGACACTCTTGTGGTACGAGCGTGTCTTTTCGGATCCAGCAAATGAGCTCATTGAACGCTGGGTCCGACAATGGTCGGTGTTTTAGGCTCCGGGGCGGTTGTCGTGAACCAATGGCATCGAACGGCGTCCCAGAGGCGGAGCCCTGGGCTTGGAGAGCTTGGGGCGAGATTCCCGACGTAGGCAGGGGACAACGATGCTGAGGTTCTGGTCGTGTCTGGTGGTGGTGGTGGTGTCCGGTGTGGGAGTCCTGGCCTGGGAGACCCTCCGGGACGACGAGGACGCCCAGCGCCTGGCCCGCGGGCAGGAGCTGCTCGCTTCAGGCCGGTACGCCGACGCCGTCAAGGCGCTGAAGGAGATTCGCACCAGCCCCACCCGCTCGGAGACCGCGCTCGCGGCCCGGTTGCTGATCTCCCGGGCCTTGCGCCTGGGGGGCAAGCCCGCTGACGCCGCCGACGTTGCGCGGCGGCTCTGGGAGTCGTTGCCGGACGATCATGCCGCTCGGGGACGGGCACGGTTCCTGCTTGCTGACGCGGTGGAGGCCTTGGGCAAGGGGGATGAAGCGGCCCGACTCTGGGGCGCGGAAGCGGCCCGGATTCTCGGGTCGGGGCACAAGGCGCGCATCGCGGGTTACTACCTCGCTCTCGCCGAACGCTACGAGGCGGGCAGGAAAGCGACCGATCCGCTCGATCACGGCGTCCCTGCCGACCCCAAGCGTGCCGCCAGCCTACGGCTCTCCGGGCTCAAGCTCCTGACGGGGGGCACCCCGCTCGCGCGCGTGACCATTCCTCGCGCCCGGAACCTGCTGGCCGCGAAGCAACCGGCGCCGGCGACCCGTGAGCTAAAGGCACTCCTGGACGCTGCGGAGGCGAAGGACGCCACCGCGAGGGGACGGGGCTTGACCCCGGTCGAGGAGGCAGAGGCCCGCTTCCTGCGCGCTCGTGGGTTGCACGCGCAGGGACTCCCGGCGCTGGCGGTCGGTGAGGTCGCCCGTCTGCTCGCCCTGCCGTCCGTGGCGGAGACGAAGTTCGCGGCCCTGGGACGGAAGCTGGAGGGCGACGTGCTCCTCGCACGCGGCGGCGCCGACGCGGTGCGCAGCGGCGTTGCGGCCTGGCGCCGATTCCTCGCGGACCACGCGGACCACGCTGATGCGTCGGACGTCCGGTCCCGTATCGCCGCGGCTCTGTTCGGAGCCGGAGAGTCGGCGAAGGCGATCCCGGCGCTCGAAGCCGTGGCGGCCGATGCGAAGGCGTCCCGGCCGTCACGAGCGCAGGCGCTGTTCCAGATCGCCGAATGTCGACGCCGGCTGGCGGAGTTCGACGCCGCGCGGGAAGCCGCGCGTCGCTACCTCGCGGCGTATCCCGACGACGCGAATGTCCCCCGGGCGCAGGCGCTGCTCCCCGAGCTCTTGCTGGAGAAGGCGCGGCGGTTGCGGGCGAGCAAGGACGCTCCGGGTGCGGTCGGCGCTCTGCGGCAATACGTCGATGAGTATCCGCTCTCCGGCCAGGCAGCTCGGGTCGCGGTCGAGGTCGGGCTCGTGCTCCGCGCGGAGAAGGACTCCGGCGGCGCGGCGAAGGCATTCCGCTCCGCGCGGGATCGCTACGCTCGTCACGACCCCCAGCAGGCAGCGCGGGCTGGCGTGCTGCTCGGCATTGTCGCGGAGGAGGACGACAAGGATCTCGAAGTTGCGGCGAAGGCATACCGCGACGTGGTCAAGCGTTTCCGGTCGACGTCAGCCGCCGCCCACGCGCGCAAGCGTCTCGCCCAGCTCGAGCGGATCGAGCTCTCGGTGCAGAGCCCGCGCATCTTCAATCCGGATGAGAGCGCGAGCGTGAAGTTGACCGTTCGCAACGTCGCCGAGGTCGACGTCCGGCTCTACAAGCTGGACGCCCGGAAGGTGTTCGAGCGGAGAGGTACCCTCGAGGGCGTCAACGGGATCGAGGTCGCGCTGGTCAAGGCGGACCGTTCGTTCAAGTTGCCGGTCGCGGACTACACGCGGTACCGCCAGGACCGTTTCCCTGTGGCGCTCGAGCTCGCTGAGGGCAAGGGGCTTCCGGAAGGCGCGTGGCTCTGCTCGGTCCAGGCGAAGGAGCGCCGGTCCGTGGTGCTGGTCATCGTGTCGTCGTTGCGTCTCATCGTGAAGGAGTCGCCGTACGAGGTGTTCTGCTGGGCCATCGATGGCAAGACCGGCGAGCCCGTCGAGGGTGCGGATGTCATGGTGCGCGGCAAGGGCGTCAAGGCTGACCTGAAGACGGGGCCGGACGGGGTGGCGCGATTGGTTCACGACGCGGCCAAGGGACGCTGCGCCGTGTTCGGATCGCGTGGCGATTCCATCGCTCCGGGACTCGCGAAGGCGCCGCCTGCGGCTGGCAAGGCCGGACTCGCGCCGCGTGCCGCATTCACCCTCGACGCTCCGGTCTACCGTCCGGGCGGGGCCGTTCGCTGGCACGCCGTCGTGCGTGATGTGAGCCGCGGCCTGTTCGTGACGCCACGGAAGGGGGCGAAGGCCCTCGCCGCGCTGATCGACGCACGCGGTCGCCGGATCGGATCGGCGGACGTCGTGATCGGCGAGTATGGCGCGGTCAACGGGAGCTTCGAAGTGCCGTCGGAAGGCGCCGTCGGCGACTGGACGATCAGCCTCGAGTACGGCAAGCACGTGTTCACCGAGACGGTGCCGGTGCAGGAATACAAGAAGCCCGAGTACGTCGTCGACGTGAAGGCAAGCCAGCCGGTCGTCCGGCCGGGCGAGGAGGTCGACGTCGGCGTGGGCGTCAGCTACTTCTTCGGCGGCCCGGTCCGCGAGGCCGCGTTCGAGTGGCGGGTGTGGCGTGCGCGAACGACCGTGGATCGCACCCGGTATCTGTCACACGCGTGGTTCCTCCAGGCCGTGCGGGCGGATCGTGGTGCGAAGCCTGAGCGGGGCATGAACTTCGTGGCGTCCGGTGCAGGATCGACGGATGCGAAGGGGCAGGGGCGACTCACGTTCCGTACGCCGGTCGAGCCCGGCCCGTGGCGGTATGTCGTCCAGGTGTTGTGCAAGGACACCACGGGCCAGTGGGTGGCCGGCAACGGAGTCGCGTTCTCGGGCCCGACCGACCGGTTCGCCGTCGCGTTGGCGGACCAGCGGACCTACCGCGCCGGCGACACGGCGGAGCTGCGCGTCGTCACGCGGACCCTGGGTCATGCGGCCGCCGCGACACGAGGTCGCGCGCGGGCGCTGATCGTGCGCCGAGGTGCGGATGGCAAGACGTCCCTCGACCGCGTCGCCGACCTGGAGGTCGACACGGGGCTCTCGGGCGAGGCCAAGATCCGCCTGCCGCTCAAGGAGGCTGGTGACTACGTTCTGCGATTCGAGGGTACTGACGCCCACGGCGCGCCGGTGTCCGACGAGACCCGCGTCGTCGTCAGCGGTGACCGGCCGGACCTCGCGAAGGAGGCGCATCTTCGCTTCGAGAAGGCCGCCTACCGGGGTGGCGAGACCGCCCGGATGCACCTTTCGCTTCCCGCGGCGGGACGGGCGGTGCTGGTGACGTTCGAGGGGGAGCGGATCCTCGAGCACCGGATCTTGCGGCCAGCGCGGAAGTCCGCCGTCCACGAGCTCGTCCTCGGTGCGAGCCTGGCCCCCAACATCACCGTCGCCTGCGCGTTCCAGCACGACGGGAAGCTGCTCACGTCCGAAGACGAGGTCGTCGTCCTGCGCTATCTGCAGGTCGAGGTGAAGACCGACCGGACCACGGCGCGTCCGGGGGACAAGATCTCCGTCGACGTCGTGACCCGGGACCAACAGGGGCGACCGGTCGGCGCGGGCATCGCGTTGAAGGTCACCGATCGCGCGCTCGGTGCGCTGGGCGGCAACCCGGGGCAGGATCCGCGCTGGGTGTTCAACCGCGAGGTGCGTCCGCACCTGGTCGTCACGTCGTCGAGCCATGCCTTCGCGTTCAACGGTGCGACCGCGCAGCTGGATCGTGACCTGGTCCGACATATGGACCATCTCGAGGCCGAGACCGCGCGGTCGGCGTTCGGCCGCGCCAAGGCGGAGAGAGGGGGTTTGGAACTCGAGCTTCTCGGCTCGATGCTCTCCCCGAAGTCGAGGTCGGTCCCGTCGCCCGACGCCGCGACCAAGGGTGGCGCGCCCGGAGACGGACCCGGAGGCGGTGGTGGTGGCCGTGGCTCCGGAAGGCCGCGCAATGGCACCCCTGCTCGCAAGCCGTCGCCGTCCACGGCGTCCGGCGAGAAGAAACTGCCCTTCAACCTCGGTGGGGGAGGTTGGAACAACGAAACCGCCGCCGATCGTCGCGACGACGACGGCAAGTCCATCTCGGGCAAGCCGATGGAGGGTGGGTACGGCGAGGACAAGAGACTGGGCGACATGGTGCTGCGGGTCGAGAGCCACTCGGCCAGGCTTCGGTCGCAATCGCTTCCGAAGACCGTCGCACCGGAGTTCGCGGCCCTCCGGTCCCTCGCCAGGTGGCGGAAAGTGTCCAACCGCGGCCCGGCCCAGCCCACGGCTCCGAAGTACCGGCGTCGTTTCGCCGAGGTCGCGGCGTGGAAGCCGGACCTCGTGGCGGATGCGAACGGGCGCGCGCGTTTCACCTTCGAGCTCCCCGACAATCTCACGACGTGGGACGTTCATGCGAGTGGTGCGACATCCGGGACCGAGGTCGGTCAGGGCGGTTCCGCCGTCATCGCGACCAAGCCCGTGATCCTGCGAGTGGCCACGCCGCCCTTCATCACGAGTCGTGACAAGGTCACCGTTCCCGTGACGCTGCACTCCACGCTCCCGGATGAGGCGACGTTCAAGGAACGGCTGCAGCTGAAGGACGGCGACGCGGTGACGCTGGTGGGTCCGGACTCCGCCGACGTGAAGCTGCCTGCCCACGGTCGTGACGCGCGGGGATATGGCATCCAGGCGCGCTCCGCCGGCGCGGCCGTCATCGCAGCGTCGGCGACGTCGCCCGCGGGTTCCGACGCGCTGGAGACGTCGTTGCCGGTAGTTGCTTTCGGCGAGCCGTGGCGGCGGGTCGATGTGGCTGCCCTCGTCGACCGCTGCGACTTCACGCTCGAGGTGCCGGACGGCGCCGTCGCGGGGTCGCAGACCTACCAGGTCATCGTGCAGGCCGGCCTCTCCGCCGACGTCCTCGAAGGGCTCGAGTACCTCTCGTCGTATCCCTACGGGTGTGTCGAGCAGACGGTCAATCGGTTCCTCGCCGCGGTGCGTTTGTCGACCGTGCTCGATGCTGCAGGGCGGGCGCCGCTCCTCGATCGCGACCACCTGAAGGCCAGTGTCCGACGGGGACTCGCCCGGCTGACCGCGTTCCAGAACAGTGACGGCGGCTTCGGATACTGGCCCGGCGGCAAGAGCTCTCCGTGGACCACCGCGCTCGGTCTCGAAGCGATCCTCGCCGCGCGGGGATCGGGGTTCGCCGTTGACACCGCGCTCCTCCAGGGCGCGCTCAACGCGGCGAAGGCGATGTCCAGAAAGGGAGGGCGCGACCCCGACGTGCGGGCCGCTCTCGCGCTGGCGCTGGCGCGCGCAGGCGACGTCGATGCCGGAGTGCTGAACGGCCTGTTCCGCGACCGTCGTCGCTTGTCGGCGGGCGGACTTGCGCGGCTCGTGGTCGCAGCGGATCTCGCCGGGCGGCCGACGCTCGTCCAGGGAGCGTGGAGCGACCTGCGTTCCCGGCAATCCAAGGACGCGAAGAAGCCGTTCGCGGGCCGCCGCGCGGACGGATGGCCCACGTCGTCGCTCGAGGCGACCTCGCTGGTGCTGCTCGCGGCGGAGCATGCCGGTGCCGAGGCCGCCGACACCGAAGTGCTGCTCGACGCCGTTCGCCACGGGCTCCGCGGCAAGGCCGGTGGTACGAAGGCCGTGGCCGTTGCAGTGGAAGCGCTCGGAGCGTACGTCGCCCGTGAGGGCGCACTGCGATCGGAGGGCGATGTCGCCGTGCTGGTCGATGGCAAGGAAGTCGCCACCGGGCGGCTCGGCGGACGGGCGGCGGTGCTCGGTCTCGAGATTCCCACGTCGTCCCTCCCCGCGGGCAAGCACCGCGTCACGGTGACCAAGTCGGCGGGCGACTCCGCGACGTGCCGTCTCCGGTTGGGCCACGTTCGGGCGGCTGACACCGTCGCCCCGGATGGCAGCATCATGGCGCTTCACCGCCGCGTGATCGCGTTCCAGGACCCTGACCGCAAGGTCACGCTCCACGCTCCGGGGTACGAGGTCGTGAAGCCGGAGAGCCGGCCGCGCCCGGTCGACCCGCCGGCGCTCGGTCAGACCGTGCTCGGCCGCAAGGTCACCGTCGAACTCACGCTCACGGCGCGCGAAGACGTGAGCTGGGTCGTGATCGAGGACCCGCTGTGCGCGGCACTCGATCCGATCGAAGCGGGCGTGCGCGGTGGCGTCGACCGACACGAGCGGCGCGCCTCCGCGCTCGTGTTCTTCAAGAACCGTCTGCGCAAGGGCGAGACGCTACGCATCACCTACCCGTGTTATGCGGTGTTTCAGGGGTCGTTTTCGGTCCTGGCGGCGCAAGCCCACGAGATGTACGCGCCGGAGCGCTGGGGCCGGTCCGGCTCCGCGACGCTCGAGGTCGTGCCCGACGTGAAGATGCTCGCCCAGGTCGCACCGCGGAAGCCGACTCCGGATGAGATCTGGAGCCGGGCGCGTCACGACTACACGGGAGAGCGTTGGGACGCGGTGGTGGACGCGTGCTCGGCGCTGCGCGCCCTCGATCTTCGCGAGGACGTTCGCGACCAGGTGCTCGGAGTCACCACGCGGGCCTGTCTGCGAGGTGGCAAGTGGGCCGAGGCCGTGAAGGCGCGGGAGGAGATCGACCTCCGCAACGCAGGGAGCCTCCGACTGGGTCGCGCCGACCGCGAACGACTCGGCCGGGCGTATCTCGAGGTCAAGGACGCGCTCGAGGCCCGGGCTCAGTTCCAGGGGGTAGTTCTCGACGGGCTCGACGAGGAGCTGGCCTACGTGAAAACGCTTCGCGGCGGTGGGTTGCACTCGGAGGCGGTGGCGCATCAGCAGCGCACGTTGCTCCGCTACCCGGGGTTGCCCGCGGTCGTGGCGCATGACTTGACGACGGCATCCCGCCTCCTGACGCTGGACCAGGCGCCCAAGACAAGCGGCGAGCCGTCCCGGGCGCGATCGCTCCAGCGCAAGCGTTGGCAGGATGCGCTGTCGACCTGGCGCTCCGTCATGGCCTGGCACCCGAAGGCGGCGATCGCCGAGGAGGCCGGGTATCGACGGGTCGCCCTTCTCGCCGATCTGGGTCTCGAGGAGTCGGTGATCAACGAATGCCGCCGCTACCTCGCCCGGAACGGCGAAGCCGTGCGCCGCGCCGACGCGGTGACGTTCCGACTGATGGCGGCGTTGTTCGCACAGGGCAAGTACGCCGACGCGAAGCCGTTCGCGCAGACGCTCTGGGACGCCACCTGGCCCCGGAAGGCCGCCAAGGGCAGCCGCAGCCGCTACCGCCATCAGGCCGGTTATCTCCTGGGCCGGATGGCCCACGTCGCGGGTGACTACGACACGGCGGTCGAGTGGTACGGGCGCGTGCGCCAGCAGGTGCCCGACGCGCAACAGAGCTGGTTGTTCTTCACGCGCCACCAGCTCGCCGTCGATCCCGTCGTCCGCGCTCGTACCGATGCGGACGCGACCATCAAGCTCCGGGCCAAGAACGTCGAGAAGCTCGCTGTCCAGGTCTACCCGGTCGATCTCGGCGTGCTGTTTGCGGTGAAGAAGTCGTTCGACCGGCTGGCGTCCGCGGACCTCTCAGGGCTCCACGCCGAGCAATCGCTCGACGTTCCGTCGAAGCTCGCGAAGTACGCCGATGGCGAGGTCTCGATCCCGCTCGGGCACAAGAAGCGCGGCGCCTACCTCGTCGTCGTTCAATCCGGTGAGTTGATCGCGAGCACCCTGCTCGTGGTCGGCGAGGCCTCGGTCACCGTCCAGCGCGGCGGCGGCGCGGTACGCGTCTACCTCGTCGGTGGCGATGGCAAGCCGCTCCGCGGGGCCACGGTTCGGCTCGGCGTAGCCGGACGCATCTTCCACACCGGCACCTCCGACGAACGCGGCATGCTCGACGTCCGCGATCCCGGCCGCGGCGCCATCACCGTCGTCGCGGAGAAGGGCGACCAGGTCGCGGTGGACATTCACCGGTAGCACGAGGCTCAGGATGGGAGCGCGGACCTCCAGGTCCGCTCCGGATCCGGACCCGGCTGCGCCGTCAGCGCGGACCTGGAGGTCCGCGCTCCCATCAGAGCAGGTTGTTTCGCACGCTCTGGAGGTCCGGGTTCTCGGAAGCCCGGAGCGGACCTGACTCTCCAGGCAACTGGCCGCGTTAGCATCTGGGCGATGTCCTCTGATTGGAAGCCGGCGTTCGTGGCGATGTGTGTCGTGGGGGCCGTGATCTTCGGCTTGATCGCGGGAGTGCTGCACGTCGCGAGGGGAGATTCGGAATCGTTCGGGTTGGAGGCGGTGGTCGGAGTCCTCGTGGCGTTCGTCGTGGGCCGGATGACCGCTGGACGATTGGCCGTGCGGGTGGAGCGGGGTGAGGGAGCCGTCGGGCCGTTGCTGGCACTCGCCATGCTGGTGGTGGGCGGAGTCGCCGCGGGGATCACACGTCTGGGTGTGACTGATGACCTCGCCTCGATCGAGGAGCCGCTGCGCGAGTTGATCTTCGAACCACTGCTCACCATGTTGATCGTCGGGGCGGGACCGGCTCTGCTCGTCGGTGTCGTCTTCACAGCCGTCTTGCGCCTCCAGGCGCGGCGGGATCAGTGACCTGCGATGCGGCAGCGGTTGGAGGTTCGTTTCCAGCGAAAGTCGTATCCTCCGCCACATTCGTGAGTAGACTCGCACGCGCGACGCGGAGTTCCCCCGACTCCGACGTGTGATGCAGTCACATCGGTCGCGAAACGCCTCCTTCGCACGAACTCGTCGCCGTTCATCAATCTCGAGCAAAGTCCATGTCGCACCAACCGGTTCTGTACGTGGTGGTCATCCTGACGTGTCTCGTTGCAGTGCCCGCGCAGGAACTCGCGGTCACGCAGCATCATCAAGACGGCCAGAACGTCATCGAACTGCAAACACCCGAGGGCCCGATCTCGGTGCATCGCACGCGCGCGGCGGTGTTGAACACGCGTGTCGTGGCGACCGAGGCCAGCCCGGTGATCGCGGTGCTCTGGGACCAGTTCGACGCCGGGGAGGGACGCGTGCCGTGGTACGCCCTGAGCCTCGATGGCAAGAGCTTCTCGCGGGTGACGCGGACCTCCTATGAGATCAAGCTCAAGTACGCGCGTTTCGACCCCCTCGTCGACGTTCCCGGCGTGCCGACGGTGTTCATCGCGTCCGCGTCGACACGGTTGTGGATCGTTCAGTACGAAACCCAGGGTACCGAGGCGTGGCGCGACGTCATTCGCGCCATGGGCGGAACGGACTACCTGTTCCTCGCTGATCACGCGAATGTGTGGGACATCGACCCTCGCCGGGTTGCCGAGATCTCCGCTCTCCCGTTCGTGCGCTGGATTGCGCCCTATCATCCGGCCTACCGGATCGAGCCGGAGCTGATGAACGAGCAGCTTCAGGGCTACATGGCGGAACCCGTACGCCGCATCAACATCCTGACGCTGAAGCGCGGGATCACGCAGAAGCAGATCGTCGCGAAGCGAATCCGCGCTATGGGCGGCACGGTGGTCATGATGTCGCACTACACGCACATCATGCGTGCCGATCTCACGCTGCAACAGATCGCGGCCGTCGCTCACATGGACGAGGTGCAGTACCTCGACCGGCATACGCAGGGCGGTAACGACATGGACATCGCCCGCGACTTCCACGGCACGAGCTACGTCGACACCAACTTCGGGTACGACGGCACGGGCGTCCGGGGCGAGGTGCTGGACGGCGGCACTCAGACCAACCACCCCGAGTTCCTCGGAACGCCGCCGATCCTCCACGGCGCGAACACCTCAGGCTCCCACGGCACGTCGACCTACGGACAGATCTTCGCTGCGGGGGTCGATGCGCAGGCAACGGGAACACTTCACAACGGGCAAGGTGTGGTCGCGGACTATGCCGCGAATGGAATCTCGGCGGGGACCACGGACCGCTACGCCTTCACCCAGACCACGGTCAACACCCACAACTGTGTGTTCCAGACCAACAGCTGGGGCCACGCGCGGACGTTGGTCTACAACTCGTTCTCGACGGAGATGGACACGATCCTCTTCGACCTGAACCTGTCCGTCACGCAGTCGCAATCGAACGCGAACAACCAGATGTCGCGGCCGGAGGCGTGGGCGAAGAACGTCATCGGGGTCGGCGGCGTCTGGCACCGGGGAACGCTCACCAAGGCCGATGACCAGTGGACGACGTACACGCCGAACTGCTTTAGCTGTTCGAACTGCTCCGCGAGCATTGGTCCGGCCGCGGACGGGCGCATGAAGCCCGACCTGGCGTCGTTCTACGAGCTCATCTACACCACGACGACCACCAGCGCCTACACGACCTGCTTCGGCGGAACGAGTGGGGCGACGCCGATCGTCGGGGGTAACGTCGGGCTCTTCTATCAGATGTGGCACGACGGCATCTTCGGCAACTCGACGTCGGCGTCGGTGTGGGCCAGCCGCCCGCAGAACACGACGGCCAAGGCGTTCATGATGGCGACCGGGTCGCAGTGGGACTTCTCTGCGGCGACTCGGGCCCAGCAGGGCTTCGGGCATCCGGACATGCAGAAGATGTACGACTGCCGGAACCAGATCTTCCACGTCGACGAGACGGACGTGCTCGCACCGCTGGCCTCCACGTCCTACTCCGTCTTCGTGGCGCCTGGCGAGGCGGAGCTCAAGGTCGTCATGGTGTACCGGGACCCGCCCGGGACCACGTCGGCGGCGCAGCACCGCATCAACGACCTCGACCTGACGGTGGTCTCACCTGGCGGCGCGATCTACCGCGGCAACAACGGCCTCGCCGCCGGCCAGTACTCGACTCCGGGCGGGTCGGCCAACACCCTCGACACGAACGAGTCGGTGTTCGTACAGAGCCCTCAGTCGGGCAGCTGGACGGTCACGGTGACGGCGTCGGAGCTCAACCAGGACAACCACACCGAGACCGGTGCGTTGGACGCCGACTACGCGCTCGTCGTGAAGGGCGCCAAGCATGTGCCGACTGTCTACACGCTCGTCCACGAGGTCGACGGAGCGAACATCCGCCTCGGTCACCGCAATATCCCCAGTGACGTCACGCAGGGCTACACGCTTCTGTCCCTCAACCTCGCGGGCGCGGCCGGTGCAGGCCCGATCTTCGGCATCTGGATCGACCCGCTCGTCATGCTGAGCCTGACGACCCCTGCGGCACCGAACGGCATCTTCCACTGGACGTGGCCGGTCGGCCCTGCTTTCTTCCCGGCGCAGGACGCCCTCACTCCGATCGCGCTGCTGCCGTCCGGGTTGACGCTGGATTCCCTCGGGGTCGCCGCGAGCCTCGGCTACACCAACGTGTACGCCACGCAGGTGATCCGAATCACGGTTCCGTAGGAGGGGGTGCGCCGCGGCCCGGCAATGAAAAACGGGCGGGAGGCTCGACGACGTCGGCATCCCGCCCAGTCGGTCCGGTCAGAAGCTCGGACGGGGTGCGCCGCTGCTCGGACCCGGAGTGGACTCTATGGGGAGGATCGGCGTGTCGGAATTTCGCCTTTAGAGGAAATTGTGGATTCGTCGCCGATGGGCGTTTAGGGCTTCTCGCGAATGATGACCCGCACCGACCCCCCCTTGGTCACGGTGGCGGGGACGGCTTCGAAGACCATGCCGGCTTTCTCGGCGGTCACCTCGTACTGCCCCACCGGGACGGATTCGGCTGAGAATCGGCCGTCCGCGAGGCTCGGCATGGCCCACGCTGGCAGGGGCTTGCCCTGGGCGTCCTGCAGGACCACCCGGGCGCTTCCCACTGGACCGCCGTTGCGGTCCTTGATCTCGCCGACGATGCGTCCGCCGGGATCCAGCACGATCGGCGGGACCTCGGCGCCGACGCCGTCCTCGACCACGACGCCGATCGCGGTACCCGTGACATGCTCGTCGGCCCGGGCCGCGATGACGTAGGTCCCGGCGGGGACGAAGGGGAACTCGTAGGTCCCGTTGGGACCCAGGATCAGGTGTCCGGCGAATGCGCCGTTCTGGAGGATGGTGACCTCGCCCGAGTTGACGCCCTTGCCGGTCTCTCTCGATTTGACGATCCCGCCGACGGGGCCGCCGGTCAGCGTGAAGTCCTTTCGGAGGACCCCGGAGGCCGGGACCGTGAGGCGCCCGGTGCCCGCGAAGTCCGAGCCCTTGCTAGTGCGCGCAAACTGCACCATGTAGTCTCCCTCGGGCACGCCCTTGATGCGGTACTCGCCTTTCGAGTCGACGGCGCCCTGATGGAAGTCCGGGATCCCGCCACCCGAGAGCGCGCTGGCGTCCATGAGCATCACCGTGACTCCGAGCACGGGCTTGCCCTCGCCGTCGACGACGCGTCCCTGGACGACCGCGCCCTCGGACCGGTCGCCGAAGTCGATCGTGACGACCCCGCCGTCCCTGAAGGTCGAGTTCTTCATCTGGTACTCCCCGGCGGAGTCCGAGGCCACGGCGCGCGGCGCCGACATGACGATTCCCATGAACCCGGCGGGGATGTGCTTGATCTCGTAGGCGCCCTCGTCGTCGGTGGTCGCCATCAGCGGCACCTTCTTCTTCATGTTCTTGGCGTCCATGATGTTGATCACGAACACCTGGCCTCCCGCGAGGGGCTGGCCGTCGGGGTCGTAGACGTGGCCTTTCAGCGTCGCTCCGAGCGGCAGTTTGATCACGACCTCGGGTACGCCGTCCTTGCCTACCTTCACCGCGCGGCGGGTCTTGGTGGCGAACTCGGGGTGCATCGCAGACAGCTGATGGACGCCCTCCGTGAGGTCCTCGAGCTCGAAGTTGCCGGCCGCGTCGCACTTGATGGCGCGGGCCGATGGGGAGAACCCCTCCCGCCCGTTCGTGTCGACCGTGGACGGGATCAGGTCCCGCTCCGAGAACACGATCGCGCCCGGAATCGGCTGGCCGGACGATTTGGCGACCACCCGTCCGCGCACGCGAAAGCCGTGGGGGAGGCTGACGGACAACTCGGTCGTCTCACCGGCCTTGATTACGACGGGTGATTCGTGATGCATCGCCCAGCCCTGGGCCGTCGCGTACAGCGATTGCTTGCCTGCCTTGATGCCTTCGATGACGAACCAGCCGTCCGGGTCGTCGGTCGTGACGTCGGTGAAAAGTGGCGCCCGATACTGGTAGGTGTTGTGCTGGAAGTTGAGCGCGACGGCGAAGACCTTCAGCGGCGCGCCGCCGGGCGTGCGCACCCGGACCTTGAGGCGCCCGACCATGTCGACGTTGAACGCGACCTCCTGGCCGTCCTGGCTGATCTGCTTCTTCTCTTCGAACGCGGCGTACGACTCGAGCGTGCCGGCGAACGTCAGATCGCCGGTGGGCACACCCTCGAGGGTCACGTGACCCTTGGCGTCAGTCGCCCCGGTGGCCACGGGAGATTCCGGGTCGCCGGCGTGAACGGCGATCTCCATGCCCTCGACCGGGCGGACGTCTTCGCCGAGCGATGCGTTCCCGGTCGTCACCGTGACGAGGATTCCGGCGCGTTTGCGCAGCTTGAACACGCCTGCATCGTGGAGGCCTTGGGCGAGGTCTGCGCGCGTGACCTTCGCGGTCTCGCTCGTATAGCCCACTCCGCCGACTTCGAGCTGCCAACTCCAGCTCCGCGCGACCGTGCCGAGGAACCACCCGTCCTCGCGAGCCACGGCCAGGTTCTCGCCGTGGTCATCCGCGATGCCATCGTCACCCATTCGCTTCGCGACGATCGTGGCGCCGCCGACGGGTGCGGTCACCGCTTCCTCTTCGCCTTCGGTCGAAGCGTCCGTGACGACCCGGCCGAAGATGATCGCGTCGGTGTCCGGGATGGCGTCCGGCACCGAGAAGCCCAGCTCGGCGAGTCGGGATCGAAGGGCCGCGTCGAGCGCGATCGTGCCGGAGGCGCCGCGGGCTGCGGTGCCCCGAGCCCGCCGCTCGTCCTCGGCCAGGCGTTCGGCCATCTCGGCCTCGCTCAACTCCGCGTCGAGTGCGGCATCGCGAGTGGCCTCGGCCCTGAGGAAGAAGAAGGCTCCTCCCACGGCGGCGACGATGATCAGGACAATGAACAGAGCGCGCTCGGGTTGCATCAGGTGGGTCTCCCAGTGGCGGCTGGAACAGTGGTCTGCTTGTCATTCGCCGTGGCCCGGCGATATTCGGCGGGCTTGGGCGACGCTCAGCCCCTGAACGGCCACAAGCGTCGAAGCCCCGCTGACGCGGCGCGGGGCCGCCGTCCCGCGCGAGCCCGCCTGAGGTCGCTGGCGAGCGCCTGCGCGGTTGGATAGCGCCGATCCGGGACCTTCTCCAGGGCCTGGCGCAGGATGGCGGCCACACCCGCCGGGACGACCGGGTTGAAGCGGCGGGGGTCCGGTGCCGAGGTGCGGGCGATGTCCTGAAAGAGCTGGAGGCGGCTGCCGCCCTCGAACGGAAGCCGCAGCGTGAGGCAGCGGAAGAGGGTCACACCGAGTGCGTAGACGTCGATCCGCCGGTCGCCGCGGCCGCCCGTGAGCTGCTCGGGAGCCATGTAGGTGGGTGTGCCGAACACGTCGCCGGTGCGTGTGATCCGGTCCCGGTCGGCATCGATCCATCCCGCCAGTCCGAAGTCCAGCACGACCGGCTGCCCCTCCACCGTGACCATGATGTTGGACGGCTTCATGTCCCGGTGAACGACACCGGCCTCGTGCGCCGCGTGCAGGGCTTCCGCGACAGACTCGATGAGGGCGAGTCGAATGTCGATACCCGCCGAGTCGAGGACGTCTTCCGCCGCAGTCGCCCGGATATGGTCGGCGAGAGTTCGTCCATGGAGGTATGCCATCGCGATCCACGGCGTCTCGTCGGTCACGCCGGCCTCGAACACGGGGCAGATCCCGGGGCGATCCAGGTGACGGGCGACCTCGGCTTCGCGTTGGAACCGACGCAGGGCGAGGGTGAGCGCGTCGCGTACGGTGGTGTCACCGGCCGCGTCGGGCCGCAACGTGGACAGCAACTTCACCGCAGCGTTGCGCCCGTCATTGGCGTTCGCCGCGCGCCATACCGTGCCCTGGCTGCCGCGGCCAATGCGCTCCAGCAGCCGCCACGGACCGATGCGGCGCGACACGTCCCTGGACCTCGGAAGCTCCGGCTGCCATCCTCCGAACGGTTCAGTCGGCGGGACCGGCTCGCTCATCGCGTGTCCGCCTCGTACACGGTACGGCCGCGCACCACGGTGCGAGCAATCGTATCGCGCCCCATGCCCATGAGCAGGGCGAAGAGAACCGACGCATCGTCTGTCGTCTCGGCGCCGATGCGCGAGAGTCGTCGCGCAAGCGGCGGATGACGCCCCGGGTCGACGAGTACGAGGTCGGCGTCCTTGCCCGCATCGAGGTTGCCGATGCGATGGTCGAGCCGGAGGACGCGTGCGCCGCCGAGGGTCGCCAGATGGAGCAGCTCGGCGGGATGAAGGGACGTGGGGTGGTCGGCTCCGCCGTGGACCTTGGCGGAGGCATTGGCAACCTGCGCGATCGAGTCGTCGTCGCCGGCACCCCAGTCCGTGCCCAATCCCATGCGGACACCGTGGTCGCGCACGCGGCGCATGGGCATCGTCCCGCTGCCGAGGAAGAGCTGACTCGTCGGGCAGTGCGCGATCCCGCAGCCGGCCGCGGCGAGCCGGGTGTACTCGGCGTCGGTACAGTGGACCGCGTGGGCAAAGACGCTGCGTTCGGAGAGAAACGACGCGTAGACGTCGAGATAGGCTTCGACGCCAAAGGTGGCCAGGACCTGCGCGACCTCGCCGTCGCCCGGCCGTGCGTTCTCGGACAAGTGGGTCGAGAAGTGGACGTTTCGTTCGCGCATCTCCTCCCAGAGTTCGCCGAACGCACGCAGCCCGTCCTGGTCGAAGCTCAAAGCGAATCGGGGGATGAGAGCCGCGCGCAGCAACGACTCCTCGAGATCGTCCGGGGCCGGGTGCCAGCGATCGATCTCGTCCCGGCACTGGCGGAGATTCTCGGCGATCGAGGTCGTGAGCGCTTCGGGACCCAGCACCATCGAGGTCCGGCCGACGATGGCTCGCAGGCCACGCGCCGAGAGCGCGTGAAACAGCGCCTCCTGCGCAACCGGGAATTGCGATCCGAAGACGAGCGCGCACGTCGTGCCCGCGCGAGCCAGGGCGTCGGTGAAGTCGGCGGCGGCTACCGCGCCGTACGCGGGATCGGCGAGCCGCGCCTCAGCGGGGAAGATGCATCGGTCGAGCCACTCGAGGAGCTGGCCTCCACCGTAGCGGTCCATCGCGTACAGCTGAGGGAAGTGCACGTGGGTGTCGATCAATCCGGGCAGCACGAACGGCGCCTCGACGATCGATGCGCCTGCCGGGATTGCGGCATCGTCACGCGGGCCGCACGCGGTGATCCGTCCGGCCTCGTTCACGAGCACCTGACCGTTCGGGATCGCCACGAGCGATTCCTTCGCGTCCTCGAGTCCGGTGGACCCCGCGACGTGGAAGACGTGTCCTCTGAAGACCTGGCTCACGTCCTGATTGTAGTTGTCCGCGCCCATCAACGACGCAGGATGTCCGCCAGCGGGATGCGCTGGAACACGAGGTGAGCGACGCTGCCTTCGTACAGGATGCCGACCGTCTCGGCATCGATCATGGTCAGGCAGGAGTATCCGGCAGAGTAGCCGGCGTCGAGCAGCAGCGGTCGGCCCCAGGTCATGCCGTGGTCGGCGCTGGCCTTGATCGAGAGGTGGCGGCGCGGTGCCTTGCTGACGGCGGGGTTGGAGAAGAGCAGGCGCCGGTCAGCCCGGTCGGGGGCGAGCTCGTCGACGCGGATGAGGCTGGCCATGCACACGGGTCCGTCGAGCGCCTTGCGCGAGGTCTGGTGGGCTTTCCAGGTCTTTCCCATGTCGTGGGTGACGTAGACCGAGCGTTTGCCGCCGCGGTTGTCACGCATGTTGAGCATGAGCACGCCGTCCTCGAGCTCGACGACCTGCGACTCGGTCGTGTTCGGCTTCGCCCCGGTGCCGATGTGCCACGTTGAGCCGCGATCGTGCGAGTAGAGGATGGTGGAGAAGGGGAGGCGGCCCGCGTCCTGGTACTGCGCGGCGAACACGAGGGTGCCGTCTCGCATGGTGATGCCCTTGCCCGGGCCCTGGAGGAGATAGCACCACTCGGGCTTCTTCACCTTGGCGGTGATGTTGATCGGACGCCGCCAGGTCCGTCCGTCGTCCTCACTGAACGTGAGCAGGAGCTGGCCCGTTTCCTTCGGTTGGAGGCCGGGTCCGGAGCCGCGCCACGCCCGATTGCCATGACTCCACGTGGCCGCGACCCAGATGCGCCCCGACTTGCGATCGACGAGGATCGCGGGGTCGCCGATGCCGTTGCCTCGCGCGCCGGGCTCGTCCGGCTGGTGCATGATGACCTTCATCGGCTCCCAGTTCCGCCCCCCGTCGCGGCTGCGGGACATGCCGACGTCGACGTCGCCAGGGAGATCGCCGCCCCGCTTGCGGCGAACGTCGTAGACGGCGATGAGCGTACCCTTCGGCGTGGTCGCGAGTCCGGGGATGCGGTAGGTGTGCGCGAGGTCGTGGCCCTGCTTGCGCACCGCGACCCCGAGCCGCTGGCTCATCGGCCGCTCTCCGTGGAGACGGAGCTCCGAGCGGGTCTCGAACTTCACTCCGCGAACGCGGGCCTGGACCCGGTGCCCGAGGTCGGCCGTCGCGCGCGGGGTCATCGCGACCCAGAACCAGTTGTCGCCCGGCTCCAGCTCGTACTTGCCGCGGAACACGAGCTTGTTCGCGGGACCCTGCGAGGGTCCGATGCGGTGGGCGCTCTTGAACGCATCGGCATCGACCCAGGCGCGAACGCGCTCGATCGAGCCGGTCGCGAAGACGGCGACGCGCGCAACGTCGGTGAACGACGTCCCCGCGAGATCGACCTCGAGCTCCGAGACGACGGCCGGCGTGAGGTTCCCCTTCGCGCGCAGGTTCAGGCGAGCGACCGGGCTCCACGGCGCCCCGACGAGGACCGGGGCGGTGTACGGGACCATCTCCGCCGTTACCTCCATGCGGATGGTGGGCGCGATCACGAGATCGTCGATGAGGACGCCGGACTTCTCGGGACTGGTGCACGTGAATCGAATGGACGCCGTGGTCCGTGGGAGTGGAACGCGCACCCGGGTCTTGAATCCGCCGACCGCGATCTTGCCGTCGCCTCGGTAGATCTCGGTCCACCTGCCGCGCGTCCCCTTGGCGTGCACGACGAACGAGAACGGGTCGCGACGGGTCCACCGCTCGGCCCAGAACGTGAGGAGGCGCGGACGCTTCGATTTCAGATGGGGAACGTAGACGGCGCGGTGGCGCTCGCCCCCGTGCAGGTGCAGGCAGTGACGGCCGGTACGATGGTGAGCACCGTCGATCTCCGCGTGTCCCGCTGGCGCGCGCCACGTTCCGCTCATCGAGGTGACCTCGTCGAGCGGGCCGGCTTTCAGGCTCTCGAACCCCTCCGTGAGGGCGGCGTCGGGCTCCTGCGCGGACACCACGGTCGAGAGGAGCCAGAGCAGGAACGGAGTCGCCGTCTTCATGACACGGAGTCCTCGGTGGGACGGGATTCGTTGCGAAACTGGGACCGATACAGACGTGCGTAGAGCCCGTTCCGCGCCAGGAGTTCGGAATGTGGCCCGCGTTCGACGATGCGTCCGCCGTCGACCACGACGATGAGGTCGGCGCGCATGATGGTCGAGAGACGGTGGGCGATGACCAGCGATGTGCGGCCTTCGAAGAGCCGCTCCATCGCGGTCTGGATGAGCGCCTCGGTCTCGGAGTCGAGCGATGACGTCGCCTCGTCGAGGATGAGCAGGTCGGGCGCCCGCAGGATCTCCCGGGCGATGGCGAGCCGTTGCCGTTGTCCGCCAGAGAGCCTCACGCCGCGTTCACCGATGATGGTGTCGAAGCCCTCGGGGAGCGCCTCGACGAATTCGAGTGCGTTGGCAGCGCGGGCAGCTTCGCGGATCGCTTCGAGATCGTCCGTATGGCTGCCATAAGCGATGTTCTCGGAGACCGACCGGTCGAAGAGGAAGATCTCCTGGGGTACGAGTCCGACCCGAGTGCGGTACCAGTCCAGGTCGAGGTCGCGCAGGTCGACGCCGTCGAGAAGCACGCGTCCGGACGTGGGGTCGAAGAAGCGGGGGAGGAGGTGGGCGAGCGTGGTCTTGCCCGCCCCGGACGGGCCGACCAGCGCGACCATCTCGCGAGGGGCGATGCGCAATTCCACGTCGTGGAGGATGGAGTGATCCGCGTCGTAGGCGAAGTCGACGTGCTCGAGCACGACCTCGCCTCGGACGCTGGACGGCCGTTGAGCGTTCGGAGGGCTCTTCACCTCGACGTCGGTGTCGAGCACTTCGAAGATACGTTCCAAGGATGCGACGGAGCTTTGCATCATCGGGTTCAACCCCGCGACACTCGAGACCGCGCCGAACATGCCCACGAGGTACATGAAGAACGCGAACAGTCCGCCGACCGTGAAGTCGCTGGTCACGATCAGCCACACCCCCGCCAACACGATGAACGCCGGGGCTACGCCGCCGATCAGCGAGAACACGTGGTTGGTCCACAGCGCGAACATCGACTTGCGCACCTCGGCGCGAACGCTCGCGTGAAGGACGCCCGCGAACCGCTTCGCTTCCCCGCGCTCCGACGCCGTCGCGCGGACGAGGCCGTGCCCGGAGATGCCCTGATGCAGCGCACTGCTTACGTCGGTCCACCGCTCGCGCGCGAGCTTCGTTCGCTCGCGCAGCCGTCCTGATATCGCGTACTCGAAGCCGAAGATCAGCATCGCGAGCGCGAGTCCGCCCGTGGCCATCCGCCACTCGATGTAGAACAGCATGACCAGGTATCCGATACCGCGGACGAGGGCGATGCCGGCGCGCGCGAACGCGTCTGCCATGACTCCATTGAGGTTGCTGACGTCGTCGACCTGGCGTGACATCAGCCAACCCGTCTCCTGGTTGGTGTGGTATCGCCAGCTCAGCTGCTGCATTCTGCGGTAGAGCCGCATGCGAACGTCGCGGATGACCTTCTGGTGGAAGAGGGTCGTCGAGTACCCGATGCCCAGCCCGAACACCACCGAGACGGCGGTCAGCCCGACGAGCATCGCGCCCCAGAAGAACACGTCGTCGCGACTCGAATGTTCCACGGCATCGTCGACGACCTGCCGGATGATCAGCGGCGACACCAGCGAGATGGGCGCGCTCAGCAACAGCAGCGTTGCCATCACGTAGACGTACTTCCGGTGCGGACGGGCCCACGGCCAGAAGCGCTTGACATGGGGCCAGGCGCGGACGCGGGGCGGCTTGCTAGAAGAGGAGTCGGTCACGGGTGGGAGGAGAGTGCAGGAAAGGGAGAGTCTACCCGCCAGACCTCGCGTCACCGAATGAAACGGTCAGCCCATGCGCGGACCTCGTGCCCGTTGAGGACGTGGGCCCGTCGCAGCTTCTCCAGGGTCGTCGCTGAGAACGTGGACAGCGGGATATACACGATGTGGCGATCGAGGGCAGCGGCCTGCTGTTTGGCTTCTGGCGAGGGCGGGGTGGCGCTCGCATAGGCAACGAAGCGTTCGCGAGACCAGAACAACGCCGCGAGCAGCAGCCGCTCCGACGGATAGCGGGCGCGCTCGAAGCGGAGGTCGTCCCACACGTCCGGGATCATCAGCGGCGGGGAGATGAACATGCACCCGCCGTAGAAGATCCGTCCGATTCCCGGGCCCACGATGTCCGCACTCGGGTCGGTGGAATAGAACGCGAGTGTCGATTCCTGGTCGTGCTCGGCCATCCAGGTCGTGCGCCACGGGAACCGGGTGCCGTCATCGTCCTCTTCGAAGATCATGACCAGGGCGCCGACTTCGCCCGCCACCCTGGGCTCTTCCTTGACGTGAATGCGCCGGCGATGCCAGTCCCGCAACGTCTCCCGCAACGCGAGCCCGTCCTTGAACGACGTCGTAAACGGTTCGGTCTTCTGAAGTGAGAGACCGGCGAGTCCCAGCGCACGTCGGGCGACGTACTCTCGGAAGTTCTCGATGACGATGTCCTCGGGCGGCCACGAGCAGTGACGATACGGGTTCCAGCCCTTCTTCCAGAGCTCGCGACGGCGGCGATCGGGCCGATCGCGAAGCTCCAGCGGACGCCACCCACGGTAGATGCCGGGCGTGCGGGACGTCGCGTTGCAGGGTGCGGTGTCGGAGGCGATCTGGGTCTCCGTCATCTGCAAAGCGTCGCCGGGGATCCCCTCGGGTCGTTGTCCGCCGTCATCGTCCAAGACGATCTCGCCATTGGGCGGATAACGCTGGACCACGTGGAGCAGGCTCACTGCGTAGTCGTTGCCGACGCAGCCCTTCGCTGCCTGCGCCAACGTCCACGTGTCCGGGACGAGTCGGTCCTGCCGCACGCAGAGCTTCCGCGCGTAGTCGAGGATGTTCTCCAGCGCTCGCGTTGTGGCCTTCTCCTGCGATTCGGGCCAGGTACGTTCGTAGTGGTCGCGCGCCTGGAGCAGCAGGTCCTTGAGTCCCCACACCGCGTCGTAGTCCGTGGGGTCGATACCGCGGCGGTGCTCGTCCCAGCGCCACGTCGTGTGCGGTGTCTCGCCGAGCAGGTGCCCGAGGCTGCGCGGGTGCACGGGTGCGATGTGGACTTGGGAAGGGTCCGGTCCGTCGCCGTCGTGGCGGGAAACCGACCCCGCTTCGAGGTGCTTGTGGACCCACTTCCAATGCGCGATCCCGCCGAGGAAGAGGATGCGACGATCCTGGCCGAGCGACTCGGAGATCTCTGCGATCCGGGCCGCCATGTGGCGCTCCCGCGTCACGTCCTGATGCGTGCGCCGAATCTCGGAGAGCCGAGGCTGGATGGCATCGTAGTAGACGTCGAGCCCGAGACCGTGCAGCGCATGAGCGTCGGGAAGGAACGTCGGGCGCGCCTCGAACTCCTCGACGTCCGCGTCGACGAAGTGGACGGGCGTACGTTCGCGCTCTGCGATGCGGAGCGCTTCGACGATGCCGTCACACGGGTCGATCGGTATGTACCAGACGTGCGCGTCGTCGCCGGCGAGGAACTCCGGGACCTCGCGGTAGAGAACCACTGAGACAGCCGGCAGCCGGTCGAGCCCCGCCCGAACGGCGACCTCCAGTGAAGGCGGCAGCTCGACGAGGACGGCGTCCCAACGGGTCTCGAGCATGCGACGACGGACCTCGATCGCGAACGCCAGCCGGCCGTGGACGAGAGGAATCGCGGTGACGTTGCGCCAGCTGAGCGGTGGCACCTCGTGCTCCGTATGAGGGTGTGGCGATGAAACGGGGTTCAGCCGCCGCGTTTGATGACCCAGCTCTTCCAGGCCTTCTCGACGTCCTTGGGGAAGTGACCGTACGACGCTTTCAGCGCCGCTCGCAAGCCGTCCTGCACCGTCGTCCCCGGGCGAGTATGCAAGAGCTCGACGAGCAGGCGGCGGAAGCGTCTGCCGTCGACGCCGAGAAGGTACTTGACCAGGCTCCACGACTGAAGCCGGCTGTTCACGGTGAGTCCGCGTTCCGGGGTGGCGGACAGGGCGGTGAGCTCGCCGGACCGTCCGGCTGCGACGAGATCGCGAATCGCCTGGTCCCAGTCGCGGGGCGACTCCAGGCCGGGAGGCAGCGTTCCGGATTCGTCCTTGCGGAAGCGATTGACCTTGGACTGCCTCCGCTCGAAGTAATGCGCGACGCCGATCTCGAGCCACGCCGGAATACCGCCTTCCAACCGCCGGTGCGCCCGGATGAGCTGGAGGCTCGCCGCGTGGAGGAACCGGCGGCGGATCGGGGCGGACTTCTGATCGTCCATGAGCATCGCCGTGACAGGGCCGGAATCCAGGGTCTCGCCCGCAAGTCCCTTGGTGCTTGGCTTGAAGATGTGGCGACGGAACGCGTCGTGCGTCGCGGCCGACGAGAACATGTAGAGTTCGCAGCCCTTGTGGGGGAGCGGTCGATACCCGGGCCCGCGCGACTTCAGCTCTCCACGCTCGTCGAGGTCGAGCAGGTCGGCGACCCCACTCTCGGTGCGCAGCATGCGGATCGCCCATAGATGCGCACGCTCATGTCCGGTGAGACGCGTCGGACGCGACGGGAGCTTGGGAAAGTACACCCGCAGCCGCACCGTCTCTTCGGGAGTCAGGTCGTCGACTCTCGCGTCCTTGAGGAAGCACACGAGGGTCCACCGTTGGGACCAGATCAACGACGGCTTCATCTTGTCGAGCCGGTTGAGCCACGGCATGACGGACGACGCGGGCCGGCCGAGGAGCTGCCGCGGCTTGGCCGCACCGCCGGTCTGCAACCCGCTTTCGGTCGAGCGCAGGCAGACGTAGGGCGAGCTCACGACGGGCCCCTTCGGCCCCTTACGAACCGGCATCGGCACCAGTCGCGTGGCCCCGAGGTCGAGGTCCTGGGCGGGGTCGCCCTTCAGCTTCAGTTTGGCCGGGACGCCAGGCTGAGCGGCGAGCGGAAGGACCAGAATCAGCAGGAGGGCGACGGTTCCTATCGTGGTGCGCATGCGTTCCCCCTTCTCGGGCCACCATACGGACCGGAATCCCAGACCGAAGTCGTATTCAGTCCTCGTCGAGATCCTCGAGGCCCTCCAGGTCGTCCGGGGTGGTGAAGAACGCGCTCAAATCCCGCGCCGATCCCAGCATGAACTGGCCGCGGGCTCGGGTTTCGAAGTCTTCGGCGTCGGGGCCGAGTACCTGTGCGACGGACCGGTGGAAGGCCGTCTCGAGGTCGGATTCCAGGTCGGCCACCTGCAGCTTCAGGGCATAGCGCATGATGTTGATGCCGTCCCGGGTGCTGTACCCGAGCCGGAATCCGTGCGCCTTCTGGAGGAAGTCCGTCGTGATCCGCAGCAGATCTTCCGGCGCGAAGGTGACGTTGTAGCTGAGGATCGCCAACTCGTCTTCACGGTCCGGGAAACCGACCTCGATCAGCGGTTGCAGGCGGCTGACGATGTAGTCCGGCACCTCGTAGGTCGACGCGTCATCGTTCATCGTGACGCAGCATCGGAAGTCCGCGTGGGCTTCGATGCGGGCGCCCGCCACGATGCTCTCGACGTAGCGACGGTGGTCGAGGAGCGGCGCCAGGCTCGCCCACGACTTCTCGGACATGCGGTTGGCCTCGTCCAGGATCGCGACGCCGCCGTCGATCATCGCCGTGACCAGGGCGGATGCGTGGTAGGAGATCGTGCCGGATTCGTTCAGCACCGGCGTGACGAGCAGGTCCTCTGGCCGGGTATCCATGGTGCACTGGAAGATGTAGACGTTCTTGGCTGCGCTCGCCGCCGCGGCCTGGGCGAGCGTCGTCTTGCCCATGCCCGGTTGACCGATGATTCGCGGGCACAATGGCAGGTCGTCGTCCGTCACCATGGTCCAGCACGCCAGCAGCTGCTCGAGCAGCTCGCCACGGCCGATCCACCGCACCGCCTTGGTGACGGGCTCGGCCAGAATCAGATCCGTCTCTCCGACCCTCTCCTTCCGCATGACGCGGAGTATACCGGCTTCTTGACGCGCCCACCTCACCCGCGACGATGAGCGTGATGAACGCATCGAAGCCGACCACTTCCGCCGTTGCCATGGCTGCTGTCGCAGCTGCCGCCGCGGTAGCAACTGCGTGCGTGGTGGCCGATCTCGCGGTCGTTCTCCTGGGTCGAGGCGAGGGCCCGGGTGGGCGCGGCTGGATCGGGATCGTGCTCGCTGGATGCGGACTCGGCTGTGCGACGGCTGGGCTGGGTTGGCTTGCCCACGTTGCGGCGCATGGCTTGCGCGTGCGGGTCTCCGAGCGATGGTCATCGTGGGTCGATGCATCGCCGTTTGCGGTGCTGCCCGCGGCCGGACTGGTGATCGCCGGACTCTCGCTGCTGTCCGGGCGCTGGATCGCAGCGCAGTCGTTCACCCCGGTGCTGCGCGTCATGCTCGTCATCGGCGTGATCGTCGCGACCCTGACCGCTGCGCGATGGCTGCGGAGGGCGCAGCCGGGGCGGGGCTGGGCGCGGAACTCGGGGTGGGCCATCGTCCTGGTCGCGACGCTCGCGGCAGATCTCTGGTTGCTGCCCAGGCTCTATCCGGCCTTCCACCTCGCGCTCGCGGGAGCGTTCGTGATTGCCGCGGCGGTGTGCGGTGCGCGATGGGGACTGCGCCGGCAGGTGGTACCCGGGGTCGCCATCGCCACTGGGATCCTCGCCGGGGCCGGCGTCGTCACCGTCGCGACGGGTGTCATCCCGGGGGACGCTGTCCGCGATCGCGAGGCGTTGCTCGTGCGGGCCCCGTTCGCCTCCAAGGTGCTCACCCCGTTTGCCCGCGCGGTCACGATTCCGCGGGTCGCCCAGGACGATCTCGAGGCTGCGCGCGCACTGATTGCAAGCCCGGCGGCGGTGCCGACGTCGCGTCTCGATCTGGCGTTCCCCGATCGCCGTCGCTTCAACGTCGTGATCGTCACGATCGAGGCCGTGCGGGCGGATCATGCGTCCGTCCTCGGCTATCACCGTCCGACCACTCCGAACCTGGCGGAGCTAGCGAAGGAGGCGACGGTGTTCGAAGCGGCGTACGCGCACATTTCGTCGAGTCCGCTCTCGATCGGCGCGATGTTCAAGGGCCGGTTTCCCGCCGCGCCGCTCGTAGGCCGGCGCGACCCCGACGGGCGCTTCCCCGCGATCGCGACCCTCCTGCAGACGCTGGGTCACCGGACCATGGGGGTGTTCGCGCTGACGCGGCTCGCACTCCGCACCGTGTTTCAGCACCTTCAAGACGGCTACGGCGCGTTTGATGCGCCCGGCGGCAACCAGAACGCGACCGGAGAGCAGACCGTCGCGAAGGCGATGGCGCTGGTGGACGGCGTCGAACCCGGTCGAGCCTGGCACCTGTGGGTACACATTCCGGAGCCTCACGCGGCGTACACCCGCTGGCCAGGCATCGACTTTGGTCCCCGCGAGATCGACGTGTACGACGGGGAGATCGTGCGGGCCGATGCCCACCTCGGTGCGTTGCTTCGCCACCTCCGCGAGCGCGAGGACTGGAACCGCACCGTGGTCGTCGTCCACGCCGATCACGGTGAGGAGTTTCGCGAGCACGGTGGATTGAGGCACGGAACGAGTCTGCACGAGGAGCAGGTTCGGGTGCCGCTCGTGATCCGCGTCCCCGGCGCCGGGCCGCGTCGGATCGCTCGACCCGTCGGACTCGCCGACGTCCATCCCACTATCGTTCAGCTGATGGGGCTCGACGACCCGGGCGCCCGCCAGGGCCGGAGCCTCCTCCCGTACATCATGGGGGAGGCCGCCGGGGTGGCACCGCCGGCGCCGTTGACGTACCTGCAGCTGTGTCCCGTGTTCAGCCTGCGTCGCGACATCGAGCAGCACGCGGTCCGCTACGAGAACCTCAAGCTGATCCACGATGTGGTGGGCGGGACGTTCTATCTCTACGACCTCTCGATCGATCCCGAAGAGCGGCGGCCGCTCGACGTCGCGGAGCATCCGGAGGGGCGGCGGCTGGTGGCGTTGCTGGACGTCCTGCGCGCCTCGACGGAGATCGGAGGCGCGGCGGACACCCCGTATCGAGACCTCGACCTTCGGGTGTCGCGCGGTCTGCAGAACAGCGACACCGCGGGATTGCGTGACGTGCTCGCGGAGGCGCTCAGGGACCCGGAACCTGCTCGCCGGCGCTGGGGGATCGAGAAGGCCGTGTGGCTCTCCAAGGTCGTGGACCCGGCGCTCGTGGTTGCCCTCGCGGACGACGACGATGCCGGCATTCGCCGGGACGTCGCGCTATTCGTCGCGTGCCTCGGTGCGGCGGATCACCTGCCCGTCGCCGTTCGGCTTGCCGGCGATGCCGACGCCGAGGTCGCTGCCGCGGGGGCGTTTGCGAGAGCCGCGCTCGGCGATGCGGCGGTCCGGCCCGACCTCGAACGGATCCTCGACGGGGGTCACGGCCACTCCCCTTCGTTCGCCATCGCGGGGCTCGCGTGTCTGGGGGTCCCGTCGTGGGCCGCTGCCGTCGTCACGACGAGTCAGTGCGACAGCCTGGCGGCGTACGTCCGGTTCTCGCTCCTGGCGGGCGCGGTCCGGACGGGAGATCCGGACCTGCTCATCGCACTGCGCGATCTGGAGTTCCTGGCTCGCGGCCGCGCCCTCGAGATCTCCGGCATCGCTTCCGTGGCGGTGCGATTGGAGCCGGCGTGGTCGGCGCCCATCCTGCGGCGGCTGCTCGACCGGGGACCGAAGTTCGCGCGAACCATGGTCCGAGCACGGCTCGAGCAGGCACTCGGTCGTCCGGGTCTCGAGGCGCTGCGCGCGATCCAGGCCGCCGAGGACGGGCTCAGCGACCTCGTGGTGCAAAAGGGGCTCGGGCCGGCCGTCGCGGCGTTACGGACCCAGTACGACGCGGCCAGTGCGGTGGGTATCGTCGACTGGGGCGTCGGCCTCGAGACGTGGCGCCTGTTTCGCGCTCACGGGGAGCTCAAGCTCGCGAAGGCGGCCACCGGCTTTCTCGCGACCCACGTCGAGGGCCGGCCGAAGACGCTGCTCCTGCGACTCGCGCGGGCCGCCGACATCCCCACCGGCGCCCCGTCGGTAGGGGCCGAGATCGTGTCGTTCCCGCCCCGTCCGTCGGGATCGTCTTCGCTGTGGAATCTCCGTCTGCGGCTGAAGGGTGAACCCGGTGGTGGCGGGTCGGGGGGCGTTTTTTCCGTCGGCGGGTTCATCGAGGTCCGCATCCACCGGAAGGGCAAAGGGAGGGCCGAGAGCCTTCAGCGATTCCCGCTTCCCGGTACGTGCATTCTCGGCGGAGAGAGCCGCGACTTCGTTCTGCCGCTCGTTCTCGAGGGCATGTCCGAGGGTGCGGTTCGGTGCGTCGCCCGCATGTACATTGGCCTCGACGGGACCCCACTCTTCGACCTCGAACGCTGAGGATATGGCCACCCGGAGGCTTGCCGCGGCAAGCTGATTCCGCTATCTCGTCCCCAACCGGGGAGGACCTACGTTGCCCGCACCGAAGTACACGCTGAAGACGGCCGACCGCCACGATCTCTACCAGAAGTCCGTTCAGTGCCCGGAGGCGGACGTCGCGTTCATCACCCGCGTCTTCCGGACCGAGCGCGGACGCTACCCGCTCTCGTTGCGTGAGGACTTCTGCGGCACCTCGTTGCTCTGTGCGGAGTGGGTGAAGAGCAAGACCGATCGCGTTGCGTACGGCGTCGACCTCGATCGCGAGGTCCTGAACTGGGGCAGGGAGAGCAACATCAAGCCGTTGGGCGACAAGGCGTCCCGGGTCCGCCTGTCGTGTGCCAACGTGCTGACGCCGAAGAAGCCCCTCACCGACGTCCAGGTCGCGTTCAACTTCTCGTACTGCATCTTCAAGGAGCGCAGCTTGCTCCTGAAGTACCTCCGTGCCGCTCGAGCGTCCCTCGCCAAGGACGGCCTCTTCCTCATGGACATCCACGGTGGGCAGGAGGCGTACGACGCGGTCACCGAGACCAAACGCCAGCCGGGGTTCAAGTACGTGTGGGAGCAGGGCGACTTCTCGCCCGTCACCCACGAGCGGGTTTCCTGGATTCACTTTCACTTCCCGGACGGAACCAGGCTCAAGAAGGCATTCGAGTACGACTGGCGCATCTGGACCTGCCCCGAGCTCAGGGACCTCCTCATGGACGCTGGGTTCAAGAAGACCGCCGTCTATTGGGAAGGCACGGACAAGGACACCGACGAGGGCAACGGGGTCTACCGTGCGACCAAGACCGGCGACAACGACCCGTCCTGGATCGCGTACGTCATCGGCTACAAGTAGAGGTCGACCGCCGCTGGGTCGGAGGCCGAGTTCGTGGCGGAAGTGCTCCGGGGCGGATACCCTCCGTCGCGATGACCCGCCCCACGCTCCAGCGCCACCTCGGACTCTGGTCCGCCGTCCTGCTCGTGGTCGGTTCCGTCATCGGGTCCGGCATCTTCATGAAGCCGCTCGAGATCTCGAGGAGCCTGCCCAGCGAAGCGTGGATCTTCGGCGGGTGGGCGCTGCTCGGGGTCATCTGCCTCTTCGGTGCGTTCGCCTACGGCGAGATGGGAGCGTTGTTTCCGGAGGCGGGTGGTCAGTACGCGTTTCTCCGCGAGTCGTGGGGGCCGTTCGTCGCGTTCCTGTACGGGT
>NZBC01000042.1 GCA_002687715.1 Planctomycetota bacterium | reverse complement strand
GACTGCCGCACTTTTCGACCGGCGTTCACACTTCAGGACGGCGTAGAACAAGCCGGATGACGGGTCGATGGCAAGCCCGTTCGCGCCCTGGATCGTGGAGCCCGCGAGGGTCATGATGAGCGCGGACGTCGTCGCGGCCGTGGCCGGGTCGATCGTCCGCAGCATGTCGTCGTCTCGGGCCACGGTGAACACCTGCCCGAAGGCGGGAATCGCCAGGACGGTGGTCAGAACGAATGCGCCAAGATCGCGGTGGAACTGAGTGGAAGTCATAGGGGGACTCTACCGCACCGGGTGTCTTTTCGGCGCGGAGAGTCCTCCGGCCGATAGACTCTTGACGGGGAGCCGATCGTTTCGGTCGGCGGAGGGGCAAGCATGGACCTCGACAAGATCATCGATGCGATCTCCGAGGCGTCGAAGGAGACGTTCGATCGCAAGAAGGCGGTCCTTTCGTTCGCCGAGTACATGGACCTGTTGGCCGAGCGGCCCTACTCGCTGACGCGCAACGCGGCCACGTACATGCGTGACCTCTTCGATGGCCTCGGTTGGTACGAGGTCCCGGGGATCGACGGCGTGACTGCTCGCTGGCGTCTCTTCGACGACCCGTTCGAATGTGGGACGGGGCACGTGTTCGGGCAGGAGGAGGTTCAGAATCGCATCTACGAGATCCTGACCGAGTTCGTCGAGCGCGGGCGTTGCGATCGCTTCGTCTTGCTGCACGGTCCGAACGGGTCAGCCAAGAGCTCGATCGTCGAGGCCATCCGCAACGGTCTCGAAGCGTTCTCGCGCATCGACGAGGCCCCGCTGTTTCGTCTGTCGTGGATCTTCTGCGAGTCGGCCGACCAGAAGAGCATGGGCTTCGCTCCGGACCAGAAGCTGGAGGAGGTCGCCTCGTTTGCACACATCGAGGAGAAGCTGATCTCGTCACGGGTGCCGGACGAGATGAAGGACCCCCCGTTCTTCCTCATCCCCAAGCGCCGACGCATCAGCTTTCTGGAGGAGGCACTGGAAAAGGCACCCGAGGAGGAGCGGGCAGGGTTCCGCTGGAACGACTTCATCCTGAAGGGCGGCCTGTCGCCGAAGAGCAAGGTCATCTACGAGAGCTTGCTCCGATCGTACGAGGGTGACTGGAAGAAGGTGATGCGCCACGTGCGCATCGAGCGCTACTACGTGTCCCACCGCTACCGTACGGGTGCGATCACGATCGAGCCGCAGACCACGATCGACGCGGGCGCCCGCTTGCTTGGCCACGGTCAGATGACCGGTCTGCCGCCGGTGCTGATGCACGAGACCCTGCTCGAGGCCCACGGCGACCTCGTCGACGGCAATGCGGGGATCGTCGAGTACAGCGACTTCCTCAAGCGCAACCCCGAGGCGAACAAGTACCTGCTCACCACGGCCGAGCGGGGGTACGTGAACCTCAGCAATCTCTCCCTCGACCTGAACCAGATCCTCTGCGGCACGACCAACGAGAAGTTCCTCGTTGCGTTCAAACGCGACCCGAGCTTCACCAGCTTCAAGAGCCGATTCGAGCTCATCAAGGTGCCGTACCTGCGCGAGTACAAGAAGGAGGCGCAGATCTACCAGCGCCATCTCGAGCAGGTGTCGGGCGGGCGCCACGTCGCGCCGCACTCGGCGACCTGCGCCGCGCTCTGGGCGGTCCTCACTCGGATGCGGCGGCCGCAGAGCCGGCTGTACCAGGGGCCGCTGTCACGCGTGGTGAAGAATCTCACCCCGATGCAGAAGGCACGGCTCTACGACCGCAAGGAGATCCCCCGCGGCCTCACCGAGGAGGAGAGCAAGCTCCTGCGCGCCCACATCGGCGGGCTGGCGGGGGAGTTCGACGCCGTGGAGGAGGAGTTCGAAGGCTACGCGGACGCGGCGTACGAAGGCCGGCGCGGCGCCTCGCCCCGCGAGATGATGAGCCTGCTGACCGAGATGGCGGTCGAGTGCGACAAGGACTGCATTACGCCGGTCGACGTGTTCGACGCCCTGCCCCGCCTCATCTCCGACCCGAGCCTCTACTCCTTCCTCCGCATCGAGGAAGACGGCGACTACCACGATCCGGCGGGCTTCATCGATATCGTCCGCCGCGAGTACCTGAAGCACGTCGCGGGGGAGATCCAGAAGGCGTCGGAACTCGTCGCAGAGACCGAGTACCACCGCCTCTTCTCGGACTACATGCTCCATGTACGTGCGTTTGGCACGGGTGAGCGGGTAGTCTCCCCGCAGACCGGCGAGCTCGTCACCGCCGACGAGAACCTGATGTCCGACGTCGAGGAGCGCCTCGGCGTCGAGGACGACTTCCCCGGGTTCCGCCAGAACCTGATGACCAAGATCGCCGCGTTCCGGCTCTCGAACCCCGACAGCCCGATCGTCTATGAAGACCTGTTCATGGACCACTTCGACGCGCTCGAACGCTCCTACTTCACCGAGCGGCGTGACCGCATCGTTGCGCTCGTCGAAGACGCCCTCGCCGTTCACTCCGGCGGTGCCGAGCGGATGGTCCGCGACCGCAAGGAGGCAGCCATCCAGCTCGTCGCACAGCTGATCGGCGACTTCGAGTACTCCGAGACTTCAGTGGGGCACGTGCTCGGGTACTTCCAGCGGCATCATGGGGATCTGGAGGCGTAGCAGGTCGCGGGAGGAAAACGGAGGAGAGAAGGAGAACCCAGGAACCAGATCAGACCAGTTTCTGGCCCTGGCTCCTGGGTTCTCCTTCTTCTTGCTCCACTGAACTCCAACTGCGCGCCTTCTAACGGGTGGGCGTTGCGCTCACGCCCGCGGATGCGCCGCCTCGTACGCCTGCCGCAGGTGCTCGGGTGAGACGTGGGTGTAGATCTGCGTGCTCGCGAGGTGGGCGTGGCCGAGCATTTCCTGGACCTCCTTCAACCCGGCGCCGGAGGCGAGGAGATGGGTGGCGAAGGAGTGGCGCAGGGTGTGGGGGGAGATTCCTGGGGGGAGGCCAGCGCGGATCAGGGCCTTTTCGAGGAGGCGGCGGACGCTGCGGTCGGTGAGGCGGCCGCCCCGGTGATTGAGGAACAGGGCGTCGCCGGCGTGGGGAGTGGCCCGGCGGGCCCGGAGCGGGAGCCAGGCGGTGAGGGCGTCGCGGGCGTAGGAGCCGATGAGGGCGAGGCGTTCCTTGTTGCCCTTGCCGAGGACGCGGGCGACTCCGCGGACGAGATCGACATCGCGGACGTCCAAGGCCACGAGTTCGGACACGCGCAGACCTGCGCTGTAGAGCGTCTCGAGGAGCGCGCGGTCGCGGAGCGCGAGGAAACCGTCGCCCGCGGGCGCGGCCAGCAGGCGTTCCATCTGCTCCTGGGAGAGGACCCGGGGCAGGGTGCGTCCGCGGCGCGGCACCCGGAGCGCTTGCGCGGGGTCGTCGTCGTGCTTGCCAGCGGCGAGGAGCCACCGAAAGAAGCCCCGCAGCGCTGCGACATGGCGAGCGACCGTGGAGCGTTCGAGTCCCTGGTCGAGCAGCCCCGCGACGTAGCTCTTCAGGTCGCCCGGGCCGAGCGTCGTCGGGGCATCGCGCTCGTCCGCGGCGAGGGAGTCGGCGAATCGCGTGAGGTCGGTCCGGTATGCGCGCAAGGTGTGATCCGAGACGTCGCGGGCGTCTTGCAGGTGCGCGAGGTACTCGGCCAGATGTCGCACGGAAGCGATTGTAGACGACGACGGGCCGACCGGGACGGATGCTAACGTCCGGGCGATGCCGACTCGCCACCTGACCACCGTCTCCCGACCTCTCGCCTCGACGAGCGACGCGGGCGCGCTGCTGGCGCGGGCAGCGGACCTCGACGGGGTGGCGTTGCTCGACGGGGGAGACGGCGTCTCGATCCTCGTCGCGGGTGGAACGCCGGTCGTGTCGTGGTCCGGCGAGCCGGATGCGCCCGATCCGCTCGAGGTCATGGCGGAGCACCTCTCGACCTGGGTGTGCGATCCCCATCCGCGGTGGCCGTTTTCGGGTGGCCTCGTGGGGTGGTTCGGGTACGACGTCCGCACGACGCTCGAGACGCTGCCCGATCGGCACGCGCGGGTATCGGCGCTGCCGGGCGTCCACCTACTCGCCACGCGGGTCGCCATCGCCATCGACGAGACGGCCGGCGAGGTGGAGCTGCTCGTGCTCGAGGATCCGGACGATGCGGCGGCGACCGATCGTGCGCACGAGATCGCGACGGCGCTCGCAGGACGCGTCCTCGATCCCGCGCGCGACCCGGGGGAGGTCCCGGGCCCCCCGTGCCGGCCGGATGACGTGACCCGTCCCGACGCCGGCCGTCATCGCGAGGCCGTTCGGCGGGCGCGGAGGCACATCCTCGACGGCGACGTCTATCAGGTGAACCTCGCGCAGCGTTGGTCAGTGCCGCGTCCCCGTGACCTCGTGGGGTTCTATCGGCGTCTGCGGGCCGAGAACCCCGCCGCGTTCGGCGGGTTTGCGACCGCGAACGGCGAGACGTTGCTGAGCGTTTCGCCGGAGCGGTTCCTTCGCTGCGACGGGGTCCAGGTCGAGACCCGGCCCATCAAGGGCACGGCGCCGCGATCGGACGACCCGGCCCGAGACGCCGCGCTGGCGGCCCGACTGCGGGAATCCGAGAAGGACCGCGCCGAGCTCGCGATGATCGTCGACGTGATGCGTAACGACTTGTCGCGGGTGTGCGTTCCGGGCACCGTGGTCGTCAGCCGGCCGCTCGACGTGGAGACCCACCCGACGGTCCACCACCTGGTTGCGACCGTGCGAGGGACGTTGGCTGGTGGCCGGGATCGCGCCGACCTCTTGCGCGCTACGCTCCCCGGGGGTTCGATCACGGGTGCGCCCCGCATCCGCGCCATGGAGCTCATCGACGTTTTGGAGCCGAGTGGCCGGGGTCCCTACTGCGGGGCGTTCGGTTACCTCGGGTACGACGGACGCATGGACACGAACATCCTCATTCGCTCCGGCTTCACCGCGGGAGACACGCTGCACTTCTTCGGCGGGGGCGGGATCGTTGCCGGATCGGACCCCGATCTGGAGGAGATGGAAACGCGGCACAAGGTCGCGGGCATCTTGCGCGCCCTCACCGGGGAGGTCACCCGTGGCTGACCGCCTCCCGATCGTGGTCGATGGCGTTCTTCGGGAGGACGGGCGGGTCGACGTCCTCGCGCTCGGTGGGGGACTCAACACGGGCGAGGGCCTGTTCGAGACGCTGCCCGTGGTCGCCCAGCGACCGCACTTCTTCGACCGTCACGTGGCGCGGATCACCGAGGGAGCCCGCGAGCTCGGGTTGTTGCCAGCGCCCACCCCGGAGGTCTGGCGTGCGGACCTCGACCGGCTGGGCCGCGCGGCCCCCACCCTCGATCTCGCCGTGCGGCTACTGCTGTTCCGCGACGGCGAGCGCGTCCGCCGTATCGTCGCTGGGAACGCCCTCGACCTCGGTCCACAGGCCCCGGCGCGGATCGATCGGGCGGCGCCGGGGCTCGACGGTCCCCGGCCCCTCGCGCACCTGAAGACCCTCAACTACCTCGGGCCCCGCCGCGCCCACGCCGAGGGGCGGACCCGGGGACTGGACGAAGTCCTCTTCGTTCTGGACGACGGGCGCGTACTAGAGGGCAGCCGTAGTACCGTGTTCCTGGTCCGGGACGGGGTGCTGCACACTCCGCCGCTGACCCTCCCGATCCTGCCCGGCGTCACCCGTGCGGTGCTGCTGGAGGAGGCCCGAGGAGCGGGAATCCCGGTCACGGAACGCGGGTTCACGCTTCCGGAGCTCCAGGAGGCCGACGAGGTCTTCCTGTCCGCGAGCCTCCGTGGGGTCCGGCCGGTGGCGAGCGTGTGCGGAACCGCCCTGCCGGCCAGGCCGGGGCCGCTGACCCTGCGGATCAGGGGGCTCTACGTCCGGCGGGTTGCGGCGGCCGGCGGGGAGCCCCAGAATGGAGTGGACACGAGTCGGAGAGCGAGCCCATGAATACCCGAATCCTGATCATTGTTGCCGGTCTGATGCTTTGCGTGCCGATCTGCGCCGCCCAGGACGAAGCCGTCGCCGAGGCGATGGCCGGACTCAAGGCGGGGCAGAAGGGGAGGATCTCTGCGGACCAGATCCACTTCATCAAGCTTCTCGGCGAGAAGTGGGAGAGCGCGGACGAGAAGCAGAAGAAGGCCATCCACTCCCTCGCGAAGAAGAACCTCAAGAGCAGGGACAAGGACGTCCGGCAGACGACTGTCGAGGCGCTGCCCAAGATGAAGGGCGGCAAGAAGGACAAGTGGGGAGACAGCGCCACGAAGCTGCTGGTTCCTCTGATCAAGCTGAAGACCACCGAGAACGACGTGACGTACTTCGGGATCGTCCTCGATTCGATCGGGTTGATTGGACACAAGCGGGGCATCCAGCCCCTCACCAAGCTCCTGAAATACAAGGACTTTGACGTGGTCGCCGCGGCGGGACTCGCGCTCCGCCACTACAAGGACTCGGACATCAAGCAGAAGAAGGAGATCGTGAAGGAGATCCTGAAGATGTACTCCAGCATCGACGGTCAGGCTCGCGATCCCCGCAACACGACGGCGCAGCGTCGCTACGCCAAGATCACCAAGCCGTTCGAGACGTCGTTGAAGGCGCTCACGGGCGTCAAGGACATCACGAACGCCCCTAACTGGCAGCGCTGGTGGAACAACACCGGTAAGAAGGCGAAGTCCTGGGGCTGATCCGCATCGTCGGGAAGACTGCTTCGTTGACGCTCGTCCGAGGGGGCGGGGCTGGGAGTGCCGGCGACGGCACGGTCGGCTTCGTCCCCTCTCAGCATTGACCCCGGTATGAAGAACCTCCTGATGGCAATTGGTCTCACGGCCGTGACGCTGACGATCGCGATGCTCGTGGTCAACGCCACGAGTGACGACGACGAGAGCCCGGGTGGCCGTCGGGATGCCGGGGCGTCCGGGCCGGGGCGGGTCTTCGTGCTGACCAGCGCCGCCGACAAGATCGAGGTGCTCGTGCGCAACCGCTACGCCGTCGGCGAGCGGCAGCGTTTCACCGATCAGAGCTTGTCGCGCACCCTCGGATTGCCCGCGGACCAGTACACCTATCTCGAGATGATCGTCGTCAACGGTTCGGACAAGCCCGTCGTCGTCGATCCGAGTGCGCTGCTGCTGGAGACGGCCGGTGAAGAAGACGGCGCCCGCGGCTACGACCTGAACGTCATCGCGAAGGACCGCGCCCGCGCCCGCCTCACGCTGCAGGCCTTTGCGCCGCGCGCCGATCGTCCGCTCGAGGCGCGCAGCACCCGCCGCGTCCTGGTCGCCATCCCGCGGCGGCTCGAGTTCGCGAGCGTGGTGAAGGGGAGCTTCCTCGGCCACGATCTCGCGGCGGGGTTGGCGTCGCGCGACGAGTTGATCCAGTGGCTGGCCCGACCTCGCCCTGGCCGGCTGATCGAGGCCGTCCTCGAGTCACCGGACAAGAACGGAGGCAATGGCAAATGACCGATGCGACGGGACCCGATGCTGGATCCGCTCCCGGAGAGCGCGCTCAGCTGCCGTCACCGCGCGTCGCCAGCGAAGAGGGCGTCGTCGGCCGACAGATGGAGGGGATCGCGTCGGCGATGCACCTCCAGGCCGAGATCCTCAAGCGTCTGCACGATCAACAGGCCGAGATGGGGAAGACCCTCCAGGACACGCAGCGCTCCGAGATGATGATCAGCTCGACGCGCGCCCTGAACGACTCATTCTCGGGGATGAGACGAGTCCAGGAGCGGCTGCTTGACCGGATCGGACTCGACAGCGGACGCCGCTGGTGGACGATCGCTGCGCTGATCATCGGTCTCGTGGCCATCGGCGGCGCGATCGTCTGGGGAGTGCAGGAGCTTTCGCAGCGCGTCGACGACACGGCCGCGAAGCTCGATCGTCCCGTACAGGACACGGCCGCTGAGGCAGCGCTCGCGGAGCTCGAGGGCATCCGGTCCAAGATCAACTCGATGGAGAAGACCGACCGCGAGAACGTCCTCGATCGACTCGGCACGCTGCATGAACGCATCACTGCCCTCGAGAATGAACGACGCCGGCTGCAGCTCGAACGCGACCAGGCGCGAGAGGAGCTCGGCGCCGAACGCGCGGACGTCACTCGTCTCGAGAAGGATCTCCGAACCCTGAAGATCGAAGCGGAGGCGTCCCAGAAGGAGGTGGCCCGCCTCCTGTCGCGGACGATGGCCGATCAGACGCTGATCCAAGAGCTCAACAAGACCGTCGAGAAACTGCGGCTCGCGCCCGTGGCCGCGCCTGCCGGACCCGAGAGCGAAACGCCCCCGGACCCCGTCTCCGCGACCGGAGGTGAGGAAGCCAACCCCGGAGAGAACCCCGCGCCGAAGGGGCCCGGACGCCGTGTCGTGACCCCGGCGTTCCTTCAGACGTTCAACGACCTCCTTCAGAGGAACCGGGCTTCCGAGGAGTATCTCATCACCACGGCGGCGGCGTTCGACCGCGACGGCCTTCAAGATGTCGTCATGGAGATCCGGGGTCGCGACGGGTCGCTCGCGAAGACCGTGTACGCGGACCGAATGTCCGTCACCCTGGTCGCTCGCGGGAAGTTCCTGGAGCTGGATTTCCACGGTGGCTACATCAACTTCCGCCACGGCATCGGCCGCACGATCAAGAGCCCGTTCTTCAACAATCGGTATCAGATCGTGGTGCTCGGCGCCGAGACGCAGACCTGGATCGACGCCAAGCTGTCGTTCCTACGCGTCAAATAGGTCCGGCGCCGCTGCTTTTTCTGGCGCTGCCCGCCGTCCGATCAATGATGAATGGCGCATGTGATCCAGGAGGAGTGCGTTTCCTGCGGACTCTGTCCCGACGTCTGCCCCGACAAGTGCATCACGGACGGGGAGGAGATGTTCATCATCGACCCCGAACGCTGCACGGACTGCTCGGAGTGCGTCGCCGTGTGTCCGGTCGAGTGCATCGTCGGCACCCCCGCTGCTTGACGCGCTGACTGAAGCGGCGGAACATCCGCCCGTGACTTCATCGTTCATGGGCAAGGAACCCGTCGCGCGCCCGCGCCCGTTGTCGGTCAACGAGCTGAACCGCCGCGCCCGCGATCTCGTCGAGCGGAGCTTTCCCGACGTCTGGGTCGAGGCGGAGGTCGGTGAGATCCGTCGTCCGCCGTCGGGACACCTCTATTTCACGCTGAAGGACAAGACGGCGTCCGTCGCGGCCGTGATGTGGGCGAGCGGTGTGTGGCGGCTCGACTTCCCGCTGGAGGCCGGGCTGCGGGTCGTGGTGCGCGGGCACCTCACGGTGTTCCCCGCGACCGGCAAGTACCAGATCGTGTGCCGGTCGGTGGCGCTGGCCGGCGAAGGAGCGTTGCGAGCGGCGTTCGTGGCGCTGAAGGCCAAGCTCGAAGCCGAGGGGCTGACGGCGAAGGAGCGCAAGCGTCCGCTCCCGTTCCTGCCCCGCGCGGTCGGACTGGTGACGTCGCCGAGCGGAGCCGCGGTCCACGACATGCTGCGCGCGATCCGCGACCGGTTCCCCACGATGCGGTGCGTGCTGATGCCCGTTCCGGTCCAGGGCGACGGCGCGGCGCGAGCGCTTGCCGACGGGCTGCGCCGGATCGCCCGGGTCGCCTCGGTCGACGTCGTCGTGATCGGTCGTGGCGGCGGCAGCGCCGAGGATCTGGCCGGGTTCAACGACGAGCGACTGGCGCGCGCCATCGCCTCGTGCGAGGTGCCGGTCGTCTCGGCCGTCGGCCACGAGATCGACGTGACGATCGCGGACCTCGTCGCGGACGTGCGGGCGTTGACGCCCACCGCGGCAGGCGAGCTGGTGGCCCCCGACCTGGCGGTGCTGTGGGACCATCTGGATGGTTGCGTGATGCGACTGACCCAGGGCATCCGCCGGACCGGCGTCGAGGAGCGGCGACGGCTGACGGAGCTCGGGCGGCGGCCGGGGTTGAGTCTGTTCCCGCGGCTGATCGAAGAACAGCGCCAGATCACCGATGGACTGGTGGATCGGATGACGGTGTCGCTTGCCCAACGGATGAGGACCGCCCGGGCGCAGCTCGACGGGCTCGGCCGCGCGCTCTCGCCAGCGACGTTGCGGGTCGGCGTCGCGGGGAACCGGGAGGCGCTTCGCGGGCTGGACCGGCGCCTCGATGCGGCCGCGCGGGCGGCGGTCGCAGTCGCCCGATCCGAGCTCATCAGGCAGACGTCGAAGCTGGACGCGCTGGACCCGACGGCCGTGCTGGCTCGCGGGTTCACGCTGACCCGCCTCGAGGACATCGACGGCGGGCCCCTGCTCCGGTCGGCGGCGGATGCGCCACCGGGTGCGCGGGTCCGCACGACGTTCGCCGACGGACCGGACCTCATCTCCGAGGTCAACTGCTCGGAGGTCAGTGGTTCGGACGGCGACGAAGAATCGCTACCATCGGTGTGATGGAGAAAGCGGGAAAGAACAAGCCGTTCCGCGAGCGGATGGACGCCCTCTCAGGCCTCGTCGAGGAGCTGGAGCGGGGTGATCTCGACCTCGAGGCTGCGATCACGCGCTTCGAGGCGGGGAAGAAGCTCCACCAGGAGCTGCTCCAGGAACTCGCTGCCTACGAGCGTCGCCTCGAGCGGCTCGTCGAGGGGGCGGACGGTGAAGACCGGCTCGAACCGATCGTCGAAGATGACGAAGAGGGGCGCGCGGCCGGTCCGGATGCGCTCGGGTGAACGTCGTACCGCTGACCGTCACCCCCTATCTCGAAGCCGCCGCGCGCGACGTCGACGCCTCCCTCCACCGGTGGCTCCCTGGGGAGGACGAATCCGCCGGGCGCGTCGCAGAAGCGCTGCGATGGTCGGTGCTGGCGCCTGGCAAGCGGTTCCGTCCCGCGCTGGTGCTGGCGGCGTGCGAGTCGGTGGGGGGTGATCGCCACGCGGCGCTGCCAGCTGCCTGCGCGGTGGAGCTGGTGCATGCGTTCAGCCTGATCCACGACGACCTCCCGGCCATGGACGACGACGTCCTGCGCCGCGGACGGGAGACGAGTCATGTTCGCTTCGGCGAGGCCACGGCGATCCTCGCCGGCGATGCTGCGTTCGCCCTCGCGTTCGAGCTCCTGGCCCGGGAGACGGCCGACTCCACGCTGCTGCCCGCGCTCGTCCGCGACCTCGCCGAGGCCGCGGGCACCGCCGGCATGATCGGCGGCCAGGTCCTCGATCTGCTCAGCGAAGGCGAAGCGCCCGACCTCGCCCGGGTCCAGGCAATCCACGAGCGCAAAACCGCGGCGCTCATCCGCGCGGCGTGTGCGATGGGCGCGCGGCTCGGCGGGGCGGATGCGCTCGCCGTGGACCGCCTGCGGGAATTCGGTGCGCGGCTCGGCCTCGCGTTCCAGATCAAGGACGATCTTCTGGACCTCGACGGGAGCCCGTTGGACCTCGGCAAGCCCGTTCGCCGCGATGCTGCACGCCAGAAGCAGACGTGGCCGGCCGCCGCCGGGCGCGAGGGTGCGGCGGCGAGGCTCCAAGAGCTGACGGAGTCGGCGGTAGCATCGGTCGCGGCGATGGACCCCCACGGTCGCCTCGCAGCGCTGGCGCATTTGAACGCGTCCCGCGGTCGCTGACGGGAGCGCGGACCTGGAGGTCGCGCTCCCATGGAGCTGGATCCGGACTCAGGGCGAACTTGGGAGGCTGCGCCCCCGTTAGGATCTCCCACGCCATGGGCTTCCACTTCGCCGACGACTATCGCGCGCGTCTCCTCGCGCTGCCCACCCTGCTGCGGCGGGGCGGCGGTGCGCCGGAGGGGGCGGCGGGAGCGCTCAAGGGCGGGCGGATCGAGTTCAAGGACCATCGGCCCTACGTCCAGGGTGACGACCCGCGGGACATCGACTGGAACTCATGGCTGCGCCTCGACGCGTTGGTGACCAAGGAGTACTCCCGCGACGAGGCGCCGGAGGTGATGGTGATCCTCGATCGCTCGGCCTCGATGGGAATCACGGGGGAGGGCAAGGACCGGATCGCACGGGAGATCGCAGGCGGTCTGCTGTACGCGGGGCTCTCGGCGCGGTGCCCGGTGACCGCGGTCCTGAGCGCGGAGGGTGGCCCCGTGACCCTCGGCACGTGGCGAACCCACCGGAAGGTCGACGAGATCATCGCGATGCTCGAGGGGCTGGGGGAATGCGACGGCTCGACCCACCTCACGGGGTTGCGTCACCTGAAACCGGTGGCTGCGACCGGTCGGGTCGCGTTCCTCGTCTCGGACTTTCTGGTCGAGTCGCTTCCCGCAGAAGTCGCGGTCGCACTCGCGCGCGGCGCGGGGACTGGGTGCTTCGTCCACGTCGTGTCCGAGGCGGAGCGCGCGCCGTCGCTTCCAGCTGCGTGCACGCTCGTCGATCCGGAGAGCAGCGCGAGGATGTTCGTGCCGCAATCGTCGGCGCTGGTCGCGGCGTACGCGGAGGAGCTCGCGTCCCACGAGGAAGCGGTCGCGGCGCTCGCTCGGCGCCACGGCCTCGGTGCGGCCGTCGTCACTGATGCGAAGCCGTTCGATCGGACGGTGCAGGCGCTGCTCGCCGGCAAGAGGAGCCGCTGATGGGCTTTCTTCGCCCGGAAGCGCTCGCGATCTTGCCCGGATTGCTGTTGCTGCTGCTATGGGCGCGAGCGCGGCGGCGCCGTCGCCCGCGGCGGCAGACCACGTATCTCCTGTTCGCGCGGGCGCAGCAGAAGATGCCGCCACCTCCGCGCCGTCGTACCCCGATCCTGACCGAGTTGTGGTGGCTCCTGCCCGCGGTGCTGACCACGCTGGCGACCGCGGGCCCGTACCTGACCGCAGACGAGCTGGCGCCGGAGGTGGTGGTCCTCGTCGACCGCTCGGCGTCGATGGCCACGCGGCTCGACGGCCGCAACCGCATCGTGCGCGGCCTGGATCGCCTGCGATCGGAGCTTGACGCGCCGCTGCGGCTCGAGGGGGTTCCCGAGCTGACGACCGGATCGGTGGAGCGCGCATCACCACGGTCGGTGACGGACGGCGAGCTGCGAATGCAGGCCGCCGTCCACCACGACGCCGGCCGCCGCGTCGTGGTCGTGACGGATCGCGAGCTCTCCGGGCTGCCGGATGAGGTCGGCATCGTGCGCGTCGGCGACGTCGCGCCAAACGCCGGGATCGTCGCCTGCGGTCTCGACGTCGACGGCCGTCTGCTTGTCCGCGCGGGAGCGACACCGGGCTGGTCCCGACCGCTCACGGTTCGCGTCACGGCGGGAGCGACGGGGCTGGCGTCCTCGACGTTCGCGGCGAAAGACCTCCCGATTCGCCAGGTCTTCGGCCCCCTTGACGTGCCTTCGGACAGCGCGGAGGTAGTGGTCTCCCTCGACTCGAACGACGACGCCAACCCGCTGGACGATCGTGTCGTCCTGGTTCGGAAGTCCGCGAGCGTGCGCGTCGGGTTCCCGCCCCGCGGATACGACGCGATCTACCGTGCGTTCGTCGCCCACCCCGAGGTCCAGGTGTTTCGCGGCGACGGCCCCTGCGCACTTCGTATCGGGCCCGGCCCGTCCGCGCGCCACGTGTTCGTGGCGCCTCGCATCCCCGGGACGTCGCTCGGGTCACCGGGTCCGGTCCGGGGCCCGATGATCTTCCAGGACGCTCCCGCACTCGCGTCGCGAGAGCCGCTGGCGCTCCCGGCCGTCTACCCGGTGACGGAGAACCACGACGTCCTCGCCCGCATCGGCGAGACGCCGATCCTCGTTCGCGACGGGGATCGCATCGTCTTCCTCCAGGACCCGGACTCGTGCGACTGGCCCCGCCATCCGTCGTTCCCGCTCGTCTGCGCGCAGTGTCTCCTGTGGCTCGAGATCGGGTCGGACCAGCTGTGGGCGGTTCGCTCGGGAGAACCGGGCGGCGCGGTGCTGGACCCGGCAGCGACGGTCGGCCCGTTCGCGGCGGTGACGTCGTGGGGTGCGCCCCGGGCCGCGGCCGTCCTCGACGAACGAACGCCGCTCGCACCTTGGTTGCTGGTGCTCGCGGCGCTGGCGCTCGTTGCGATGGAGTGGATCGGCGCGCGGCGCGCTACCGCTTGATCAAGCCCATCGCCTTGCCGACGAGGTCCAGGAAACCCTGGCGGTCGCCGTGGGTGTCCTCTCCCTTGGCGCCCTTCGCGACTTCGAGGATGCCCTCCCAGGTGGCGCTGCCTTTGTAGGCGGAGTCGCGCAGCAGGAGGCCGAAGGCGCAGACGGCCGACGCGAAGCGGAGGTCGATCGACGCCGCATCGAAGCTTCGGTCGGAGCTCTTCACCGGCAGATCGAAGCGGACACTGAAGGTGTCCTCCAGCTTCTTGTAGCGGATCTTGACCGTGAGGAGCTCGTCGGTGAGGGCCGCTTGCGAAAGGCCAGGGTTGTTCTGGTACTTCAGCGGGTCGATCCCGGGGACCTCGGCGTCGGTGCCGGCGGGGACGATCTCGTAGAGCGCGCAGATCGTGTGGCCGGCGCCGAGCTCACCCGCGTCCTTCTTGTCGTTGTTGAAGTCCTGGGCGGCCAGGACGCGGTTCTCGTAGCCCAGGAGACGCCACGCCGCGACCTTGCCCGGGTTGAACTCGACCTGCAGCTTCACGTCCTTGGCGACGGTGAGGAGCGTACCGGTCATCTCGCGGACGAGGACCTTGTGGCCTTCGTCGTAGCCGTCGATGTAGGAGTAGTTGCCGTTGCCCTTGTCAGCGAGCTGCTCCATGGTCGCGTCCTTCAGGTTGCCGGAGCCGAACCCCAGCACCGACAGGTACACGCCCGTCTTGGCGCGGTCCTGGATCAGCTCCTCGAGCTGGCCGCGGTCGGTCACCCCGACGTTGAAGTCGCCGTCCGTGCAGAGCACGACGCGGTTGGTGCCCTTGGGGATGAAGTTCTCGACGGCCTTCTGGTATGCGAGCTGGATGCCCTCGCCGCCGTTCGTGGAGCCGCCGGCGGACAGGCTCCCGAGCGCCTTCAGGATGTCGTCCTGGTTGCTGCAGTTGGTGGAGTCGAGTACCAGGCCCGACGCCGACGCGTAGACCACGATCGCGACGCGGTCGTTCTCGTCCAGCGTCTTGACCAGCGCCTGCATGCACTTCTTGAGCAGCGGGAGCTTGTTCTGGTCGGACATCGACCCCGACACGTCGATCAGGAACACGAGGTTGCTGGCCGGACGTTCCTGCTTGGGGATGTCCTTGGCGCGGAACCCGATCCGGACGATGCGGTGATCCAGGTTCCACAGGCAGCGGGACACCTCGGTGGTGACGCGGAACGGGTGCTCCGATCCGGCCTGCGGCGCGGGGTCGTCGTAGCTGAAGTAGTTGACCAGCTCCTCGATGCGCACCGCGTTCTTCGGCGGCAACGTGCTCCGGGTGAGGAAGCGGCGGACGTTCGCGTACGACGCGGTATCGACATCGATCGAGAACGTGGACAGCGGGACCTTGGTCGGCAGCTGGAACGGGTTCTCGACAATGGTGTCGTAGCTCTCGGCGCCGGGGCCGCGAGCGCTGACGTCGAGCCACCGGTTGATTTCGGAGGCCTCCAGCTTCAGCTCGTCGACCGAAAGACCCCTCAAGTATCCGGAATCAGTGTGGAAGCTCTCCAGAGCCTCACGCGCCTTCGGCGTGGGCGCGATCGTCACCGCGCCGAGGAGGGCCCGCAGCTCCACGGTGACCTGCGGTGGTTTCGTCTGCACGGATTGCAGAAGGCGCGCTCGGTCGGCGTGCTCGACGGAGAAGGCGTGGTTTCGCAGGTCTCCAAGTTCGCCGTCGAAACCGCCCACACCGGAGCCGAAGCCCGAGGGATCCACGTTTATCCCGACGCTTCGCGACTGACTCAACAGGTCCGACACGCCTCGTGGAGGGTCAGCAGGAGAAGTCCGCTCGGGGCCGCGATCGGTGCGATCCAGAACCACTGAACCCGCTTCTCCACGGGTACGTCCATCCAGGATCTCGGCCTCGTCCTTCTCGGTGGAAAGGGCCACGTCGCGCCCCGCCTCCGAATCGCCACCTCCTCCGCCGGAACCTCCGCCACCTCCTCCGCCGGAACCACCGAGTCCGTACATGAACAACAGCACCGCGACCAGACTGGCCGCGATGATCATCGGCTGAGCGATCCACGACCACGACGTCGGCGTCGCTGCAACCGGAGTCGCCGCGTCGTCCAGCACCGCTTTGCGGTCGCTGCCCAACCCCGCCGTCGCTTCGGCCTCCACGCCGAGCTCCGCCGTGAGTTCGCCCGCGAGGGCGCGGATCTCGTCCACGTGGCGCCGCGCGTCTTCCGACGTCTCCAACAGCGCCTCCACCTCCTGCCTCTCTCTGCCTTCGAGCTCGCCCAACGCGTACGCCGTGAGCCTCGGATCGTCGTGGTGCTGGTTCATGACAGCCGCTCCTTCAGGGGGGTGCCGGCGACGCGCTCCTTCAGGGCGCGGAGTCCGTGATGGATGAGAAACCCGACGTTGGTGACGGAGTGGCCCGTGATCTCACTGATCTCGCGATAGGTGAGCCCCCCCTGGAACTTCAGGCGGATCACCTCCTGCTCTTTCTCGGGTAGGTGCCCGAGATGCTGCACGAGAGCGTGGGAGGTCTCCTTCCTCTCGAGGACCTGTGCGGGCCCGGGCGTGATCGTGGCCTCGCGATCCGCTGCGGCATCAGTCAGTGGCGCCATGCGTTGCTCCTTCCTTCCCACGTCGCGCGCCAGGTTCCGGCACACGGTGAAGAGCCAGGCCGCGGGCCGCTCCACCGGGATCTGGCCGTTGTCGCGCACCATGCGGAGGAACGTCTCCTGGACCACGTCCCGGGCGCGCTCGGCATCACCGAGCAGCCGCGTGGCGTAGGCGATGAGCGGGCGTTCATGCGCCGCCACCACCGATCGCACCCAGTCGTTTCGTCCAACCTGGCTCATGCTCTTCCCGGGGGGCGCATCGCCTCCCGGTCGACGGGATGACGGATGGGCAGGGAGTTTCTTAGACGAAAAGCGCCGAAGGGAGTTCCCGGGGCTGCTCCCGGCTACTTACCCGGGGCTCCGCCCTGCTGGCCGCGGTGCAGCTCGACGACGCCCAACGTGATGTCGGCGGCGGTCTTGCTGCCCTGCTCATCCAGGGGCTTGCGCTCCGCCAGGAGCTTGGTGAGGGCTGCGACGTCCTTGGGCTTCACACCCGAGGCGGATTCCTTGGCGAGGCGGGCAAGCTCTTTGCAAAGGTCGGCGTAGCCGTCGCCGAGGTAGGAGGAGGTGGCCGTCTTGAGACCTCCCTTGAACGCGCTGCCACCGGACCTGGCGAGCTTGGCCAGGGCCTTCTCGATGCGCTTCGTGTCCTTGTCGCGGCGGGAGATCAGCGGGCGGAGGGCCTTCTTCCAGGCGGCGTGTTTGCCGAGGGCGGGGTGGATGGCGCGGAAGTGGGCGGCCCAGGCGCCGTAGGGGGCGCGGGAGTTCTTCATCGCCGGCTCGTTCGCCAACGGGCCGGAGTGGGCCGCCGCCGCTTCGCTCACGAAGTGGGCGATGGGGGCTCGTCGTGCGCCGAGCTCGGCCTTGTCCTTGCCGCGGTACTTCTTGAGGAGCTTGTCCGCGTTGCCGAGCGCGTCGGCTACCGTCGCGAGGTCCACGGCCTTCTTCTTGATCTCCGCTTCCGCGATGTCGAGGGCGGCGCCGGGGGTCTTGACGGAGACCCGGTCGCACCAGGAGAGCAGCTCCTTCACCTGCGCGGGGAGCGGCCAGTGCCCGGCTTCCCTGCGCAACCCCTCGACGATCTCGAGCCGGAGCTTCTGGTAGCCCTCCTTCTTGTACACCTCGTGGGAACGGTGGGCGCAGGACACGGGGACCACCTGATCGGCGTCGGCGTGGAGGATGGCGACCGCGACGTTCTGCCTCGCGAGCTTGCTGTGCTTGACCGACAGTACGTTGCCGGCATGCGCGACGAATCCGTCGATGAGATCCGGGTGTTGGCCGGCGAACCAGTAGCAGAAGAACGCACCCTGACTGTGGCCGTAGAGATAGACGTTCCGGACGGGGAACCTCTTCTTGAACAGCTTGACCAGCCCCGCGATCTGGCCGCCGTCCTTCTGGTTCTGGGCGAAGTTGAACGTCTTGCCCATTCCCGGCGTGAGCCCGTCTGGCGACACGACGATGTCGTCCTTGCGGAACTGCCCCTTGCCGATGCCGTAGTTCCAGAACGACCAACCGTGGTTCAGCCCCGTGCCGTGGAGCATGAGGATGAGGTTCGGGGGGCGCTTCGCCGAGATCGACCTGGGCAGTCGGTACCAGTAGGGCCGACCTTCCGCCGACGTCCACTCGAGCGTCTCGCCCTTCGGGGCCTTGCTGCCCGGGGCCTGGCGGGGGACCTCGCCGATCTTCTGGGCGATCGCCGGAGCGGAGAGGAGCAGGAGGAAGAAGAGAGCGCGCACGACGGTCCTCCAGCTAGGCGTTGGAAAGATCTTGGGACCGAAGTGTCGCGGTCACGACGGCTGAGATCAGCATCGGGCGCAGCCCGTTCTCCTCCAGGTCGGAGATCGCCGCGATCGCGGTGCCGCCCGGGGTCGTGACCTGGTCGCGGAGGATCGCGGGGTGGAGCCCCGTCTCCTTCACCACCAGCGCTGCGCCGTAGATGGTCTGGGCGGCGAGCCGGATCGCGACGTCGCGGGGGAGCCCCATCTTCACGCCGCCGTCGGTCAACGCCTCGATCATCATGTAGACGTACGCTGGTCCCGACCCCGACAGGCCGGTGACCGCGTCCATCAGGTGTTCGGCGACCTCGGCCGTCTCCCCGACCGATTGCAGCAACGCCTCGACGAGTGCCACGTGTTCGTCCGTCGCGTGCGGACCCCGTGCGTAGGGCGAGCATCCCGCATCGACCATCACCGGGATGTTGGGCATGACCCGGATCACGGGCAGCGCCGCGCCGTCATCACCTCGCAAGAGCTCCTCGATCGCCGCCGTCGTCTTGCCGGCGAGGATCGACACGACGAGTTGGTCGGGCGTGACCGCGCCGCGGATCTCCGCACCGACCGGCTCCAGGTTCTGGGGCTTGATGGAGAGGATGATCGTCGACGCGTTCTCGATGGCGGACCGGTTGTTCGATGTCGTATTGACGCCGAACTCGGTCGCTGCGGCGGTGAGTCGCGACGGGGACCGCGCGGTCACCGTCACGTGATCCGGCGGAGTGAGGCCGGCCTTCAGGATGCCGCGCAGCAGCGCGCGGCCCATGTTCCCGAACCCGAGAATGGCGAACCGCGGCTGGTCCGCCATCAGGCGTGCTCCTCATCGGAGCGCAGGATCTCCGTCGGCGGGATACCGCGTCGTCGACGCGGCGTCGGCGTCCGGGGGCCGCCGAAGGCCGCCGACAGCGCGTTCCAGAGGAACCCGCCGATGAGCACCACGCAGATCAAGCCGGCGATGTACTTCCAAACCTCATCGGGCGCGGCCGCCCCTCGATCCTCGAACCAGCCGGAGACCTGAGCCCCCGCGTCGGTGCGCATCACCCACGGCGCGGCGGCGACCAGCAGCCCGAACGGTCGCAGCCACGGCTTCGGCGGATCGTCGGTCAACCCGTCGGGGTCACCCTTCAGGCTCCACTTGCCGAGCCACGGGGACAACGCCCAGAACACCCCGAGCGCCGTGATCCACCAGATCACGGTCGGCCCGACGCCGGCGGTGCCGAGGACCGTCGGGTCCCAGGGGTCGTTCCCGGCGCCGTAGTAGCCGGGGTTGGTCGCGGCGGTATGGAGCCACCACGCCAGCATCCCGATGCCCTGGGCCGGGATGAGGAACACGAACAGCGTGTTGAACCACGGCCCGAGCTTTCGCTGGGCGCCGGCTTCGTTGATGAGCTTCACGCGGAAACGGTCGGTACCGTACGTCTGGACCGCCCACGCGACGGCAAGCCCGCCGATCACCAGGCCGAGGCCCCAGACCCAGTCCATGGTCAGGAAGAGGCCGGTGTCGATCGCGGCCATGCCCCCGACGAGGACGCCGATCGTGGCCACGATGCTCACCGCCTTGCCTCGACTGAGCCCCATGTCGACGAAGACGCGCGTGCTCATCTCGTAGAGCGCGATCAGCGACGACAGCGCTGCGAAGAACAACCCGAGGAAGAACGCAGCGGCGACCCAACGTCCGTGGTCGCCCATGCTCTTGAATATGAAGGGGATGTAGGTGAACGAGAGGCCCGTGCTGACGGGGCCCTCCGTCGAGAGTTTGCCCTCGATCTCGGCCTGCCCCATGCCCGCCGCCGACAGCAGCATGAACACGGAGGGGAAGATGAACAGACCCGCCAGCAGCGACGCCGTGTTGTTGCCGAGACCGGCCGTGCGGTTGTTGACCACCGCGTCTTCGTCCTTCTTGGCGTAGGCGCCGTAGGCGAGGATCAAGCCCCAGCCGGCGCCGGTCGACCACGCGGATTGAGTGAGACCGTCGATCCAGATCCCGGGCTTGCTCAGGTGCTCCCATTTCGGACTGAACAAGTACTTCAATCCTGCCTGCGCTCCCGCGTCGTCCCGGGTCAGCACCCAGATCACACCCGCGATGAGCATGAGGAAGAGCATCGGGATCAGGATCTTGCACGCGACCTCGATGCCACCCTTGATACCGCGCCAGACGATCAAGGCGCCGCAGGTGACGGCTGCGAGGTGGAACCAGAGCGCCGAGGGGATCGACCCGCCGTTCAAGACCTCTCCGCTCTCGCGGATGGCGAAGTCCTCGAAGTGCGTGACTGCCGCCTCGTGGCTGACCTTGATCGTCTCCGGCGACGTGGCTGCGGGGATATCCGACATGCCCATGCAGGAGTCGAAGAAGTACTTCAGCGTCCAGCCCGTCACCACGGAGTAGTACGTAGCGATCATCAGCGTCACAAACGCCATGAACGCGCCCATCCACGCTGCCTGCCGGCCGAGCAGCTTCGCGAAGGCGCCGATGGGGCCGCGTTGCGTTGTCTTCCCGAGGGTGAACTCCGCGATGAGGATCGGGATCGACCACGTGAAGAGGAAGATCACCCACGGGATGAGGAAGGCCCCACCTTCGTACTTGGCTGCGATGCGGGGAAACCGCCAGATGTTGCCGGTGCCGATGGCCATGCCAAGTGCGGCCAGCACAAGGCCGAAGCGGCCGGAGAATCCGTCTCGACGACTCACGAGGGTGCCTCCTGATCAGGGGCGGCCATTGTAGCGGTTACTCGAAGACCAAGGTCTGCCACGTCGAGAAGGAGACCGGCAAGGGGCCCCGCCGGAGCGAGCCATCGAACACCGAGAACGAAACTCCCATGGTCTCTCCGGACACGATGGCGCCGGCGCGCTCGGGCTTGACGGGCATGACGAGGGTCCAGGTGCGGTCGCGGAACTTGCCTGAACCGACGTGCTCCGGGCCGATGGGGGAGATACAAACCCGATCCGGATTCACGAAGCGCGGCTTCACGTGGTCGAACACCGGGTCCTCGCCAGGGGGCATCGCGCCGGCGAGCCAGATCGCCCGGTCCAGGGGCAGCGGGAGTCCGGGGATCGGGAGCACCGGTGGCTGGCGGTACTTCGTGACCCGGACGGCGAACCCATCGGGCGGCAGACGGTGTTGCTTCGACGGGACGTCGCTGGTCGCGTCGGCGTACTGGATGCGGAAGATCACGTGGACGCCGTCGTGCACGGCCTGGACGGCCACGCCGCGGATGGTGTACTCGTCGGCGCGGAATGGGGCCAGCGCGATGTGGACGGCCTGCGCCTTCTGGAACCGCTCGTCGGCTGCCTGGGTCGGCAGCTCGCCTTCGATCTTCGGGACGAAGATGCGCCACCCCTGCGGCGAGTGCAAGGCCTGCGCGCCGGCGGGCATCAGGGCGTTCAGGTAGTGGACGATGTCCCACACGCCGTCGTCGCCCAGGACTCCCTTCATGACCGACGGCATGGGTGTGCCCGGCATGCCGCAGCGGATGCGGTGGAAGAAGTTCTTGCCTTCGATGCCCCCCTTCATGACGCCCTGGGTGATGTCTCGGGCCTTGACCGGGGGGTCCTTCGAGTCGGGGAGGCGGGGCATGATCGTGCCGCGTCCGTCCGGACCGTGACACTGCGCGCACAGGGTCTGGTAGTGGAGGCGTCCGCGCGCTCGCGAGTCGACGGTGTCCGGCGGCGCGGGTGACGGGAAGATCGTTCCGCCGGGGGTGGAATCGTGGCGGACCCACTCCTCGAGTTCCTTCTCGTCGGCAGCATGCGGAGCCAACGTCTCCCGCAGTCCTTTGCGCTGGAACGCACGTACGACGTCGATGAGCTGGCGGACTTTTTGCGGGCCGAGGTGCGCGAACGGCAGCATCGCCGTGCCGGGGATGCCGGCCGAGATCGCCTCGATGAGGTCCTTGTCGCTCGGCTTGCCGTTCTTCGTCGAGACGAGGCGGAACTGGTCCTTCGTAAAGTCGCGCGGCGCAGGATCGAGGAAACGTCCGGCCGGGCCGTCGCCCCGTCCGCGTTCGCCGTGGCAGGGCGAGCATTGCACGGCGTACAGCTTCATGGGCTCGCCGTCGTCGTCGAGCGGATTGGAGGCCGGAGGGTCCTGGGCGCGGATACCGGACGCCAGGGAGCTGAGGACGAACAAGACGATGGGGGTCGCGGCGTGCATGGCTCTATACTGTGGGCCGATGCAGGTCATGCCTACCCTCATCGCCGGAGGACTTCTGGGCTTCGCCTGGGCGTTCCGGCCTTCCGACGCGTACGCGCGCGTGGTGGGAGCGGCACCGAAGTTGCGACGGACCTGGAAGTCCGCGCTCTCGATCGGGGCGAACGCCATGTGGCCGGACTTCGTCGTCGTCACGGTGGGGACCCTTCTCGCCCGCGCGGCGTTGCTCGTCTGGAGCCCCGCGGACGCGGTGTCCGAGTCGCTGCTGGTCGCGCCGCTGGTCGCGTTCCTGTTGTGGGGGGGCTGGCGGATGGTCCAGACCAGGGCGTCCGAGGCGTTCCTGCAGGACGCCGCCCCTGCCCCTCGGTCGGCGCGTGCCCTCCTCTTGCGGCACGTCCGAGCGCCGTGGTGGCTGATCCTCGGTACCGCCCTGGCGCTACCGCTGGTCCACCTGATGGCCCGCTTCGGTGAGCACCTGGTCCCGTTGTTCCTCGCCGGGTTCGCCGTGACGTCGCTCAGCCTGCACGTTGGGCTCGCGCACTCCCTGGCGCGGCGGCGCGGACTCCGGCCATACGTTCTGCTGCCGACGTCGGCGCGCATATTGGTTTCCGGAGGCGGCCTGATGCTCTTCGCGATCGCGTTCTGGCTGGTGGCCGCCGCCGTGCTACGCCACGGCGGGCGCTTTGCCGCCGTCGTCGCGCTCGTGCTGCTGACCACGACGTCTGCGCTGCCGGCGCAGGGGACCGGCCCCGAGCTGTTCCGGATCGCGGTGACCTGGGGGAAAGGCCGACCGGTCCTGGATGCCCATGCCAACCTCGAGTTCGCCGCGCCCGTCGGCCTGAAGCTGCCGACCGACGTGGTGTTCTCGTTGCGCCCGGCAGCGGCGGCCTGGTCGCGACGGGTGGCCGCTGCCCACCTCGGTGGTGGGCGCTTCGCGGCCGTGGTGCCCGTGGGAGCGGGGGAGGAAACCTGGGGTGTGTTCGCCCGGCCGGCAATTGCGCCAACTCCCGGGTCGGGCCGCAACGCGATCCGGTGGACCGAGGCGCCCGCGGCTGAGGCGGGGAAGGGCCGGTGGGCGTTCTGGCGGGGCCGGAGCGTCGGGTTCGCGTGGTGCCACGGTCTGCAGGTGAAGGCGGGCGTCGCTCCGAAGTGGCGTCGGGCGCAATACGTCTACCCCGCGATCATCGATGGCGTGAACATTCTCGACGACTTCCCCGAGGATCATCTGCACCATCGGGGCATCTCGTGGATGTGGCCACAGGTCGTGGTCGATGGGAAGACCCACGACCTGTGGACGCTCGTGGGGATTGCCCATCGCTTCGAGAAGCTGCGTCACAAGCTCCTTCATCGCGACGTGCTCGCACTGGACTTGGACGCGGGATGGTTCGTCGGCGCTCGCAAAGTCGTCTCGGAGCGCGCGCGCGTTCTGGCGTGGCCGGCGCGCCTCGGTCGGCGCGAGCCCGGACTGATCCTCGACTTCCACTTCCGTTGGGATGCGGTCGAGGGCGGCGTGGTCTTGCGCGGGCAGAAGACACAGAAGAAGGGCTACGGTGGTTTCGGAGCGCGGGTTGCGCCGCGCGCTGATGGAGTGCTGACGGCGGACGGCTCGCGGCTCGCGAAGGACACGCTGCACGCGCGCTATCGCTGGGTCGACTACTCGGCGCGTTTCCGCGGGGCCGATCGGCCGTCCGGCGTCGCCGTGATGAGCCACCCTTCGAACGCGGCCGCCCCCTCGGAGTGGCTCGCTCGTCACTACGGCTACATCGGCGAATCCTGGCCCGGCCTCGCGGGCGCGGCGCTGGAACGGGGCGCGGGAGTCGAGCGCCGGTTTCGTGTGTACCTGCATCGCGGGACGGCGGAGGAGGCGCGCGTCGCCGATCTGTACCGGGCGTATGCCCACCCTCCGCGCGTGCGGGTTCTGTAGCGGCGGCACCGGCACGTCGTCGGCGTGTTTTCGGGCGGTAGGACGGGTTCGGGGGAAGCCAAGGTCCTGCTAACGTTTTGCGTTCCGGAGACGCCCCATGCCCGAGTGGTTCTATCCCCTGATGCTCCTGGTTTTCCTGGCCGGCCAGGTTTTCCTGTTCCTGCAAGGACGGGCGGCGGGGCGCGCCATCGAGAGGCTGCACGGACGGCTCTACCAGCTGGAGATGCTGGTGAAGGACGAGGCTCGGGCGGCGGCGCCGACGGTCGCGGCGGAGGCGCCGCTTCCCGCGTCCGAGATCCTGGATCGACTCGATGCGCTGAAGTGCGGGCTGGATGATCACGCGGGCGGAATCGACGTCATCGCGGACCGCATCGCGGAGCTCGAACGTCGCGTTGCATCGCGGCCTTCCGCCCAGCCCGGGACCGAACCCTCAGAGGACTCCGCCTCCTCGGCGCCCGACGAGATCGCGCGCAAGTTCCTCATTGGCGAGGGCTTCTCCCGCATTCAGGTGCACGGTTCGGACACCACCGACGACGTCGTGCGATTGCGCGTCAAGGCGATCCGGGGCGACGAAGTCCGGCAAGGTCACGTCAGCATTCAGGATGGACGCGTCGTCGATGCGTCCATGGAGGTCCCCACCGCGCTCTTCCCCTAACCCCGGGTCTCCGCAGGACTGCCCCACCGCAGAACCAAGCATGCACGTCTACATCAACGATTTCGGCCAGCACGTCGGCGAGGAAGTCCAGGTCAAGGGCTGGCTCTACAACAAACGGTCCAAGGGGAAGATCCACTTCCTCCAGATCCGCGACGGGACCGGCATCGTGCAAGGCGTGATGCGGCTCGGTACTGTGCCAGACGAGGCGTTCGAGGCCGCCAAGCGCATGGGCCAGGAGTCCTCGATCATCGTCACGGGCGAGGTCAAGGAGGACGCGCGGGCCCCCTCGGGTTTCGAACTCGGCGTCACTGCACTCGAAGTGATGCAGGAGGTCCACGAGTACCCGATCGCGCTGCAGGAGCACGGTCCCGACTTCTTGCTCTCGCACCGCCACCTCTGGCTGCGGAGCAAGAAGCAGGCGGCGATCATGCGCATCCGCAACCGGGTGTCGATGGCGATCCGTCAGTTCTTCGACGACCGGGGGTTCACCCTCCTTGACACGCCCATGTTCACACCGGCGGCCTGCGAAGGCACGACGACGCTCTTCGAGGTCGACTATTTCGAGGACGCCAAGGCGTATCTCACTCAGTCCGGACAGCTGTACGCCGAGGCCGGCGCGCTCGCCCTCGGCAAGGTCTACACCTTCGGTCCCGTGTTCCGCGCCGAGAAGAGCAAGACCCGTCGCCATCTGACCGAGTTCTGGATGATCGAGCCCGAGGTCGCATACGCGGACCTGGACGACATCATGGACCTCGCGGAAGCGTTCATCTGCCACATCGTGCAGGACGTGCTGGCGAAGAACCGTTCGGACCTCGAGGACCTCGAACGCGACATCTCCAAGCTCGAGGCCATCAAGGCCCCGTTCCCGCGCATCAGCTTCGATGAAGCGCACGAGCTCTTGCTGGAACTCGGCGTCCAGCATGCGGCCGGTGACGACTTCGGTGCCCCCGACGAGACCGCGCTCGGTGATCACTTCGGTATGCCGGTGATGATCCACCGCTGGCCGAAGGAGATCAAATCGTTCTACATGAAGCGCGACCCCGAGAACGAGAACTACGTTCTCGGCGTGGACGTCATCGGACCGGAGGGTTCTGGCGAGCTCATCGGCGGATCGCAGCGCGAGGAGGACCTCGACCTCCTGCTCTCACGCATCCGGGCAGAGGGGCTCCCCGAGGAAGCCTTCGAGTGGTACATCGACCTGCGCCGCTTCGGTTCGGTCCCCCACTCCGGCTTCGGCCTCGGCCTCGAGCGCACGCTCGGGTGGATCTGCGGCCGCGAGCACATCCGCGAGTGCATTCCGTTTCCGCGGATGTTGCATCGCATCTATCCGTAGCGTCACTCCTCTCTCGTGCTCTCACAAAAAAAACACGGGGCGTCACCTGCAGGAACAGGTGACGCCCCGCTTCAGGAGCAACTCCAACGGCTACCGACCCTTCTGCGATCCCGAGATGACCCGGGTCGGAGACTTGTCGTCTCGCCTGTGTTGACGCAAGGGCGAGGACGACGGGCCGGTACGGTCGGGACCCCGCCAGGTCCCGGGTCCGTTACACCGTCGTAGGACTGGTGGTTTCGAGAGAGCACGGCTCGAAGACGATCTCGCCGCTTCGCGCCGTGATGTTGACGAGCATCCCGTCCTTCACCGTGCCATCCAGCATGAGGTCGGTGAGTGGGGTCTCGACACGTTGCTTGATGGTGCGCTTGAGCTCACGGGCTCCGAACTCGCGCTTGTAGCCCATCTCCGCGATGACGCGCTTGAGGCCGTTGTCGAAATTGAGGATCACCCCGGCGCGCCGCGCGATCTTCGAGAGCTCGCCGAGCAAGATGTCGACGATCGTGACGCTGTCGGCGAACGACAGGGTGTTGAAGATGATCGTCTCGTCGAGACGGTTGATGAACTCGGGGCGGAAGGCCTTCTTGAGGGCTTCGTGGATCTCGCCGCTCATCTCTTCGAAGGTCGGTTCCTGCTTGTTCTTCCAGTCGAAGCCGATGCTCGAGCGCATCGCCTCGACTTCGCGGACGCCGAGGTTCGACGTCATGAGGACGAGCGCGTTGCGGAAGGAGACCTTGAATCCCTTCGAATCGGTGATCATCCCCTCATCCAGGAGCTGGAGGAGGATGTTGTGCATCTTGGAGTGCGCCTTCTCGATCTCGTCAAAGAGGACGACGAACTCGTCGAGCTCTTTGGCGGCTTACGTGAGGTCCCCGCCTTCGTTGTGCCCGATGTAGCCCGGCGGCGAGCCGATGAGCTTGGCGTACTCGTGGGGTAGCGCGTACTCAGAGCAGTCGACGCGGATGAGGTGCGACTGGCTGCCGTAGAGGTTCTCGGTGACGGCCTTCGCAAGCTCGGTCTTGCCGACGCCCACGTGCCCCACGAACAGGAAGGCGCCGACGGGACGGCGCGGGTCACGCAGCCCGACCGCGGACTTCTTCACGGCGCGGCACACGATGTCGACGGCGGTGTCCTGGCCGACGATGCGCTTCTTCACCTCACGGTCGATGACCATGATGCGTTCGAGCTGCTTCTCGGACTTCCGTTGCAACGGGACGAGCTCGGCGTCGTCGTTGGGATCCAAGTCGGGGTCGAGCGTGAGTGGAACCGCGACCTGGTGAATCTCGAGTCCCGGATTCACATCGATGCAGAGGAGGTACAGCAAGTCCTCGATATCCGGAATGCCTCCGGACGTGCGGATCTCGTCCATGCGGTCCGCGAGGTTCTTGTTGTAGTCCAGGATGCAGCAGTGGACCACGTGGCTCTGATAGGTCGCGCGGTCCGCCATCGTGGCCTGATCGAGAATCGAGCGGACCTCATTCTCACCGAAGACGCGAATCCGGACGAACTCGTCCAGCGCTTCGCAGTACTTCAGGACCAGGTTGAATTCCCCACCTGTCATCGTCGTGACTTCCCCGTTGGTGCCCACTGCACGCCCCTCGCTCCCTCGAGGGTGTTTCCGTGCGCAGGTTTCTCATCGTCCCGTGACCGTCTCGTATTTAGACACTCGCCGGCGCAGACTTCCGCAGTTCCAAACCCAGTCGGGTTTGCACCTTGGAGACGCCGTTCGTAATATCGAGCGCTGAGACGTCGAAAACATGGACGCATCGTTCCCAGAGCCCGGCTCCCAGGCCGACGTGCAACTCGCCGCGAGGTTGGTGGTAGATGGCATCCTGCCGGAATCCACCGTACGCGCTGTACTTGCGAAGCAACGCGAGCTGAAGGAACGCGGTCGTCCGATCTCCGTCGCCGAGATCTGCCAGCGCAAGGGCTGGATCACGATGTCGGAGGTCCGTTGGCTCTCGTCGATGGAGAGCCCGGCTAAAGACCTTCTGCCCGGACTGACTCTGAAATCTTTTCTCGGGCAGGGCGGGATGAGCAAGGTCTACGGCGGCGTCGACCAGCAGTCGGGCGAGAGCGTCGCGGTGAAGGTCCTCCTGCCCGCGTTGCGCCGGCAAGACGAGACCCTCGCTGAGTTCCGGGCAGAGGGCGAGTTGCTCGTCTCCTTGGAGCACGAGAACCTGGTCCGTGGGTACTACGTCAATGAGCACGACGGTCTCGTGTACCTGGTCATGGAGATCGTCGACGGGCGATCGGTGCAGCAGCACCTCGATGACGCGGGGCGGTTTGACGAGGATGCTGCGCTGTATCTGATCCTCCAGACGGCGCGGGCGCTGACCCACCTTCACGCGCGCGGTCTCGTCCATCGCGACATCAAGCCCGGAAACATCCTCATCAACGACGAGAATGTCGTGAAGATCTGTGACCTCGGGCTGGCGATCAAGGCCGGATCCGGGGACGGCGAGACCACCGCGGGCACCGCCCACTACATCGCGCCGGAGCAGGCTCGGGCCGGGGGCGGGCTGGATGTTCGTAGCGACATCTACGCCCTCGGGGTCACGCTCTACCAGCTCATGGTCGGAAAGCTCCCGTTCGAAGGGGAGACCAACCAGGAGACCATGGCCAAGCGGCTCCTGGACGAGCTGCGCTCGCCGGAGCTCAAGGGGATCGCCGTCTCCCCGCACGTGCACTACTTCGTGCAGAAGATGATGGCCCTCGACCGGGAGGTCCGCTACCAGAGCCCCCAGGAGCTGATCGACGACATCGAGGAGCAGATTCGGGGCGCCAAGAGCCTGGACGCCCAGCCCGGCAAGTCCCGGGCCGGCAACGTCGAGCTCCAGAAGCCCTTCAAGGCCGAGAAAAGCAAGGGCGTGGTGAAAAAGACCGGGCAGGGAGCCCGCCGTCCGTCCAAGGGCTGGAATCCCCCGCGTCGCCGTCCGGGAAGATGAGGGAATGATCCGATCTTCCAACGCGTCCAGTGAGTGTCGATGATAGATGGGAGTCGATGCTAGACCGGAGTCGATGCTAGAGCCATGAAACCAACCGCCCTCCTCATCGGACTGTTGCTCGCGATCGGGCTCCCCGGCCAGGTCGAGGAGCCCAAGACCCGGGCGGGCAAGGCGCGGGCTCTGAACGAGCAGGGAGTCGAGGACTACAAGGGCGGCGAGTACCAGAAAGCGGTCTCGCTCTTCGAGCAGGCCCGGCAGCTGGATCCCAAGAACGCCACCATCGGCCGGAATCTGGCCCGCGCGCTGCACGGACGCGCGGTTGGCAAGTTGAAGGCCAATGAGCTCCAGCCCGCGACCCGCGACCTCGAGCGGGCGCTCTCGCTGGATACGTCGGAGCCGCTGTTCTCGGTCGTGCTCGCGGATGTCTGGCAGCGTCGTGACCAGAATCGCCGGGCGCGCACCGTGCTGGAGAAGGCACTCAAGCGGCACCCGGATTCCAGTCACGTATTCGAGGCGCTGGGCCGCCTCGAATACCGCGAGGAGTTCCTGACCCGGGCGCTGGAGTGCCTGGACACGGCCGCCCGGCTCGACCCCGAGCGTGCCAAGGACTATGCGAAGTTCCACGCGAAGGTGCGTCGCGAGGCCAAGGTCGAGAAGTCGTTCTTCAAGGACGTCAAAGGCCACTTCACGGTCAAGTACGACGACCGTTCGTTCTCCGCCGTCGGTACGGCGGTGCTGGACCTGCTCGACAAGACCTACAACCGCCTCGCTTCGGACTTCCGGCGTTGGCCGCGGAAGCCGTTGACGGTCGTTCTCTATACCCGAGGCGACTACGACTCCGCGACCGGCGCCCACAAATGGACCGGTGGGCTGTTCGACGGCAAGATCCGCCTCCCCGTTCGCAACTACCGGCGCGCCGCTCGGGAGATCGAGCGGACCCTTGCTCACGAGCTATGCCACTGGTTCGTTCGGGAGATGGCCGACGTTCGCTGTCCGCTGTGGCTGAACGAAGGGGTCGCGCAGCTTCAGGAAGGCAAGAAGCCCGGGGGGGTGACGCGGCGCCTCATCACTGCGGCTCGCGGCGGCGATCGCTACAAGAAGTTCGCTGCTCTCCCGAAGAGCTGGGCCGGCATCAAGGACCGCAATACGGTTTCGCTCTACTACGCACAGGCGCTCCACTTCACGGACTTCCTCGTCCGCCGGTACGGATGGTCGGGCGTCAGCGACCTCCTGCGCGCGCTCAAGCCCGGCGTCTCGTTCAAGAAGGCGTTCCGATCCGCCTTCCGCTGGAGCCTGGCCGACGCCGAGGAGGAGTGGCTCCGCACGCTGCGCTGACCGTTCTCGGGCCATGCGCCATCCCCTCCAGGGGTTGCGGGAGGAGATCAGGAGAGCCCATCCGCTCTCCTAGACCCTGATAGAATCCGCGCCGGGGTGCCCAAGCCCCAGAGGGAAAGGGCTTTGAACGTTCTCGTGATCGGGGCCGGCGAGGTCGGCACCCACCTCGCTCGGTTTCTCACCAAGGAGGCCCACGCGGTCACCCTGGTCGATCGGGATGCGCGCGCCCTGAGACGGGCGGCGCGGGCGACGGATGTCCAGACCGTGGAGGGCAACGGTTCGTCACACCCGGTCCTGGACCGCGCTGGCGCCGGCACGGCGGAGCTGGTCGTCGCCGTCACCAACAACCCGGAGCTGAACATGGTGGCGTGTACCGTGGCCAAACACCTGGGCGCCCGGCGGACGGTGGTGCGGGTCGGCGGCGGGCAGGCTCTCCGGGACAACCAGCTCGTCTACAAGGACGTCCTGGGGTTCGACCTCACGATCTCGCCCGAGGAGATGGCGGCGCTGGAGATCCTCCGGGTCTGCCGCGGGCAGAACGCCATGCCGGTCGAGAACTTCGCCGGCGGACGCCTGCAGATGCGGCGGCTGGAGATCCTCGACGATTCGCCGGCCTCGGGAAAGTCGTTCGCCCAGCTCAAGATGCCGGGCACCGTCCTCGCCACGGGCGTCGTCCGCGGCACGGACGTGACGATCCCGCGGGGCGACTTCGTGCTCGAGTCGCGTGACTACGTCATGCTCCTGGGCGTTCCCGAGGGGCTGGAGAAGGCCGAGAAGGTCCTCGGAGGCCGGCGCGACCTCCCGAAGCGGGTGCTCATCTCCGGTGGCGGCCCGATCGCGCTGCTGGTCGCCCGGGATCTGGGCACGCTCGGCGTGAAGGTCCGCATCATCGAGGCGGACAAGGACGCCGCGGAGCGTTTGTCCCGTGACCTCGATGGCGCCGAGGTCGTTCACGGTGCGGGCACGGACATGGAGATCCTCAACCAGGAGGGCATCCACCGGGCGGGGTTCTTCATCAGCCTGATGGAGAACGACGAAGTGAACCTGCTCGCGTGCCAGCTCGCCCGGAGTCTCGGTGCGGAGCGCACCATCGCCAAGGTCAACCGCTCCGACTACGCGGCGCTCGTCGGGCGGCTCGGGGTGGATCACTCCGTCTCGCCGCGCCGCCTTGTCGCGCGCCGCATCGCCCAGTACGTGCGCGGTGCATCGCAGGGCAGTATCACCCAGATTCACCATGGTGCGGCCGAGGTCCTCGACCGTACCGTTGCGGACCGATGGCGCTGGGCCGGCCGCCCGCTGAGTGAGATCCCGTTTCCGCCGGGGACGATGGTCGGCGGCATCCTGCGCGGAGACGAGACCGTGATCCCCAACGGCGCCACGGCCCCCAGGCCCGGCGATCACTTGCTGGTGTTCGCGAAACGCGAGGTGCTCGACGACGTCGAGCGGCTCTTCGCCCAGTCCGCTGACGATATCGCGGCACCGTCATGAACTACGGCCGCGTCGCCCACATCGTCGGCACGTTCTGCATGTTCATCTCGGCCATGCTCGCCGTGCCGACGCTGGTCGCGATGATCCACGGCGAGACGTCGACGCTCACTGGATTCGGGGTGCCCATCCTCGTCGGCCTGCTCTTTGGCTGGGTGTTGCGTCGGAGATTCCGTCACGCGTCGCGCACGCTGTATCGCCGCGAAGGTCTCCTCATCGTCACCGGATGCTGGGTGTTGGCTGCGGTGATCGGGGCGGTTCCGTTCATGTTGAGCGGGATGATCCCGGATCCCATCGACGCCGTGTTCGAATCGATGTCCGGGTTCACGACCACGGGCAGCACGATCCTGACCGAGATCGACGATCTGCCGCGGGGGCTGATGTTCTGGCGGTCGATGACCCACTGGCTCGGCGGGATCGGGATCGTGGTGCTCTTCGTGGCCGTTCTCCCGGCGCTGGGGGTCGGTGGTCGCGTGCTGTATCAGTTCGAGGTGCCGGGAGTCGAGACTGAGGACCTGAAGCCGCGAATCCGCGAGACGGCGCTCGCCCTCTTCCGGATCTACGTGGCGCTGACCCTGGCCGAGATCGCGCTGCTGATGGTCTTCGGCCTCGGTGCGTTCGACGCGATCGTGCACACGTTTGGCACGGTCGCGACGGGGGGGTTCTCCAACTACGGCGCGTCCATCGCGCAGTTCAAGAGCCCGGCGGTCGAGATCGTCATCACGGTGTTCATGCTCATCGCCGGCGTGAACTTCACGCTCTACCACCGGGCGCGGCGGGACGGTGTGCGGGTGATCCTGGCCGATCCCGAGTTCCGCACGTACGCCGCCATCCTCTTCGGCGTGGCCCTGATCTGCTTCGGGACCCTGCTGACCACCGGGGCGGAGGACGACGTGGGCCGGGCCGCGCTCGACTCGACGTTCCAGGTCGTGTCCGTTGGGACCACCACCGGATACGGCACCGCCGACTTCGACCGGTGGCCCGACGTGCTTCGGTTGCTTCTCGTGTGCCTCATGTTCGTCGGTGGCTCCGCAGGGAGCACGGCCGGCGGGATGAAGGTCTTCCGGCTGCTGCTGGTGTTCAAGTTCATCGCGTTCGAGGTCCGGAGGTTCATACGGCCGCACCGGGTGCGGACGTTGCTCGTCGGCCGTCATCCCGTGCACGAAGACGTGGTTCGCAGCGTGACGGCGTTCTTCTGCGTCTCCGTCCTGTTGTTCGCAGGGGCGAGCGTGGTGCTGACCGGGATGGGATTGAGCCACGGGACCGCGCTGACCAGCGTCGCGGCCACCCTCTGGAACATCGGCCCTGGGCTGGAGCAGGTCGGCCCCGCGGCGAACTTCGCGGAGATCCCCGCGGCGGGGAAGGGCCTTCTGACGATGTTGATGCTGTTCGGGCGTCTCGAAGTGTTCACCGCGCTCGCGGTGTGCATGCCGAGTCTGTACGAGGACTGACCGGTGGCCGAGGCGCGTCCCGCGATCGTCGTCGTCCTGAACGGTGTGACTCTGGATGGAGACACCCGATACGTCACCGACCTTCTGCGATTCATCGACCGGAAGTCCGTGCGGCTCCACGTCGTTTCGCTCCTCACGCCGCTCGAGGACCAGGCGATCGGGATTCAGAAGCTCCAGGTCCCCGTGCACTCCCTGGACCTGCCGCAGGCCACGGGGGCACGCGCGGCATGGTGGACGTTCGCGGGCGCGCTCACGCTCATGAACCTGTTCCGGAAGATCGGGCCCGAGCTCGTGCACACGGTCGGCGATCGCGCCGACCTCGTCGGACGCTGGGCGGCCCGGCTCGCTCGGGTGCCGCGCGTGTTGTCCACCCAGCGGCATCCGTCGGCGTCGCCCGGGCTGCGGCGCTTGATGGCACGGACGACCGCCGGTCTGCCGGACCTGGTCATCGCGCCGACCGAGGCACTTGCCCGTGACGTGGTGGACGGGCAGGGCATCCACCCGGGTCGGATTCGCGTCATCGCGCCCGGCGTCGACCTGGGCAACTTCGCCAGCGCCGCGTCGACCCCCGATCTCGAGGGCGCGGGCCCGCTCGTCGGCGTCGTGGCGCGGATGGACGACTCCAAAGGCATCGACACCCTGGTCGATGCGGCAGCGATCCTGCTCCGCTACCACGAGGACCTGCGCTTCGTCGCGGTCGGGAGTGGAGTGGCCGGCATCGGCCACATTCGACGCGCCCAGAAGCTCGGCCTCGAGGATCGTTTCATCGTCCCGGGACCCCGCAACGACATCCCATCCGTTCTCGCAGCGCTCGACGTCTTCGTCCTGCCCGCGCGTCGCGACGGGTTGCCGCTCGCGCTGCTGGAAGCGCTCGGCGCAGGCGTCCCGTGTGTCGCGACTCACGGCCCATCGGTCGACGAAGCGCTCGAAGACGACGTTCACGCTCTCCTCTGCGTCGCGGACCACCCGGCGTTCCTCGCCGACCGCATCGATCGCGTCCTCACGAACGGGGCGCTGGCCCGCCGGTTGGCGGACGCCGGGCGCGCGTTGGTCCAGGAGCGGTTCCCCGCGGCGGCGACGGGTGCGGCGCACCAATCGGTGTACGAGCTTCTGCTCGAGACGTGACGCTCGGAGTCTTGTGTCTCGGCGGCCATGCGTGATCGGACACTTCTGCGGTCAGCGGTTGTCGGGCGGGTGTCTGCATCGTGGCGCGACACGAACTACCCAGGCCGGTTCTGGAGATCCGCGCTCCGGCTGCGGGGCTGGGGACCTCGGGGGTCGTTTCTCCGGACTCGCAACTCCTCTCTAGTCACCTTCGCGGCGTCGAAGCCAATCGTCGAATCTCTGCCTGACCCACGGTCCTTTCCAACACTCGCGGAACAGCTGCGTCTCGATCGCGAGAGCGGCGTCGTTTCCGTCCTCGAAGCGGGCGACGAGCTCGAGGAACGCGGCGATCGCTCGGGGCGAGTTCGCTGCGATCTGTGATGCGATCTCCAGCGCGCGGGCCTGGAGGGCTTCCGGCGCGAGCACCTCGTGGACGAGCCCCCAGGCCACGGCGTCCTCGGGCGAGAACCCGCGCGCGGTGAGGAAGAGCTCGAGTGCCCGGGAGCGTCCGAGCACGCGCAGCGCGCGGACCCCGCCGCCCCAGCCGGTGATCAGTCCCATTGCCGCTTGACGGAACCCCAGACGCGCGCCCGCCGCGGCGAGTCTGACGTGCCCGGCGCACAGGATCTCCAACCCCCCGCCCAGGGCGTCACCGTTGGCGGCGACGATCAGTGGCCTCGATCCGTCGGCGAGCCGCTTCATGATCGATTGCATGCGGAGCGACATCGCGACGCCCTCATCGGGGCTCAGCGTCGCGAACCAGTCGAGGTCGCCTCCGGCGCAGAAACCCTCGCCGGCCGCCGTGAGGACGACGACCCGCACCGCATCGTCGCTTTCGATCTCGTCGAGAATGGACTCGAGCGCGTCCATGGTCGACGCGTCGACAGCGTTGAGGACGTCGGGTCGGTTCAGCGTCACGATGCCGACGGCGTCCCGGGTGATGAGGTGGGCGGCGGTCATGATTCGTTTCCACGGAGGTGAGCGTCGTGAAAGAGGGCGAGGACGACACAGGCATGTACGAACGGCGCGAGCCGGTCCTCGCCGCCGACGACGCGGTCGAGGAGGGGCAAGGCGGACCCGGATCGCAGGACGCCGTAGAACGGCTCGTTCAGATCACCCAACACTTCCCGACAGAACGGTCCGTAGCGGCTGGTCTGCATCCAGCGTGCGAGCGGGACCCCGAAGCCGCGTTTCTTGCGCCGGAGCACGGCCGGCGGCAGGCGCCGCGAGAGCAACCGCCGCAGCGGGGCCTTGCCTCGGAGCAGACCCTGTCGGGTGCGGGCGGGGATGCGGAGCGCGAGCTCCACGACCCGCACATCCAGAAACGGGGACCACACCTCGACGCCGGAGAGCATCGAGGCGCGATCGATCTTGGGGAGCAGGTCGCCGGGCAGGTAGGTGTTCAGGTCGAGCCAGCCTGCGTAGGCGCCGCCGTCGGGCAGCGTGGGGTACGACGCGTAGCTCCTGGTCAGCGGGTCGTCTCCGGTTGCTGCGCCCGCCACGAGCTCGCGCCACGGCGCGCGGGGGAGGAGCCCGACGAGATCGGCGAGGGCCGCTTCCGGTCGTTCGGCGAGCGCGGCGGCACCGTCGCGGTGGCGGGAGCCCGGAAGGAGCCGGCCGCAGGACGCGGCCAGCCGCCGGAGCGGGAATGGCCACCGGGTCGCGGCGCGCGCGATGGCGTGGCGCCGGTACCCGAGGAGCAGCTCGTCGCTTCCGTCGCCGCACAGCAATACAACCGCGTGTTCCCGGGCGCGGCGGCAGACGAGCGCCGTGGGCAACAGGCTGGCGTCAGCGAGCAGCTCACCGGTCGTGGTCACGATCTCTCGCAGGAGGGGGCCCGGATCGACGTCGAACGAGAACGTGTGATGCGCCGCGTCGAGGATGTTGGCGGTGACGGCGGCGGCATCGCGCTCGTCGAACCTGGCGTCGTCGTCGAAGCCGAGCGTGAACGCCGGTAGCGGCCCGTTGGTCGCTTCGGTTGCGAACGCGAGGACGGCGGCGGAATCGAGCCCACCGGACAGCAGAACGCCCAGCGTGCGATCCGTCTTCGACCGCATGGAGACGGCGCCGCGCAGCGCCGTCTCCAGCGCGTCCGTCGCGGCGTCGCCGGCCAGGGCTTCGTCCTCGTCGAGACTCGGGGTCCAGTACCGCTCTTCCCGCTCGCCGGCCTCGTCGACGATGAGACAGGTACCGGGCGGAAGCGACGAGACGCCTTCCACGACGGTCTCGCTGCAGGGGACGTATCCGGCCTGCAGGTAGGCGCGCGCTGCATCCGGCCGATAGGTCTTCGCTGGCAAGACGGCCAGCAACGCCGCCATCTCGGATGCGAACCGGACCCCGTCGGCCGTGCGCGCGATGAAGAGCGGCTTCTTGCCCAGCGGATCGCGGGCGAGGACCAGGCGTCGGGCACGAACGTCCCAGACGGCGAGCGCGAAGGGGCCACGCAGTCGCTCGAGGCATGCGCGGCCCTCGCCCCGCCAGAGCGGCAACAGGACTTCGGAGTCCGACGTCCCCCGAAACACGTAGCCATCGCGCTCGGCGTCCGCACGCAGCTCGGCCGCGTTGTGGATCGTGCCGTTGACGACGACGACGAGATCGCCCGTATCCGTCGTCATCGGCTGGAGTCCCGTGACGCTCAGATCATGGATCGCGAGTCGGTGGTGACCGAGCACTACGCCTTCTCCGATCCACAGCCCCTTGCCGTCCGGACCCCGGTGGGCCAGACGGTCCAGGGTGACGCACGCCTCGGTTCCGACCGGAGCGTTGCTCAGGGATCCCACGATGCCGCACACGCCGGGATTCTATTCTGCGCCCGTGAATAATCTGTCAGGTCGGCTCCACCACGAACCGGGTGGCTTCACGAGGCGAGGTCGGCGAGGGTCCTTCGGAGGCGGCGCCCCGGTGGCCCCAGGACGAGAAAGGCAAGGCCCGCGAGTCCGAGGAGTGTGCCCGCGACGATCCGCCACGGCGACGGTCCGGGGAGCCAGTAGAGCACGAATCCCAGGATGGCCGCGGGCGCGAGGGTGAGCACGAAGATCGGACGGATGCCGCTGACGGGTGCAGTACGAACCAGGCACACGATCGCGCCTGATGCGAGCAGGGCTTCCGTGGCCGCCGTCGTCGCGGCAGCCGCGGTAAACCCGTGGGTGGGGAGGAACACGAGGTTCCCTGCGACGTTCACCGCCAATCCGCACAGTCCGAGGATACAGAGCCACCGTTCGCGGCCGGCGGCAAGCAGTGCAGTCGTGAACGCGGTGCTCGAGAACACGACCGCGAGGGCCACCGCAAGCCACCGCAACGCCTCGACCGTACTCAACGGACCCGACACGTACTTGTCGCCGTAGAGCAGCTGGAGCAGGTCCTCCGCGAGCATGATCGCGGCGACCGCGCCGAGCCCTCCGAGTCCGACCAGCACCTCGCTGGAACGCACGACCTGTCCGACGAAGCGCTCGCGATTGGAGAGCGCCGTCCGGGCGATCACGGGCAGCATCGGCAACAT
>NZBC01000041.1 GCA_002687715.1 Planctomycetota bacterium | reverse complement strand
GGGGACTGCCCCGCTCGCTTCGCCTTCCTTGCCAGCGCCGCTCTGGGCGCTTCGCTCGCCTCGGAGCCGATTGACTCACAGCCTCTGGAGGTCCGCGCTTCCGGCAGGCTCGGCCGGCGGGTTTGACGAATCGCCAACGCCCACCGTCATGGAGCTGGACGACTTTTTGAGGCCTGGACGCGACCCGAGTGGAATCTGCCAGCCACGCGGGCCGTCCCATCGATCGCGGACACCCCTTGCCCACGGAGACCCGCTCCCATGCGCCACCTTCCTCTCTGCGCCCTGATCGTCGTGCTTGCAACGGGCGGACTCGCCCAGACCCCGCGGCATCCCGCTCCCAAGGTCGCCTGGAAGACGCCGATCTCCTCGCCCTCGTTCGGGGGGGCGGCCGTGGCGGACATCGACGGTGATGGGCGGCTGGAGATCGCGTTCGGAACGTACTTCGGTGACGACTCGGTGCGGGTGCTCAACGGGGAGGACGGAACCGAGTACTGGCGATACGACGCGGGCAACGCGTGTCTCGATGCCTCGCTGCGGTTCTGCGACCTCGACGGCGACGGGAAGCTCGAGCTGGTCGTGCCGGTGTCGAACCAGGGGCACGTGATCGCGTTTGACGCGCGGAGCGGCGACGAGCGGTGGCGGTACTCGACGCAGCCGGTGGAGTGCACCGATACACCCCCGACCATTCAGGACGTCGATGGTGACGGCAAGCTGGACGTGGTCTACGGGACGTTCAAGGGCCGACTCCACGTCATCAACCGCGAGGGCAAACGCCAGCGCCGGATCGACGTCGTGAAGCACTTCATCCAGACCGGCCCCGCGATCTTCGACCTGAACGGGGACGACGTGAACGACTTCGTCTGCGCGACGTTCAAGGGCGACAACAAGGTCTGGGCGATCGACGGCAAGAGCGGCAAGAAGGCGTGGACCTTCCACGTGCCGGGCAAGCACATCGGCATGTACCACGGCTGCTCCGTCGGCGACCTCGACGGCGATGGTGTGTCCGAGCTCGTCATCGCGGCGTACGACGGCAAGGTCTACTGCCTGCGCGCCCGGGATGGCCACGAACTGTGGTCGGCGGCGCCCGGCGACCGCTACATCATGGCGCCTACGGTCATCGCTGACCTCGACGGTGACGGCAAATCCGAGGTGATCGCGGCGAGCGAGAACGTCACCGTCCTGAACGGCGACGGTTCGCTTCGATGGAGCCATCGGTGTGCCTCCGGCACGGGATGGGATTCGGCGACTCGCGGTGCGAGCGTCGCGGACCTCGATGGTGACGGTGCGCTCGACGTGGCCGTGCTGTCGGGCGCAGGGCTGTTCAAGGTGTTCAGCGGCAAGGACGGCAAGCTGCTCTACGAGTTCGACGCGTCCCGACTCGGAGCTCACACTGCCGCATCGAGTTCCCACGGCGTGACCATCGCGGACCTGACGGGCGACGGCAAGCTCGACGTGTTCTTCGTCGTCGGCGCAACGCGACCCCAGAAGCACGGTCTGGCCGTCTGTCTCACCGGTTTCAAGGGCAAGGGAAGCGGCTGGTACATGCTGCGTCACGATCGGAAGAACACCGGCAACCTCGCCACGCCGATCGACCCCGTGCTCCTGCGCCACATCGAGAACCTGAAGCCCGCGGCCCAATCGGTGGGCAAGCCGCCGCGTCCCCCCAAGACGCAGGCGCCCGCGGTGGCGCGGAATCGGGCCTCAGGTCGCCCGGCCGCGGCACCCAAGCAACCCACGTCGCAATTGCGTGACCTCGCGAAAGCGCGCGGCATTCCGGCGGCCACGCTGGAGGCGGCGATGGCGGCCAACGTCATTCACCCCACCCCGCAGCGGCTCGCTGCGCTGAAGAAGCACGATCACGCCTTCCGCGCGGCCTGTCTTCTCATCGAGACCGGCCGCTCCCACACGGGCTCCATCGAGGTGTTGCGGGCGACGTACCACGCGGGTGATGAGAAGCTCCTGCGTGAACTCGCTGACGGTCCCGACCTTCCGCGCTGGGGCAAGTGGACCATCCTGAAGGGGCTCGGACTCGCGGACACGAAGGAGAACCGACTCTATCTCCTGGAGCGGCTACAGGACGAGCGCGATGCGGGCCACTTCATGTCGGTCGCCGAGGCCCTTGCGATGCTGAAGGACTCCCGCGCCACCGATACGGTGGGCAAGCAGATCCTGAAGTTCGAGGAGCGCTGGGGCGGGGTCGAGCGGTACCTCCTCACCTCCCTGGATCGGATCGCGGATGCCCGGGCCGTCCCGTCGTACATCCGCTACCTGAAGGACCCGCGCGGGAAGGCGGTCATGCAGGTCCTGCGCCAGCTCGCCGGGCATGACCGGAACCAGGCCCGGCGCCAGGCGGAGATCCTTCTTGGGTCGGGGCGTGACTTCCCGAGCCGGACCCGGGACGCGCTCCGCCGCTTCGTCGGGCAGCGGTGACTGGAGGGGGACGCCTCGCCGCGCTATGGTCCCAAGGCAGAAAGGAAATACCACCATGAAGCGCGTCATCCTGACTTCAGCCCTCGTTCTCGCCAGCCTCGTTCTCTGGGGCTGCGACACGCACAACGACGACCACAATCACGACCACAACCACAACCACAACGACAACGGCAACCACAACCATCCGCACGAAAACGACGATCCCGATGGTAGCGGAAAAGGCACGGACGACGATGCCACCAAGAAGGACGTCGTGAGTACGACCGTCAACAAGAACTGCCCGATCATGGGTAAGCCGGTCGATCCCAAGCAGACCGTCGACTACAACGGCAAGAAGGTCGGATTCTGCTGCAAGGGCTGCGCCCCCAAGTGGGCAGCCCTCTCCGCTGATGAAAAGGCCGCCAAGTTGATGCAGTAGCCCACCTGTATCTCGTCCCCGGGACGGTAGTATGAGAAGGTGTCGGGGCGACTCGCCTCGCCGCCTCTCTTCTTTTTCCGGAGATGTTGGATGACGCGGTCGGTAAAGATCGTCGGTGGCCTCATACTCGTTCTGTTGGTGTGCGGTTGGTCTCCCGCCCAGGGGCGGCATGTGATGGTGCTCGCGCCCTCGCAGTCCAGCTTCACGTTCTCCGGGCAGGTGACGTTGCCACCGCTTCCGTCGTCGAACATCGTCGGACAGCCGAACAACCAGTTCAGCGTGGTCGGGACGATGGACGCGGACCTCGTCGTGAACGCGGGAACGGTCACGAGTGCACAGCTCGTTCCCGGAGGGATCGCGCAGACCGTGCCTGACCTGATGGCTATCGTGCCCAATCCGCTTCCGTTCCTGCCGCCGCTCGGGACGCTGAACATCGTCGGCGTGACGCTGGAGTTCGTCTCGACGGACCTCGCGGGCGTGCCCACGTCGTTTCCGGTCGTCAACGGTACGTTCAGTACCATGGTCGTGGGTAGGGTGTTGACCGGCACCGCGATGGTGACGGCGCTGGGCATGACGCAGACCATCAACCTCGCGGGGACTTCCGCTCCTCCGCAGGTAGTGACCGGAGCGCTCACGTCGACCCCGACCGGCTTCGTGATCAATACTCCGGTATCCGCGTCGTTCACGTTCATGGACCCGGCTACGGGTGCGACCGGATCGCTCACGTTGACCGGCACGCTCGTGGCGGACTACCAGCCACTCAACTCGGATGTACAGACGATCTCCGTCGCGACGGGTGGGGTGCAGACGTTCCGACTCTCGACGGGCGGCCCGTTTGGCAACGATGCCTACGCCCTCCTCGTGTCGTCGAGCGGGACGTTGCCTGGCATCAACTTGGGCGGTGGCTTCGTGCTTCCACTGAACCCCGACGCGACGTTCCTGTACTCGATCCAGAACGCGAATCTGCCCCCGCTCGGCAACACCATCGGCACGTTGGATGGCCTCGGCCGTGCCGTCGCCACCATCACCATCCCGCCGCTGCCGGTGGCGGCGGCGGGCGTCGGCTTCGACTTCGCCTATGCGACAGTGAACCCGGGGCTGGGGACGATCGGGCTCGTAAGCAACGCGTTCCCGCTGCTGCTGGTCCCCTAGCTCTCTTGGGGAGCGCGGACCTCCAGAGCGTGTGAAGCAACCTGCTCTGATGGGAGCGCGGACCTCCAGGTCCGCTCCGGTGGCGACTGGACCCGGACCAGGTCCGCGCCACCGTCCCGTCCGCTACTGGCGGTAGATCGACGTTGCCACGACGGTGACGTTGCCGGCGTCATCTCGGGAGAGCTTGCCGCAGACGGAGAGGGTCTGCAGGTGGTCGAGGCCGTGGAAGCCCTTGAGGCCTTCGCGGATGAGGCGGTTGTCACTGCTGCGGACCTCGACGGTGATCGCGTTGGCAGCGATCTCGGTGGGGTCTACGCAGCAGTAATCCCAGGGCGTCTCGCAGTTGTCGCCCTCCAGCTGGTCGCAGGACTTGAGCTTGATGTCGACGAGGGTGAGGGCGGCCCGGCCCTCGACGAACTGCTTGACCTTGCCAGAGATGATGACCTCAGCGCCGTCCTTGGCGTCGGCGCGGACCTTGCCGACGGGCTCGGCGTTGGCGAGGGGGGTGCTCGACCAGCGGGCTTCGGGGATGGCGGACTTGGGTGTGCCTGGCTTGGGTGTGTCTGGCTTGGGTGTGTCCGGCTTCGGTGGGCCCGACTTCGATGTGCCCGACTCCGGCGCATCGGAGGATGAGGTGTCGTCGCCGCCGCAGGCGGGGAGGATGACGGCGCAGGCGATCGCGATGAGAGCAACGAGGAGACGAGTGGACATGATGAGCTTCCTTTCGGGATCAACTCTCTTTGATGGCGCGTGCGACGGGAAGTCGCAGGATACGAATCAGGGCCGGCAGCGCGCCGGCCACGGTGATGATGACGATGCCGAGGAGTCCGACGAGGACGCTGACGGCATCCACCTCGAGGCGGAACGCGGTCATCGCCATGCTCACGGACACCGTGGAGAGGAGGACGCGCGCGGCGACGAGTCCGAGGAGGGCACCCGCCAGGGCGAGCGTGAGCATCTCCTGGAGGACGCCGATGCCGAGGGCGAAGCCGCCGAACCCGATGGCGCGCAGCGTCCCGAGCTCGCGGATGCGCTCCTGGACGGCCGCGACCACGGTGTTGGCACCGCCCGTGGTCGCAGCGATGCCGATGAGGATCGCCATCGCCCACGCGAGCGCGAGGATCGGCTCGAAGTAGGCGGCGAGAGCGGCGTAGTACTCGCCGGCCGGGACGCTCTCCAACTCGAGATCGAGCCGGCGCGTCGCGAAGTAGTCGACGTCGGCCAGGTCGTCCTGGGTGCCGACCTTCACGAACACACAGGAGACGTCGTCCCGCTGTGCGAGCCCCTGGAGCTCCGCCAACGGGAGCCAGATCTCGGACTCGATGGTGGTGCCGGGCGCGGCGAACGTTCCGGCGACGGTGAATGTCCCACCTTCGATCTCGATCTGGCTGCCGATGCGCAGCGCGTCTTCCTCGAGGTCGCTCTTCGCAGCGGCGAGGCGCCCGACGAGCGCCTCGCCAGGGCCGGGGAGTCGTCCAGCAACGAGGGTCACCGCGTCGTGCACGAGGTAGGCGCGTTCCGTGACACCCCGTACAAAGGCCGGGTACGCTTGCGCATCGCCGGGGAGCTTCAGGTCCGTGCCCATGTGGATCTCGGGCGACGACGCGGGCACGCCGCCCACTCGAACGACGCCGGGGACGTCCGCGGCGACGAGCTCGGCTACGGCGGAGCTCATGGCCGACCGGATGATGTCGTTTTCCGACGACGTGGAGATCAGGATGGCGGTGTTTTTTGGCGAGGATCCGAGGTGGCTCTGCTCCAGGCTCCGCACGAACGCGCTGGTGGCGACGAGTAGTCCGGCCACGAGCGCACTCGCGAACACGAGAAGCAGGCTCCGCACGGGACGTCGGCCTGCGTTCCGGATCGCGTGATGCAATGGAAGCTGCCGCATCATCCTCCGCTCCGGATGGCCTTGACGACGTCCGTTCGCGCGGCCTGAAGCGCGGGGACGAGGCTCGCGACGAGCGCGGCGCCTGCAGTGACCGCGAGGCTCGTCGCGATCACCGGACCCGAGAGTACGAACCCGACCTGGATGCCCTCGACGCCGATCGCGACCCCGGTGAATGCGATGACCGCGTACATCGCGCCGAGTCCGAGGAGACCTCCGATCACCGCGATCACCGATGCCTCGCCGAGCACCATGACGGCGAAGTCGCGGGCGCGGAATCCGATCGCGCCGAGCACGCCGAGCTCGCGACGCCGTTCGTTCACGGCCATGTAGATCGTGTTGGCGACGAGCACGACGACTACGAGCACGCACGCGACCCCGAACAGCCGTCCGAAGCGGAGGATCTCGCGCAGGTCGCGCGTCGCTCGCTCCAGGAACGCGGACATGGGGCGGGTGTGGGTCGGCTCCTCTGCCGCGGCGAGCCGGTCGTCGATCTCCTTGGAGATGGCCTTTGCCTGCGTGGCGTCGTCGATCTTCACCTCGAACTGCGTGACCGTTCCCAGACGGTTGACGGGGCCCGCCCGCTGCAGGAACTCGAGGTGAGTGAGGACGACGGCCTCCTGCGTCGAATCCGGCGACCGGAATACACCCGCAACCTTCACGACGATCTCGCCGAAGCGGAACTTGTCACCGACCGAGAGCCCACGGCGCCGCGCGAAGTCGCGACCCACGATGGCTGCGTCGGGTTCCGCCACGAACGAACCGATGTCGCCGTCGATCAGCTCGATCCGGCGGGCCTCGAGCATGTCCCGGACCGGGGTTCCCTGGAACGTGATCATGTCCAGGTTGGTGCGGCAGTTGTTCAGGAACACCTTCACTGGCAGGACCGAAGTCACGCCTGGCACTGACCGGATCTCCTTGGTGTACCGCTCGGGGAGGAACGATGTCTGTGGGCAATAGCGGTTCTTGCGGTACACGACGAGCGTGCGCGCCTTCTCGCCGGAATGGAGCGCGCGGTCCATACCCGCGGAGAACGCTTCGATGCCGACGATGAGCATCACGGCGAGACCGACCCCGAGCGTGGTGAGCAACGTGCGCAGCGGCCGCCGCCACAGGTTCTTGCGGACGATGCGGATCGTGTCGCGCACGGTCATGACACAGTCTCTTCAAGCGCGTGCAGCTGGCCCTTGTCGAGCCGGAGCGCCCGGGTTCCGCGGGCTACGGCGCGAATGTCGTGGGTCACCATGAGCAGGGTCTTGCCCCGTTCGCGGTTGAGGCGTTCGAGGAGGTGCAGGACGTCCTGTGCCGACTCGGCGTCGAGGTTGCCGGTTGGCTCGTCGGCGACGATCAACGGAGCGTCAGCGACGATGGCGCGTGCGATCGCGACGCGTTGCTGCTGGCCGCCCGAGAGCTGTTTGGGCAGGTGGCGGTGGCGGTCCGATAGCCCGACTGCTTCGAGCGCGACCGAGACACGGCGATGCCGGTCGGCCCTGCTCATGCCGAAGAGCCAGAGCGGGACCTCGACGTTCTCGTACGCGGTCAGAACGGGCACGAGACTGTAGTCCTGAAAGACGTAGCCGACCGTGCGCGCGCGCCAGTTCGCGAGCTTGGATCGACTGAGAGACGCGAGGTCGGTGCCCCCGACCCGGAGCGTGCCGGAATCCGGACGGTCGATCCCCGCGACCAGGTTCAGCAGCGTGCTCTTGCCGCTGCCCGAGGGACCGAGCAACACGAGGAACTCGCCCTCGCCGACGTCGAGGCTGACGTCCGCGAGCGGCGTGACGACGTGCTCGCCGAGCCGGTAGGACTTGGTTACGCCATTGAGTGAAACGAAGCTCATCGTGTGTCCTCCACCTCGACCCGGGCACCCTCGGTCAGGCCATGGGCCCCGCGGTCGACCACCTTGTCGGTGCTGTTGAGTCCCTGGAGCACGTAGATCTCGTCGCCGTGCCGTGTACCGGTCTTGACCGAGCGGCGGGTCGCCCGGCCAGTGAGCCCGTCGACGACCCACACCGCGTTCTCGCCGACGAGGCACCGCGTGGGAATCCGGACGATGGTCGCTCGTGGTTCGCTCGTCTCGTTCGCTTCGGCTTTGCCATATGCCGTCACGTGGCACAGCATGTCGGGTTTCAGGCGCCCGTCGGGATCCTCGATCCGGACCTGCACCTCGAGGGTGACCTTCTGGATGTCGGCGCGGTCGATCACGCGCAGGACGCGTCCGGTGTAGGGCTTGTCGCGTCGCACGTCGCAGCGGATCTCCGCGCGCTGTCCGAGCGACGCTCGGGTCGCCTGACCCAGCTGTACGTCCACCCGGGCCCGCAGCGAATTCGGGTCGTAGAGGTGGCAGACCGCGGAGGCGGTCGCGCCGGGCCCGACGACGCTGCCGATCTGGGCGTCGCGGGTGAGCACGACCCCCCCGGTCGGACTGATCACGGTCATGCGTTTCAGCCGTAGCCGGGCCTCCGCGACGGCTGCGGCGGCTTCGCGAACGGCCGCTTCGGCCTCCGGTACTCCGGCCGTGGCGAGGGCGACCCGGAGTCGTTCTTCGAAGCGGAGTTCGAAGTCGCGTTCCGCCTTCAACAGCCCGACGCGTGCGTGGTCGAGCTCGGCGCTGGTGCTCGCCCGGTCGGCTTCGCGCACCAGGCGGCGAGCCTGGGCTTCCTTGAGCTTCGCCTCCGCCAACTCGACCTGCCAGGGTCCCACCGCCTGCTCGCGACGCAGGTAGCGCTGCGTTTCGAGTTCGCTCTTCGCGACGTCGATGGCGGCTTGGGACTCGATGACGGCGTTCTCTCGACTCGTGAGCGTCGCGCGTCGAGCCTCGAGGTCGGCGCGGGCGGTGTCACGGGCCTCGGTGACCTCGAGCGCAGCCTCGAAGGATGCCGTCGCGTTGTCGACCTCCGCCTTGGCGGACGCGAGCGCGGCCACGGCCTTCCCATGCTTGGCGTCGGCGCGGTCGAGGGCGAGACGGGCGCCGTCGTCGACGAGTTCGGACACCGGGTCGCCAGGTTTCACCGTGTCGCCTTCGTCGACGAGCATCTTGGCGACTACACCCTCCGCGAGCGCCGTGACTCGGATTGCGAACGGATCGGGTTCGATCCATCCTGCGGTCTGGAAGACGATGTCGCCGGGGCCGGTGGTCCCGTCTACCGTGGCCGGGCGTGGTCGGACCACGGTCACGATGACGGCATCTTCGAAGAGCGTGCGCACGCTGTCGAAGAAGACGATGCCGAAGCCGGCGAGGAGCAGGATCGGAACGAGCCCCCACAGCCAGCGGCGGCGCGGAGCCGGCACCGCATCTGCGTCCGAGTCGGAGCGGGCGAGCGCTTCGAGGTCGATGCTGCGATTCGGAATGCTCATGGCGAACCTCCTGCGCCCGCTCCGCGGCCGGGTGCGGCAGGTCCCGCATCGAGCCCGGGTAGCTTGCCCGCAATCTCGCGATAGGCCAGGTCGGTGAGTAGGACGTGCCGCGCCGCGCCGGTCGGCGCGAGGGCGCCCTTGGCTCGCAGCTGCAGCGCGTCGATCCAGGTGTCGACCACGTCAGCGCCCTCGAGGACCTCGAGTCGCGCCCGCGCTGCCCGCCACGCGCGGGCCGATTCGACGTCGAGCCGCCGGGCGTGGTGGGTGCGGTGTTCGAGCGCGTACCGCAGCTCGTCCCGCCGGGTTTCGACGGACGCGACCGCAGCGGCGAGCGCGTCGACCACCGCCTCCCGAGCTTGCGTGCGGCGCTCGACCGCGGCATCGATGTTCGCTTCGACCGTGGCGGGCCATGGAAGGTCGAGGGAGACCACGCCACCGGAGAGAAGCTCGTCGGGGCGGATCTTGAAGTGCGGGCCGATCTGCAGCCGAGGCCACCACTCGGCGGCGGCGGCCCGCAACCGCGCCTCAGCCACGGCATACGCGAGCTGTCTCGATCGGAGCGTGGGCACCGAGACGAGCAGCTCCGTCGCCTTCGGAACGTGAAGGGGCAAGGTGATTTCGCGGTCGATGAGGTCGTCGTGGAGCGTCTCGATCGCGGTTGCGTGGGCAGGAACGCCGGCCGCATGGGCGAGCGCTTCGCGCGCTCTTGCGACGTCGCGCGCGAGGAACGAGAGGTCGGTCTCGAGCGAGGCGAGGACGGCCTGGGCCCGGCTGACGAGTCCTTCGCCGAGGCGGCCCCGCTCCTGCAACATGCGAATCCGGCGCAGGCCGGCGCGCGCCGAGATGAGGTGTTGCTCGAGTGAGGCGTGGAACTGTCGTGCCGCCGCGAGGCGGACCCGCGCGCGGTCCACGGCGAATGCAGCGCTCCAGACCGCCTCTTCGAGCTTGCCGTGGGCGAGCCCCGTGACCTCGGCGGCGAGTTCGCGTTCTGCCGCCTTTGGTCCGAGGCCCAACAGCCCGAGCAGATCGACGGTCGCCCGGACGTCGTTCTGCCGATCGGGCTCGCCTCCGTCCTCCATGCGATACATCAGACCGGGGCGGTCCGGATTGCCGGCGGCGCCCTCGTCTATCTGGACGGCGCGCCAGGCCCGACGCGATGCACGAACGACCGGCGCGAACGCGACGGCGTGGGCGTGCCAGAAGACGTCACGATCCGCGTCCCGTTTCGGGTCGAGGTCCGCTGGCAACGCCAGTCCGAGGGGCGGCGCATCGTGCAGCGCGAGCGCCGCGAGCAGCACCTCTCGAGGCGTGTCGGCGCGTATCGCGACTTCACGGGCCAGGTCTCTTGGGGCGAGGGGCTCCGGAGGTGGCGTCGTGCACGCTGCGAGCAGCAGCAGAGCGCCTGCCGGAATCCACGAACAGATTGTCGTCGGGACACAGTGGTCCCGTGGTGACCGGATGTGCATTGATCGGTTCCTCCGCCGGTGAGGGCGTACAGACTTCGGATCCTCGGTGGATACCGGGAGCCAGAGCGGAGGAAGCGGATCAGATCAGGAGCGGGATCGCGAAGGACGCTGCGGGCGGTGCGTGCGATCGGCCGGGGAAGTCGTCAGGTGAGGAAGAACGCGACGCGGTCGTGAAGCGCATGGCGCTCGACGGCGGCGTGGCCAGGAGCGCGGGCGCCGCCTGCGGGACCCCATCCCTGGGCGCGATCGTCGGCTCGCCACCGAACGTCGCGAGCTCGATGCAGCACCGGCATCGGCTCGGAGAGCGTTCGCCACCATCGCGTGGGTCGTCGTCGTTCCGCGGTTCTCCTGCCCCGGAGCAGCAGGTCGACTCGACCGGGAGGCCACAGCAGCTCTCGCCGGCCGCCTCGCGGCCTTCGTTCGCGATCTTGGATGCCGTGGGACAGCCGACCTCGCCAACTCCGCTCAGCTGCAGCTCGTGGCGCTGCAAGCAGACGGAGAGCCGCATCCCCCTTGGGAAGAGGAGAGGGATCAGCGCCAGCAGCAGCATGGCGGTGACCGCAGAGCACGGACGGCGACGCATGATCTGGATCATATCGACCAGAAGGAGAACATCCCAGGCGTAAAAAGAGCCGGGTCGGCGGGTCAGGCCAGGATCGGGGAGGAGATCGAGCTATCCACTCGCCCCGCTCGAGGCGCCGCCGGCCTCGCTCGCCCGCTCTCGCTCGTGGATGTACTTCTTCGCGTGCGCGTCCGTGGCGAAGGTCGGCGCCGGGCCTTTGCCGCCCGTTTGCCGGTGATGCAGGTACCCCGCGTGAACCTGGTGCAGGTGACTGGGCGCGGCATCGGCCTTGGCCGGTCTTCCGCTCGACGGTGGGGTCACTCCGGCGATCGGGTCATCCGTCCGCGCCTCGGAGAGCGTGAGGACGCCGCCCATGTGCGGGGCGGCCTTGTCGCGCTCGGTGAGGGGCGGGAGGTTCCACTTCGCTTCGATCGTCGCGAGGATCGACGTGTGGTCGAACGGGGTCTCTCCCGCCGGGCGGAACACCGTCCCGGCCTCGATCCATGGTGAGACGAGCACGCAGGGAACCCGGATGCCGAAGCGTGTGAAGTCGAAATCGTACTCGTTCCCGCCCGGTGGCGGCGGGCCGGGCGGTACCGCGTTGGCCGGCGGGATGACGTGGTCGTAGCAGCCGCCGTGTTCGTCGAAGTTGATGATGAGCAGCGTGTCAGCCCACAGCTTCGACCCATGGAGTGTCGTGTAGATGTCGTGGAGGAACTGCTCGCCCAGCGAGACGTCGTAGTTGGGGTGCTGGCTGTTGCCGTCAGAGCCCCACTGGGGCTCGAGGAACGTGTAGCCGGCCAGCGTCTCGGACGCGACGTCCGCCTGGAAGTCCTTGAACTTGCCGAACTGCGACAGGGGGTCGTGGGTGATGTCGGAGCAGGTTTCTCGCGACAGCGGCATCGCGTCGTAGCCGTAGATCTTCCAGGTCCGATGGTGCTTGGAGAGACTCCCGAAGATGCTCGGTGCCGTGTACTGATAGGGCTTGTGCGTGGTCTCGTCGAAATCGCGGAGGATGCCCTGGGACGTCGCGAGGTGCATGAACGCACGGTTGGGGATCGTCTCGGTCGGTACGGAGCAGTGATAGCGGTCGCAGACCGCGTAGCCCTTCGCGAGTCCCGACAGTACGGGCAGCAGGTCGGGCGTGTACATGCCCATGATGTCGCTCGGCTCGGTGCCCTCGAGGATGCCCATCTTCACCTGGTGCTCGAACTTCAACGTCGACGCGTAGTCGGTGATGAAGCCCTGGCCTGTGGCCTTGGTGTGAGAGGTCGGCTTCCAGGTCCCGAAGAGCTGCGAGTTGGTGTTGAGGAACCCCTCACCCGGATCGGAGCCGGGCATGAAATACGGGTGCTTTCCCTTTGCGTCGATCGGGAACACCTTCACCGCATTTCCATCGGCGTCCGGATTGCTCTCGTCGCCCGTCAGGCCCTCGAAAGGGCGCCCGAGCGGGGAGACGTTCTTCTGGTCGGCGTAGAGGTAGCCGAGCATGTGATCGAACGAGCGGTTCTCGAACATCACGACGACGATGTGCTTGATCTTGTCGAGCGGGTTCTGGGCGGTCATGACGCGACTCCTCAAGAGGTGGCGGTCAGCGTATTCCGTCTGTTCCTTGTTCGCCCGCGGTCTCGGCGTGAATACGAGCTTCCCGCCGTGGGGTACGGGCCCCACCGGGGATCGTCACATGTGCGACCGGGCGTCGAGGACCGAGCTCACCACGGCGTCGACATCGGCGCCGGGTGTCGCAACGAAATAGAGTCGGTCGTCGAACACATCCGCGATGAGCAATTCGGCCGTCCCATCGACGGCTACCTTCGCCCGCGCCACGAGCGCGCGGCGTTCGCTGCGATCGTCTTCGCGACGGCCCAGGTGGATCTCGGCGTGGGCGCGGAGCTGGTCGTCCCACCCTCGCAATACGAGGATACTGCCGTGCTCGCGAATGCCACCGAGAATGCGATAGGACCCGACGCGGGCGGGAAGGGTGTCGCTGGCTTCGTCGCGCAAGGCGTCGGCGAGGTCGCTGAGCATGCCGCGGGTCTTGCGCAGCTCCGTCGCTCGTTCATGACACTTCGTGCACGTCGAGACGTGCGCGTCGAGCCCGGGCGCCTCGCCGGAGACGAACTCGAGCAGGGCCGCCGCGTCCGGACACCCGGTCATGATTGCCGCTCCGACGTCGGCTCCGTCTCGAACCCGCGACGCAGGACCCGGAGAACGCTCCAGGCGTCCTGGTCGGGTGAGAGACGGGTCGAGTTCACGACGAGATTCTACCCGGGCGGGGCAGGTCCGCTAGGCCGACCGGACGTCCGCCTCCGGGCTACTTCGGCTTGCCCGGCGTCTTCGGATCGGAAGCGTCCTGCCGAGCCGGAGAGGCGTAGTAGATCTTGATCGTCGCCACGACCGAGATCTCCGGCTTCATCGGGAGGCGCCCTGCCCGCACGTCCACGGGATGGAAGAACCCCTCGAGGTATGTGTTCTTGGGCCGGTGCACCGCCATGGTGGGGAGCCGGCCGCTGTAGCTGACGTTGCGAAACTGGCTCTCGTAGGCGTTGATGACCGACCGGTAGAGATCCTTGGGGTACACCACGGTGGTGTGCTCGTGGATGTTGATGGGAAGGGGTCGCGCCGTGAACAGTGGGTCCAGGAGCAGCCGCGCCTTCCGCTGTGCTTCGGCGAGCGCCTTCTCCTGGGCATCGGCCCGGGCCTTCTCGAGCTCGGAGCTCCAGTGGTCGACGGCGATCACGTCGCCGAACCCGGCCTCGAGTCCACGGGCGATGACCGCCTGGGCTCTCGCTTCGCTGGGTATCTGAACGTGGACGTTGTGCTGCAGGATGGAGCTGACACGTCGCTCGACGGCGACGTCCCGACCGGATTGTTTCTCGACCTTCCACGCGTAGACCGGCAGGAGCGAGATGTAGTCGCTGACGATCGACGACGGCTCTACTCCCTCTTCACCGACGGCCCGCGTCAGGGCCCCGATGCGACTGCGCATCAGCTTCAGGCAATCCGCGGCGATCGGAGCCTCGGTCGTCACGGCGAACACGACTCGGAGCATGGTCGGCGCGATGCGCACCTCTGCGTGTGCCGAGATGACGATGTACCTGTCGATCGACGCCGGCGGGGGGTCGCTGGCGTGCAAGAGCTGGGGGGGTTGGCCGGAGCCCGTCCCACCCCGGATTCCGGATGACTGTGGGGTTGCTGCATGCGCGGCGGACAATGCGACGGTCAACACCATCAACGTACGGATCATGGGCCTGGTTCCTTTGCGTGCAATGGGGTCGGGCTCGTAGTGGATCGAGCCGCGCGGCTGCGTGGCGGGGTGTACGGAGTCAGGGGGGCGAGACTCCGTCGGTTCCGGAGCTCCTGATCATCAGGGGGCTTCGGATGGCAACCGGGTTTGACGCGCTCCGCCGCCTCGGGATACGGTCGGCGCCCTCCCTCACCGGACAAACGGAACCTAGCCATGAAACTCCTGATCCTCATCGTGATCGCCGCGGCCAGCCTCCCCGCCCAGGACCCGCCCACGAGCCGTCCGACCAAGGGCACAGGTTGGATCGAGATGTTCAACGGCAAGGACCTCACGGGATGGACACCCAAGATCCGCGGGTACGCGCTCGGGGAGAACTTCGGCAACACCTTCCGCGTCGAGAAGGGCGTACTGAAGGTGGCCTACGACGCGTACGAGAAGTTCGATCGCCGATTCGGCCACCTGTTCTACGCGCACGAGTACGGCCACTACCTGCTCCGCCTGGACTATCGGTTCACGGGGAAGCAGGTGAAGGGTGGTCCGGGCTGGGCGCTTCGCAACAGCGGCATCATGGTTCATGGACAGGCTGCGAAGAGCATGGGCAAGAACCAGGACTTCCCGGCTTCGATCGAGATCCAGCTCCTCGGCGGCAACGGGAAGGACGAGCGCTCGACCTGCAACCTCTGCACGCCCGGGACGAACGTCGTGATGAAGGACAAGCTCGTCCGACGTCACTGCATCAACTCGAAGTCCAAGACCTATCACGGCGAGCAGTGGATCACGGTCGAGATCGAGGTCAAGGGCTCCGAGGTGATCCGTCACAAGATCGACGGCCAGGTCGTGCTCGAATACCAGAAGCCGCAGCTCGACCCGCGCGATAGCGGTGCCCAGGCGTTGATCGAAGCGGCCAAGGGAGAGCTGCTGCTGAGCAAGGGAACGATCTCGTTGCAGTCCGAGAGTCATCCTTGCGAGTTCCGCAACCTGCGGATCAAGCCGCTCGACGTGAAGAAGAAGGGGCCGCCGAAGTAGGCGGCGGCGATCTGCTACTTCGTTGCAATCACGGCGATCTCACGTTCGGTGTAGCTCGGGATCTTCGTTCCGAACTTGCGGTTCAGCAGCTTGATGATGTGATTCGCGAGCAGGACGTTCCCAAGCGCGGACGGATGTAGGTGATCGGCGAAGAAGCAATCTCTCTCACCGCTCGCCGGCGGCATCTTGACCGACCGCCCCATGATGACCGGTGGCTTCTTCTGGATCTTCTTCCAGATCGCTTCGAGATCGAGAAGGACGACGTTTTCCAAGTGCCCCGCCTCCTTCTTGATGGCGTCGTTGACGCGAGTGATGTGGGCTCGAACGTGGTCGCCTCGACGCTTGCCGACCCAGGTCGCGCCCGGGGCGATCGTGATGTCGGGGATGGTCCACACCAGGATCACGGCCTTCGGGTGCGTACGGCCGGCGCCGTCGATGTGCGTGCGCATGCGGGCGATCAGGGCGTCTAGCTTCTTGTCGATGCGGCGTGACTTGCCGGGAGGGCCCAGCATCATCCAGAACAACCCGCGCATGATGTCGTTCCCACCCGTCTGGTAGCTCACGAACGTTGCTTCGGGGGCCTGCTTCTTCTGGCGGTCGAGCAGGTAGCGGGTGAACTGTCGGGGGATACCCGAGGCGACGGAGCCAGCGGCTGCGTAGTTCTTCAGCCGGTCCTTCGGTCCGCGCGCCTTGTCGAAGACGGCCTCCATCGGGTCCTTGCCGAAGAGCCGCGCGAAGCGGGCGGGGAGGCCTTCCTCGGTGCTGTTCGCGGTCAGGCTGTCGCCGAAGGTGACGGTGGAGCGAAACGAGAGCTGCGCGGGGAGGGGTGCGATCAGAAGAGCGAGTGCGACGACGATCCACATGAAGGGACCCTACCGCGCGACGTGGCCCGCGGCAGTGACGCTCCTCGATCACGCCGTTCCGGCCGCGGCGGCTCAGGGAAAAGCCCCCGGCCACCCGGCGTCATGGGCGCGGCGGCGCTTTGCGGCGGTTCTGCTTGAGGACCTTGCGGCGGAACTCGCGGATCGTCTGCATGCGTTCGATCCAGGGCGAGGCGTCGGCGCGGGCGGGGTCCAACTCGCTTGGCTCACCCGCGAACCCGACCGGAATCTGCGAGTGCCACTCGGGCGGGTCTTCCGTCTCGTCGAGGTAGTGGAATTCGAACCCAGGGATGGTGATCTCCTCCGCAGCGAGCACGTCGACCGTACGGACTCCATAGCTCATCACCTCGGTGGTGATCGTTTGTGGGTGGTCGATCCAGACATGGGTTGGCGTTGCAACGAACTGGTACTGCACGAGGCGATTCACGGACAGGATGCGGAACTTGCGCACCTTGCCGCCGTAGAGCTTGCTTCCGGAGCGGGTCGATTCGAGGACGCCCGAGTTGAAGTCCGGAGCAAACCCGGGCGCGAACTCGATCGACGACGGGTCGTCGGGCCGGAGGCACCGGGCGATCGGGCGTCCGCGATTGATCTGGTACTCGGCATGGGCGCGTCGTCGCGGACGCGTGAAGTCGTCGAAGGGTCGCAGACGGTTGCTGGGGGCGTTTCGCAGGATCAGCGGAACGGCCTTTGCGTCGTACACGCTCGGCGACGACTCGCGGCTGATGTCGTCGAACGCGCCCTGGACCTCGTAGGGGAGGTTGGCCGTCTCCTCCGCGCTCGTGAGGTACTCCCCATCGGGGCGTTTCTCGATCTTGACGTCGCCCTTGCCGATCCAGTTCTCGTCCGGGGTGCGAATGACGTGCGTTGCGACGCGCCACACGAGCGACGAGTCCTTGTAGAAGATGCGAGCGTGAAGGCGAATGACCCGTTCACCGGGTCGGCTGGCCACGTAACCGACGAAGAAGTTCAGGTCGTCGTCGCGCCGGTATCCCGCGAGGTAGTACTCGATGTCGAAGAGCGAGACGCGATGTCGCGGCCGGTAGGGCCGCGCGTGCCACCAGTCCGCGTCGTCGCGGGCATCTCCATCGACGCGCAGAACCGCGCCGTCGTCGAGCAGCGTCTGGAACGCCCGCCCGACCTGGCGAGGGGTGAGAGAGTCGGGCCGGACTCCCTTGACGATGACGGTTTCCATCTCTGACCTGTCGGCGGGCGGTGCAGTGAGGAGACTACCATCCCGCTGCGTCTCCGCGTTTCATGCGGTAGGGAGCGGCGCAGATTCCATACTCCGGACATGTCGTGTCCACGCGGCGTGAAGAGTAGGCTGGAGCTGATGCAAGGAGGACGTTGGCTGCTTCTGGCTCTGGCCGTAATCGCCTGCGGTCTGCTCGCGGCCTTGCTGATGCAGGACGAAGCGGCAGTCCCCGAAACCGAGACTGCGTCGCCGGCGCCCGCGACCGGCGACGGCCCCGTCCAGGTCGCGCCGTTCACGCCGGTCCTGACCACCCGGTTCGAGCGCGATGAGTTGCGCGGCGAGCGGATCGGGGTCTACGTCGCGTGGGTCCGCGTGCGAACGCCACCGTCGCCGGATGGCGTTCGCATCGCACCGTCAGTACGCCACGATCTCCCCAAGACACTGGCGTCCGTGCCACCTGCGGATTGGAGTCGCATCGAGGCGGGTGTGCGGAGACGCGTCGTCGCCAAGATCGGCGAGGGCGACGAGCGAACGCGGGACCATGTCTACCTGTCGCTTCTCGTCGATGGAAACCAGAAGCCCTCGGTTCTGGAGGCACCCGTCACCGTCCTGGGCGGGTTCGGAGCGATCCGGCGGGGGTTGGTTCGGCACGTACGTATTGAGGATTTCCACGTTCTCGAAGACGTCGTCGAGTTTCGCATGCCCTGGCGGGAACCCCGGAAGGTCGCGACCGTGCTCGTGTTCTCGAACGACGATCTGGTCGTGTCCACCGACCGAGACCTGCGGGTGTGCTACCAAGCCTACTTTCGCAACGATTCCATTCAGATCTTCGCCGTCCTCCCGGGGTCCGTCGAGGTCGGGCGGGTCCTGGGCGGTCAAACCCGGCTGGTGACCGCGTTCGACATCGAGGAAGGCGTAACGCGGATCGTCGAGGCCGGAGCTCCCGCCGGGTTCCGGGGAGCCCAGACTCGGCTCGCCGATGCTCCTGCCCGGCGCTAGGCGGATCATCCGACGAATGGGGGATCGCGCCTCCCGCAAGCGAGGCTCCTTGCCGTATGCTCGCCGGGGTCATGAACCTCCTCCCCAGAGCCCTCGCTGTCCTGTTCTGCCTGACCTGGGTGGGCCCGCTCGCCGCCCAGGCGGACACCGTGTTCCTCAAGCGCGGAGAGCCGCTTCGGGGGCGCCTCTGGGAGGAGGGCGACCAGGAGGTCGTGCTCAACGTCTTTCGGACCCGGGTTCGATCTGTCGTCCGTGGGACCGAGCGCGTGCCGAAGAAGAAGGTCAAGCGCGTTGCGCATGACAAGGACCCCCACCTCACGTTCTGGCGCGAGGCCGTGCGGTTGAAGGATGGGACGGCCGCGGAGTGGGCGAAGCTCGCCGAGTCGATCGCGAGCCACAAGCGCGTGAAGGGACTCGTGCGCCACGCCTGGACCGAGGTCCTGCTGCGGGATCGGGACCATGCCGCGGCGCAGAAGGGGCTCGGCAAGCACCTGAAGACGTTGCTCGCGTCCGATCCACGCTTCAACGCGGCATTGAAGGAGAAGCTCGCCGCGTATCTGGCGACCGGGGACTTCGCTGCGCGCGAGACGGCGTACAAAGAGCTCGTGAAGCTAGGAGAGACCCGCGCGTTCACGTACCTCGAGCGCGCCGTGCGGTCCTCGAAGATACCCAAGGGAAGACAGGACAAGCGTCCGCTGACCTTCCGCTCGGTGGAGACGTCCGGCACCTACAGCCTGCTCGTTCCGCGCACCTATGACCCCCTCACGCCGACGCCGCTCGTCATCGGGTTGCACGGGGGCGGACCAGCTGGCCCCAATGGCAACCTCGTCAACGGGTCGGGCGAGTCCGCGATGGGAAGCTGGTTCCAGCGGCACGGGGATCGTCGTGGGTGGATCGTCGCCTGTCCGACGGCCAACCGAGCGCCGTGGAGTCGGCGCGAGAACGATCCGTGGATCCGCGCGCTGGTCGAGGAGATGTGCCTCTCGTTCAACGTCGACCGGAACCGGATCTACCTCGCCGGGCACTCGATGGGGGGCTACGGCACGTGGCACTTCGGTCCGAGGTACGCCCACCTGTGGGCGGCGATCGGCCCGGCGGCGGGCGGCGGGCGTCCGAACCTGAAGTACCTCCAGGACACAAAGACCGGCGTCTACTGCTATCACGGCGCCGACGATGGGGTGGTCGGTCCGGATCGCGACCGGCGGTGCGCCGACGAGATGCTCCGTCGGGATCAGGACTTCGTCTACTGCGAGATCCCGGTCGCGGGACATGGCTGGCCCGGTGATGCCCGCGACGAGATGTGGCGCTACTTCGATGTGCGTCGCCTCGCCGTCGCACCCGGGCGTCGTGCCAAGGGACGATTCGCGATCACCCAGGAGCCGTTGTCGTCGTTCGCCGCGAAGCCCACGAAGGAGGAAACCCGCTACTTCGGCCATCCGGGCAAGCCCCCGGCGGCGCGCGACCTGAAGACCCTCCTCGCCGATCTCGATGCGGGCGGCGGGCTGGCGATCCGTGCCGTCGAAGGCCTCCTGCAACTGAAGGGCAAGGCGGCGGCGTCCGCCGTCGCCAAGCGACTGAGCAGGAAGCGGAGCCAGGGGACTCGCAAGGGAGCGGCGGAGGTGCTCGGTGCGATGGGAGAGGCTGCGTCCGCGAAGCCGCTGCACAAGGTGCTCGCCGACGACGATCTCGTCGTGGTGGGCGCCGCGGCGCGCGCGCTTGGCGGCATCCCGTCCGAAGCCACGCCGAAGGCCTGGACCCGATGCGTGGCTGACCTCGGTGCCCGCTTCACCAAGCGGAAGTCCGGCGGCCAATGGGCGTACCCGGACTACGAGCGGTTCCTGAGCACTGTTGGTGATCTCGTGCGTGGGACTGAGCGTCGCAAGGCCGCGGATGGGGTCCCCGCGCTTCGCGCGGTGGCCGAGACGTTCGTCTTTCCGACCCCCCGCGTCCGCACGTCCCGCCGCGGCGGCCAAGACGCCGAACGTCCGCGTCGGCGTCTCGCCCGCGCGGTGGTCGAAGCACTCGCGGCGATCGGTACGAAGGACTGCGCTCCGTTGCTGAAGCAGTTCGCGGAGAAGCCGGGGCTTGGCGTCGCGGACGAAGCCAGCAACGCACTCGCTGACCTGAAACGGCCCTAGCAACCTCCGGGAGCGCGAACCTCCAAGTCCGCTCTGGGCCGGTGGGAGCGCGGACCCCCAGGTCTCTGGGTCCGGATTCGGCTTCGCCGTCAGAGCGGACCTGGAGGTCCGCGCTCCCATCCAGAACAGATTGCTTCACACGCTCTGGAGGTCCGCGCTCCCAGGAGAGCAGATTGCCTCACACGCTCTGGAGGACGCGCTTGGTCTAGTCGAACCTGGCCGTCAGCGTGACCTCGCGGTTACCGCGGCGAACGACGATCTTCTTCACCTTGCCGTCCTTGAGGGCTTCGGCGAGGGTGAAGCGGTCCTTCACTTTGGTCTTGCCGACGCGGAGGATCTTGTCCTTGATCTTGATGCCGGCCTTCTCTGCGACTGAGCCCTCGGTGACGCGGGTCACGACCATCTTGTCGTCGTAGCGCACGCCGAAGATGCGGCGGCGGGAGAAGCGGTTCGCACGGCGCATGCCCGTGCGGTTGAGCTTGTCCGGGAGGTTGGCGATGGCGAGCGAAGCGATGGCGACGACCTTGGCGGTGTGAACCTGGTACTCCGGGATCGCGGCCTTGAACGTGTCGTGCTGGGTGTGGTGGGTTCGCCGGTAGACGGCGCGACCCTTCTGGTTCCAGAAGAACCCCGGGACACCGACCGCGATGTAGGAATCATGGTCGCTCCCGATGGGGTAGGGGAGCGAGCGCACCTTGCGAACGCTGAACTTCATCGTCTCGTCGAGATCGAAGAGCGGCTTCAGAACGCGCTGCATCGGCTCGTACATCGCGTCGGTTGCGGCGATGCCGGAGACGTAGTTGGTGCCGCCGTCGTGGACGAGGACCGCGCTGATCCGGTCGTTCTCTTCCGGGTGCTGGCGGATGTAGGCGCGGGAGCCGAGCAAGCCCTGCTCTTCACCGCTCCACAGCATGAACCGGATCGTGCGTTTCGGGCGGGCGCCGGCCTTCATGAGCAGTCGCGCCGCCTCGAGGGTCGTCGCGACGCCGGTGCCGTTGTCGGTGGTGCCCGTCGCCCCGTCCCACGAGTCGATGTGACCGCCGACGATCACGAGCTCGTCCGGCTTGTCGCTGCCCTTGATCTCGGCGATGACGTTGTAGAGCTTGATCGGGCCCTTCTTGAAGTTGTTGTGGATGTCGAACTCGAGCTCGACGTCGCGGCCGTCCTCGGCGAGGCTCTTGATCTTCTTGAAGTGATCGCCCGTGAGATTGATGGTCGGGATCTTGGGCAGGCCATCCCAGTCGATGTTCTTGTTCCCGCTGGTGATGATGAGGGCGCGCGTGCCCCGCAGTACGCCGAGGACGCCGACCTCGCGGAACAGCTTCTCGCGATCCTGGCGGCGGATCCGGCGACCGGAGAGACCGCCGGTCATGGTTCGGGGGGCGATGACCCACGCACCCTTGAACTGGTCGGCGTTGCGGCGCAGCTCCGCCGCGTCGCCGGGCGCGATGCGAACCGGACCCCGCTGGGGTCCCTTTGTTCCCGGAGACCACGAGGGCGTCCCGAACTCGAGGGCCAGCTTCTCGGGCTTGATCATCCGTCCGGTCCACGGACCGCGGTTGAACCCGACGGGGAACGTCCCCCACTCCTCGAGCCGCGCGTTCTTGATGCCGAAGCTCTTGAACTTCTCCCGCGCCCACTCGCACGCCTTGGTGAGATTGTCCGAGCTGGTGAGCCTGGGCCCGATCCCGTTCACGAGCTGATCGAGGTGCTCCATCACGCGGGTGTTCTGGGCGCCGCCGCCACGAATGACCTTCTTGACGACTGCGGGCGGGGCCTGGGCAATGCCCGCTGCGACCAGTCCGCAGCAGAGAAGCGCGATACGAATCATGAGACTCTCCGGAACACGAACGGCAAAAAGTGGGAAGACGACAGGATAACGCTCCGGCGTCCGTTCGTGTTCCGGTTCCCTCGGCCGGATATCAGGCTCCGGCCATCGCAACGGGGGCGGTCACCGTCCGGGCGTTCGCGGCGGCCGCGTCCAGTGACCGGAGGACCTCCGCCACCAGCAGTCGCCGTCCGCCGCCCAGGTTGGTTCCCACGGCCTGGATGGTGTGCACCGGGCCCCAGGGGAAGGCCCACCAGCCGAGGGCGAGGGAGAGCATGGTGAGGATCGTCCCGCGCAGCCAGACGAACTCGGCCCCGGGCACGTACGGGCGGCTGTGCGCACGCCACGAAACGAGGAGTACCGACACCGCGACGTCGAACGATCGGACGATGGTGTGGGGGTGGATCTCGACCCCGCGATAGGTCGCCCCGCCGTTCTGCACGGCGTGGCGGTTCTCGCTGAGCCACTGCGCGAATCCACCGCGGTTGAGATCACCGAGCGCCTGCAGACCGCCGTCGATGAGGATAAGCGCGAGGCCGACGGAACCGCCGACGGCTGCGTTCGGGTAATCACCCGTGAACAGGTTGTAGATGGCCCCGGCAAAGAAGAGGACACCGAACAGGCTTGCGATGTTCATGACTCGCACCTCCGGGGGACGTGGATACCGCTCATTCCCCGAATGCGTGTAGGTTTGTCTCCGCAGACGCCGTTTTTCGGATCGATGCGGCAGGCGCTGGTCCGGAGGGCGTTTTCTTTCCGTGCGGTTAGGATTCGCCGCCTCTCCGACTCAACCCGAGGAGCCTTTGTCGATGAGCCCACGGATGCCGTTTCTCACGTTGGCCTGTCTGCTGATCGCGCCCCTGGTTGCGGCCCAGGGGCCCGGCGTCGGCGACGCCGCGCCGGCCTTCCGACTCAACGACCAGTACGGAGCGGCGCACGCGTTCCCTCCGAAGGCGTGGTCGGTGCTCGCGTTCTATCCGAAAGCCTCAACCGGGGGCTGAACGCTTGAGGTCTGCTCGCTGCGGGACGCAGCGACCGATCTGAGCGGGGTGGGCGCGAAGGTGTGCGGCATCAGCACCGACGACGTCAAGAGCCAGGCCGCCTTCGCGAAGGCCCAGGGCGTGAAGTATCCCCTGCTGAGCGACGTGGGCACTCATGTCGCGAAGCAATACGGCGTGTTGATGAAGGGGCGACCGTACGCACGTCGCGTTACGTTCATCGTCGATCCGAAGGGCGTGATCCGGCACGTCGCGCGCAAGGTCAACGTGCGTACGCACGGCGCGGATCTCACCCAGATCATCCAGGGGTTGAAGAAGACCGGCGGTGACAAGGCGCCGGATGACACCGGGGACACTGGCGTCCTGGACGAGGCGGCGTTCAAGGCGCTACACGAGCTGAAGCTCGACGCATCGAAGCGGAAGCTGCGGGGGGAGATGGTCGGGGTGGGCGCGGGGAAGGCGTACCTTTCGCTGCCGAAAGGGGAGGGGCCGCACGCTGGCGTCCTCGTCATCCACGAATGGTGGGGCCTCAACCTCCATATCAAGCACTGGGCGGATCGCCTGGCCGCGGACGGCTACGCTGCGCTCGCCGTCGACCTGTATGGCGGGACCGTGGCGACGACCCCGGACGAGGCGCTGAAGCTGATGCGAGGAGTCGATGAGGCCGCCGGAGAGGACGTCGTCAAGCGGGGGCTTGCGTTCCTGAAGGACGATGCCCGCGTGCGCGCGCCTCGTCGGGCCACCATCGGGTGGAGCTTCGGCGGCGGATGGTCGCTTCGCGCTGCGCTGGAGCACCCGGAGCTCGACGCCGCGGTGATCTACTACGGGCGCTTGCGGACCGATCCCGAGGAGCTGAAGCCGGTCCGCGCAACGATCTTCGGCATCTTCGGCAATCAGGACCGTGGCATCCCGCCGCGGGTGGTGACGCAGTTCGAGAAGGCGCTACGGCGCGCGCAGGTGCCGAACGCGATCCACCGCTACGATGCGAATCACGCGTTCGCAAACCCGTCCAGCGCGCGCTACGACGAGAAGGCGGCCGCGGCCGCGTGGACTCGCGTCCGCGCGTTTCTCAAGAAGAAGCTCCGCCGGTAACGGTTGCCCCGACGGCGGGATCAGTTGCCGCCGAGCTTCGCCGCCTTGAGCGTGTACTTCGCCTTGAAGCTGTTGAAGGGTTTGCCCATCGGCATCATGGCGTATGCGTTGACCGAGTGCAGGCGACCCTGGTCGTCGAGCTTGAGATTGGAGCGACTGATCATGCGTTGACCCATGAAGATCGCGCTCTGCGTGAACGAGAGCTCGTCCTCACCGGCCCACGACGCTTCGGTGACGCCGTGGAAGCCTCCGAACGACGACAGGTGGAACCGGCGGTAGGTCTTGTCGCGGGCGTTCCAGACGAGCGCGCCGTAGCCCTGGTAATCGTTGGAGCCGGCAGCGACGGTCTCCTGCACGTGGCCGCCCCACAGAGAGCGGATCTTCTCCGTGCCATCGAAGTCCTGCATCGGGCTTTCGGGCGCCATCGCCCACTTGCCGGCCATGTCGTAGTGGCCGTTCATGGCGGAGAGCTTCTTCATCTCTTCCGGGGCGGGGGCGTCCATGAACGCGGCGATGTCGAGGTTTATCGTCTTGCCTTGCTTCTGGCGTACGTTGGTGCCCTTGACGTGGGTCCACCAGGCGCCCGTGTCGGCGCTCTGGCCGGTGTAGCTCACCTTGTCGTCGCTGATCTTGTGGATCCAGCGTTCGACCGTCCGCTTGCCCATCTCCATGCTGGTGTGGACCGTCTCGAACGTCTGGTCATCGATCCAGTCGATCTCGTTGACGCCGAGCTGGCCGTGGCTGCCGATCGTGTACTGGATGAACCGGCCGAGGTGGGTGTCGTAGGCGATGAAGTTGATGAAGCAGAGGCTGCCCGGCATACCCACGAGATCGATGCGCGTGTCGTCGCGGATGAAGTGGCCGCCCATGATCTTGCGAGCATGGGTCCGCGAGGTCCATTTCATCTCGGGCATGCCCTTTTGCATGACCACCGTGCCTTCGCCCGTCCAGTGGCCGAGCGTGGCGTCGAACTTCTCGAGCTGCTTGGGTGGAGACGGCAACTGGGCCGGCAACGCAAGCGCTACGAGGGCAACGAGACAGACGATGCGGGTGATCATGGAGGCCTCCTCGAGAGTGGGACCGGTCATGGTTGCAGGATCGGGAGGGCCCGTCCACCGCGTCTCGGCTTCGCGCCTGCCTGGGCGCCCGGACCTCCAGGAGCGTGTGAATCAGCCCGCTTTGCCGGGAGCGCGGACCTCCAGGTCCGCTCCGGGTCCGGATACGGCTTCGCCGCCGGAGCGGACCTGGACTTCCCACCGGTTCACAAGGCCAGAGTGAGAATCTCAAGGTGGGTACTCGATCGCGGGATGTTC
>NZBC01000040.1 GCA_002687715.1 Planctomycetota bacterium | reverse complement strand
TCAGCGGCGGCCTTCTCTGCCGTGGCCTTCCGCTCGGCGGCGGCCTTGTCCGCGGCAGCCTTCTCTGCCGCTGCTCTCTGCTCAGCGGCGGCCTTCTCTGCCGTGGCCTTCCGCTCGGCGGCGGCCTTGTCCGCAGCGGCCTTCTCTTCCGCGGCCTTCTGCTCAGCGGCAGCCTTCTCCGCAGCGGCCTGCTCTTCCGTAGCCTTCCGCTCGGCGGCAGCCTTGTCCGCAGCGGCCTTCTCTTCCGCGGCCTTCTGCTCAGCGGCAGCCTTCTCTTCCGCGGCCTTCCGCTCAGCGGCAGCCTTGTCCGCAGCGGCCTTCTCTTCCGCTGCCTTCTGCTCAGCAGCCTTCTGGTCCGCGGCCGCCTTCTCTTCTGCCGCCTTCTCTGCCGCCGCCTTCTGCTCAGCGGTGGCTTGGTCCGCAGCGGCCTTCTCTTCTGCGGCCTTCTGTTCAGCGGCAGCTTTGTCCGCGGCGGCCTTCTCTTCCGCTGCGTTCTTGGAGGCCACCGCCGCCACCTTCTCCGCCGCCGAGAGCTCTTCCTTGAGTCGCTTCTTGGCGGCTGCTTGCCGCTCCTCCGATGCCTTCTTCTCGGCCGCTGCAGCTGCTGCCTTCGCCGAAGTCTCCGCGTCGCCGGCGTCCTCCGCGTTCTCGCCGTCCTCGTCCGACCCGGCCTGATCGTCGGCATCGACCGGGGCGGCGTAGACCGTTTCCGCGGCCGCAAACTCGGGGTCGTGGACCTCCGAGTCGTCGGAATCCTCCAGCGGGGGTTGCCGGTCGATGAAGCGGATGACCGTGCGGCCGACGAAGATCTTCACCCCATCGGCGACCGGGAACGTCTCGTTCTCGCCGAGGATCGGGCCGGTCTCGACCCGGGTCTTGTTGGTACTCCCGAGATCGACGATCACGACCGCACCCGTCGAATCCACCCTCAATTCGGCATGGAATCCGGATGCCTTGGGATCCGTGATCACGATGTCGTTGTCGGGATGGCGGCCGATTCTCAGGCCCACCTTGCCCTGGATGGTGACCGGTTGCCTACCGGACTCCTCGACCCGCAGCTCCCACCTGCTCATGTCGGACGGACTCCCACCTGAACCGCGGTTCAGCCCGCGATTGCAGCGGACATTCTACTCGGTTGGCAACTTGGCGCGGACGGCTCAGTGTCCGCCTCCGCTACTGGCCGGCTTGGACGGTCTTTCTGCCGGAGCTTTCGCGCTGGCCTCGGATTGCACGGGCTTCGTGGTCGGCTGGTTGGTCACGCGGTACAGCGCACCCTTCCTCAGGTAGAACCGCTCACGCTCGGCGAGGTTCATGGGTCGGCCGCCAATCCGACCGAACACCGCCACCTGATTCCCGCTCTCATCGACCGCCCGGTCGCGATCGAGCGCCTTGGAGACGCAGGTCGCTGACCCGTCGGTGGGGTGCTCCGCGACGAGGGTGGGAACGGGCCGGGGTGACCATCCATAAGGGCTTCGAGGTTCGCCGTCCCCTGGCGAGACGATCTGGACGACCTTCAGACCGTTCTTCCCGTCCGCGAGGTACGCAAACATGCTGTCGTTGGTGGTCGCAACCTTGATCTCGTTCAGGTCGTCGACCTTGCCGTCATCGTTCCAGGTCAGGAACTTCCGCGGATCGAGCGGTCTCGTCACGTCGGCGATGACCATGCCCTCCGCACCGGCGGAGACGTACGCGTACGTCTTGGCGACGTAGACGTCGCGGGCATCGGCGATGGGCAGCGTCGGGATCTGCGGCTTCTGCCGAGCGAGGTCCCCCATCCGCTCCGGCCAGGTGACGTCCAGCACCTTGAGCCCGGCGGCATCGGTGACGAACGCGTATCGGAACTGCACGTCCACGGCCGTGGGCGCATCGATATGGGGCGCCCCGATCTCGGAGACGACCTTCGGGTTGAGCGGATCGCGAATGTCCACCGCAACGAGCCCCCGCCGACAGCAGATGTAGACCGTCTCCCCGGCCACGGTCAGGTTCTCGGCTCCGTCGAGGATGCCGTCCGGATTGAACGTCACCGCACGCTCGAGGAAGTTGTTCTGCGGATCACCGTCCGCGAGACAGTCCACGTCGACGAGGATCAGCCCCTCGTATCGATCGGTGATGTACGCGTACCGATACAGCGGGTGCAGATACCCGAAGTCCTTCCCCGACGCCTCCGGCGGCCGAACCTCCTTGTTCTCCGGTCGCCAGGTCCGGTTCATGCTGATCGGATTGTTGAACCCGAGCCTGACCGCCGTCGCGTACGTCGTCTCGACGTGAGTGTCCTGCCCGAGCGGCGAGACGGGCGCGGTCACGAGGGGCTCGGAGAAGTCCTTGTGCGCGACGTTGGCGATGTCGTAGACCCGGAACCCCCCGGCTCCCGCCGCCGTGTAGAGATACTCGCCACGGTGTTGGACGCTCTGGATCTCCACGCCATCATGATGATGGCTGTGATCGAGCTCCTTCCCGCGCTCCTGGTGTTCGTGGTACTCCTCCGGCCATGCGATGCGGTGGAGGTTGGATCCGATCACCGCCTGCGGCTCGTAGTACTCCGTCACCTGAACGGCGAGGAAGCCCTTCTTGCCCTCCCCCACATAGGCATAGTGCCCCATGAGGCCGACCGAGTTCGTGCCGAGCAGGTAGGCCTGCGCCAGCCAGGCGTTGTTGTCCTCGTTCGCTGACAGGTGGCAGTCGTCGCAGGTCTTGGTTTCCGTCCTGCGCACCGTGTGTGGGAAGTGGGTGTTGAACGCCTGGCTCGAGTAGCCCGGTGCGGAGATGGTCGGCTGCTGGAGGTAGATCCAACGCCGGTTGGAATCCTCCGACGAGATCATCACCGCGCTCGAGGAGCGAACGGGCGCGATCCGGTTTCCCTTCACGTCGCCGGCGACGCCGAGCATGAACTCCGAGTCCCGCACGACTTGGGGGTTGTACGTCGCGAAGTTGCGGAGCGTATCACCCTCGTAGTGCTTCATCTTGACCTTGATGTTGCCCCGCTGCGGCAGGTGGCAACCGAAGCACGACGTGATCCAGGACGTGTGGCAGGAGTAGCACTCCATCTTGTCGTCGTTGTGCGCCAACTTGCACTTGTCGTCCACCGCACCCCACGTCGACCCGTCGGCGCGGACGGTCTTCGCCCACGCCGCCTTCTCGTTCCAGTTGGCGTTTCCGGGCGTCACGGCGTCCTTCACCTGGGACACGGCCCACCACTTGCCGGCCTCGACCATCGAACGCTGGATGAGCTGACCGTCCTTCCACTCGAAGCGCGCGTCTCCCTCGGGCGTCTTCATGTCCCCCAACCCGGCGCTCGCGTCGCTCGCCGCGGGCCCCGTCGGCGGTCCCTTCAGGTTCGCGTACTCGCGTACGGTCCCGTGGCAGTCGCGGCAGGTGATCTCGATGGCGGCCTGGTACTCGTGATAGAGCTTGCCGTTGCCATGAGAATCGGTGAGGAAGTGGCAGTCCGAGCAGTGCATCCCCACTTCGGCATGGATGTCCTTGAGGTGGACGGCCCGCCGGGCCGCATGGGGATCGGAGTCCGTCGTCGAACCGCCGGCTCCCGAGCCCGGGCCTGAACCCTCTCCTGGGAGCGCCCCCACCAACGGAATCACGCCCTTGAACTTGTCGGGGTCGTCGTACGGGACGACGTCCCCGCCGGCATCGAGCAGGTTGCCGACCCGGTCCATCTTGAACACCGCGCGGAACATCCATCCGTGCCCGTGGTAGTCCGCGAACTGGGTGTGCTTCGCGTTGGCATTGATGCTGCTCGATTCGGCGAGGAACTCCGGCTCGATCCAGTTGCCGCGGGCCGCCGCTTCCTCGGGGTTCCTCAAGAAGGACTCGACCAGCTCTTCATGGGTCGGGTGTTTGCCTTCCTTCGGCCACAGGGCTCGGCCGTCCTTCCCGGGGACGTCGCCGTCCGTCTCGTAGGTCCACATCGTGAACCCGTAGTACGAGTTCACGAACGAGTTCGGCTGGTGCATGTGGCAGACCATGCACTGGCTCGAGGGAGCCGACTTCGTGAACGCGTGCGCGATCGGGTGCCCGGGCTCGTCTTTGGGGATCGTCGGGTCGGGGTTCGACGGCGACGTAAGCCCGCGGTTGCCGTACTTCGCGAACGGGCCGCTGTGAATGGGGCTCCGGTCGTTCGCGTACACCATGTGGCACGCGGAACAGCCACTCGACCGGAAGTCGCCGGGATTGTCGTTGGTGCCGAGGAACGAGAGGTGGGGATCGTTGAGCCGCGTCTTGTGGACGTTGAGCACGGGGAAGTCGATGCGCAGCTGGGTTCCCAGCCCGCGCTCGGACAGACGGTTGTTCGGCAGCCCGGGCTCTTCTTCCTTGTCCGGCAGCCCGATGGCTGGATTCGGCAGCCGGCTCCCCCGCTCGAACACCCGCAAGATGTTGCCCGGCTGGAACACCTCGAAGCGCGGCATCGCCAGCAAGAACGGCGACACACTCTCGTTCGCCATCTGCTCCGGAGTCATGGGCGGATCCGTGACGAGGTTGATCTTCTGCCCGATACCCTCGCGGCTATACGATTCGCCCAGCGCGCTCCGCTTGAACGGCACGATACCGTTGCAATACGGTGCCACTCCCCAGAAGTGGGCCGCCGTCGTCATCAGCGACTTGGAGACGTTGATGAACTCCGCCTGGTGACAGCCGCCACACGCTTCGTTGGCGACACGCAGGTCTCCCGGATTGACGAAACGGATCCACTCCGGGTTCTCGTCGTTGAGGAGCGCAAAGCTGTGCTCAGGGTTCGCCGAGCTCATCTTGCCGTTGCGCATCCAGGCCTCTGGATGCCGCGGCTTCGGATGGGCTTCTTCCTTGGTCTTCCCCGCCGCGTTGCCGCCGTGGCAGTCGACGCACGCGATGAAGTTGGACTGCCGGGCGTGCGGATCGCCGACGTTCAGATGGCACGCCTTGCAGCCCTCGTCCTTGGCCTGCATCTGCTCTTTGGTTTGTGAACCGACGTTGACCAGCTGACCATCCACAATGGCGTGGTCGTCGGGGACCCGCTGATAGGCGGTCCATTCCTTCTGCTGGGTGCAACCCGTGAACATGAGGATCGCGGCCACGAGGACGACGCCGGTCAACAGGATGATGTCTCGCATGGGTTGGCTCCCGCCTACCAGGTCAGGGTCACCTCTACGAACGCGTGCCACAGGAACTCGTCACTCTCGTAGATCTGACGGAGAGCGCGGCCGGGCCGAAGAACCGAGCCACCCGCGGTCAGGATGATGTTGTTCGTGAGCAACGGGCGATACTCGATGCCCATGAACCACTCGGTACCGATCTCGGTGTCGATGTTCTCGAGCTCCACCAACGTCTCGAGCGATTTCGTTTCGTCGAACCGCAGGTAGTTGATGCCCGTCGTCAGACGAATGGTCGTCGACAACTCGACGTCCGTAGCCACGCCGACGATCGTGATCCCGGGGTTCACGAAGGCCTGTTGGCCGTCGAACTTCGTTGAACGCAGGTCGGAGAGCGGCGACAAACGGTTGGTCAGGAACGTCCCGAACAGCGGAACGGCCTGCCGGTTCCAGTACGAGAACTCCCCGCCCGCGAACTCCGGTGCATCCCGGATAGCGGAGAAGCCGTTGCCGTGGCCGTCCCGCGGATCCTGATCGCCCGACGCGTACAGCGCGTACGCCTTCAGCCGAAACCAGTCGAAGTCGATGGACAGCTCGAGCGCCGCGAGCTGCGCGTTGATGGCCAGGTCGCGAGCGGCGATCGGATCCTCCTGATCGTTGCCCCACACCTGATAGAACGCGCCCGTGAGGTTCATGCGGCCGATGTGGCCGTCGACGGCGTACCCAACGTAGTAGGTATCGATCTCGTGCGGCGTAAAGCTGCCGATCGGTGCCGGCCGACGCAAGAAGTCGTTGTCGTCGAAGAACAGGTCGCCGTCATCGTGGGCGTAGTGGAACGAGACCGTCTGATTGATGCCCTTGAACGGCCAGTCGAAGCGATAGACGTTCGCAACCAGGACGTCGAGGCCACGCTCGTTGAACGTGTTGAGCTCGGAGTTCGTGTCCTTCTCGAGCAGGTGGAAATAGGCCAGGTTGAACTGCCATTTGGCGTCGTCAGCACTACCGAAGATCCGTGCCCCGAGGTTGATGTCCTCGAAGATGAAGCCCCGGAAGTCACTCTGCCACTCGATGATGCCGACCTCCGAAGAGATGAAGTCGTAGCGATCGTTGAGATCCGCCAGGTGGACCTCGAAGAACGCTTCCTCGAGCGAGAGGTCACCCGTCGTGCGGTCGTCACCGTCGGCGGGGTTGATCTGGACGACGCCGACCTCCTGCAGGTCGAGGTAGGTCAGGTTGATGGCGAGGACGGCCTTGAATCGCCAGTCGACGGGCTTGAACGACTCCTGCCCCTGGAACACCTCGACTTCCAGGGCGGTGATGTTGGTGACGAAGTCCTGGCGGCCGCGGCCCCAGAAGTTCTCGTTCATCGGCCCTTGGCCGGTAATCCCCGTCGGCGTCGGAACGTTGCGGGTCTCGGCGACCGTGAAGCTCTCGAGCTCGAGACGCAGGAAGATGTCCTGGCCAATGATCGGGTAGTCACCCTTCAACGTGTTGCGGTTGTAGGGATCCCACGGGCTCTTGCCCTTGTTGACCACGTAGGGACGATCGATGAGGACCGCGGGGTCGATGGCCCACCGGTCCGGCATGGGTTCGAAGTGCGGGGTCGGCGCGGGCGGAGGCGTGCCCTCCTCCTGCTTCTTCGCGGGCTCTTCCTGCTTCGGCTTCGGGTCGCCCTTCTTGGGCTCTTCCTGAGTCTTCTTCTTCGGCTCTTCCTGCTTCTTCGGCTCCTCCTGCACGCCGGTCGTGCTGGTGGAACCCAGGGAGCCCGTCGAACTTCGTTCGCCCCAAGCGCCCGTGGAAGACGTCGACGTCGTCGTGTCCTCGCGGGCGGGATCCCGGGGCGCGGTCCGGGGTTCTTCCGGTGTTGGAACGCCCTCCGACGGAGGAGGACGGTGGTCGGCACCGGCACACCCGGCGAGCGCAACGACGAACCCGAGCAGCAGGCAGCAGCACCCCTCGGACCGTCTCGTGATCCACCCCATTGCTTCCCTCCAGACCACGCCGAGGGGCGCGACGGACCGTCTCCGTCGTCATGGTCGAGACCACTGTCCGTGACTAACGGTTCGCCCACACTGCGCGACGGAGTCACTCCGGCGTCCCACCCCTGGACGGCGTCAGTCTAATGGGGGGCGCAAGCAGGTCAACGGAATTGACGACGCATCTCGCAACCGCATCGCGAGACAGTGGCGGTCCATCCATTCATGGATTAGTCTGCGGGCGTCTCGAGGGAGGGCTGCCGTGCGGCCCCCAAGGGGAGTTGCTCATGAAGACCACGGGCGCACATCGGCGTCTGGGCATGCTGTCCCTGCTGATCCTTCTGGCCGCCACGCAAATCGGTTGTGGGGGTGGAGGTGACGGCGGCGACGCCCTGTTCTCGCCGAATTACGGCACCGTCGTTCCGCTAACTGCGGCAGAGGTGCAGACGATCATCACGCGTGCCGTCGCAGCCATTGCGAGCCCCGACATTCACGTCGCGGTCGTCGATCGGCGCGGCATGCCGCTGGGCGTGTTCAGTACGTCGGGCCCGATCATTACGGACGAAGCGAACATCGCGCTCAGCCTCGCCCGAACGACCGCGTTCTTCTCCAATAGCCAGGCACCGCTGTCGTCGCGCACCGTGCAGTTCATCTCGTCGTTCCACTTCCCCGCGACCTTCAGCGCACCGTTCATCCCGTCCGTGTGCCCGACGTCGGGTATCGGGACGTGTCCGGTGACGGCCATCGCCCCCCAGCAGACGACGACCGGCATCGCCGGGACGCCCCAGGCCCCGCTGTGGCAGATCAACGCGACCAACCGCGGTGCGCCTATCGAATCAGCGATCACCGTCCCGCCCACCATGTTCAACGCGGGCATGGAATTCCCGCGCTCGCTGAACATCGACGGCACGTTCCCGAGCCCTGGCATCACCCTGCTTCCAGGCGCCGTCCCGCTATTCAAGACCAACGCGGAAGGCACGATGCAGCGGTTGGTCGGCGGCGTCGGCGTCTTCATCCGGCCTGGCGGCGCACCCGCAGATCCGGACGTGCTGGCGGCCGAGTTCGCCGCGGTCACCGGAGCGCGAGGCTCCGGAGCCCCCGGCAACGAGAACTTCTTCCTCGAGATTCCGCTCGCGGGTGCGATCTTCCTGAACGGGATCCTCCTCCCCTACGTCGAGCAGGCAACGTTGCCCGCCGGCGCCGTGGTCGGCGTCGCCCCGCCGCCGCCACCCGGCGGGCCCTGGCTGGTCGTGCCCACCCCCGGGGTCATCGACCCGTTCGGCTACCTCATCGGGCCGCGCGCGAGCCCGGATGCAGGCGGACTCACGCAAGCGGAGGTGATGCAGATCATCGACCAGAGCGTCGCCACGGCCGACGTCAACCGGTCCGCCATCCGACTGCCGGTGGGTTCGACATCCAAGATCATCGCGGTCGTCGTCGACCTTCGCGGTCTGATCCTCGCCCACTTCCGCATGGAGGACTCGCTGACCGACGCGGTCGACGTGGTCCCCGCGAAGGCGAGGACCGTCGCGTACTACAGTCGTCCCGGCGGCCCCGAGCCGGCCGACCGCTGGCCCGGATTCCCCGTCGATCCGATCAACGGCGTCGCGGTCACGACCACCGCCCTCGGGTTCCTGTCCCAGCCGTTCTTTCCGCCGGGCATCGATACCTCCGGCGTGGTCGGCCCGCTCTTCGGACGCGCGGTGGCCAACCAGTTCCCCGCCCAGGCCACCCGCCAGGGAGCGCTCCCGCCGGACCCCGACTATCAGAACGGCCTGATCTGGTTCCCCGGCGCCATACCGATCTACCGAGGTGGCGTTCTCGTCGGTGGCCTCGGAGTCTCCGGCGACGGCGTCGAGAACAACGACTTCATCGCAGCCGGCGGCGGCTTGAATTTCGAACCGCCCAACGCGCTGCGCATCGACAACTTCTTCTTCCAGGGCGTCCGGATCCCGTACCTCAAGTTCCCGACCAACCCCTAGGGTCGGTGGGAGCGCGGACCTCCAGGTCCGCGCTCTCGAAGTGAGGGAGCGCGCCCGAGCGACCCCGGCTAGACCCCGAAGTCGACGCCCTGCGCGAGCGGTAGGTCGCTCGTGGGGTTGATCGTCACCGTCTGGCGGCGCATGTAGATCTTCCAGGAGTCGGAGCCGGCTTCGCGGCCGCCGCCGGTGTCCTTCTCGCCGCCGAAGGCGCCGCCGATCTCGGCGCCGGAGGTGCCGATGTTGACGTTGGCGATGCCGCAATCGGAGCCGGCCGCGGAGAGCCAGCGTTCGGCGGTGATGAGGTTGGTGGAGAACAGCGCGGACGATAGGCCCTGATCGACGCTGTTGTGGATCTCGAGAGCCTCGTCGTAGTCGCGGACCTTGAAGACGTACAGGATCGGGGCGAACGTCTCTTCGCGAACGATGTTCATGCCGCGGTGGGCCTTGATGATCGTCGGCTGGACAAACGCGCCCTTGCCGTCGATGCGGTTGCCACCGCAAAGGATCTCACCGCCCTCCTCCTTGGCCTGCTTGATCGCGGCCGTCATGTCGTCGACGGCGCCTTCGTCGATCAGCGGGCCCATGAGCGTCGAGGCGTCGAGTGGGTCGCCGATCTTGATCGAGCCGTACCCCGCGACGAGGCGGTCGAGGATTTCGTCGTGGAGGCTCTCGTGGAGGAAGAGACGCCGCGTGGACGTGCACCGTTGGCCGGCCGTGCCGACCGCGCCGAAGAGGACCGCGCGCAGGACGAGGTTCGGATCCGCGTCCTCCATGACGATGATGCCGTTGTTTCCGCCAAGCTCGAGCAGAGAGCGACCGAGCCGCTCGCCGACAACGCTCCCGATGCGGCGACCCATCCGGCACGAGCCTGTCGCCGATACCAGTGGGATGCGTCGGTCCGAGACCAGCTTCTCGCCGACGCTGGAGCCGCGGCCGACGATCATCGAGAACACGCCCTCGACGCCGTGCCTGGCGACGATGGGCTGGATGATGTTCTGCACGGCGATCGCGCACAGCGGAGTCTTGGACGACGGCTTCCAGATCATCGCATCGCCGCAAACACCCGCGATCGCGGCATTCCACGACCACACGGCCACCGGGAAGTTGAACGCGGTCACGATCCCGACCACGCCCAGCGGATGCCACTGCTCATACATCCGGTGCCCCGGACGCTCGCTGTGCATCGTCAGCCCGTAGAGCTGCCGCGAGAGACCGACCGCGAAATCGCAGATGTCGATCATCTCCTGGACCTCGCCCTCCCCTTCGGTCCGGATCTTGCCCATCTCGAGGCTGACGAGCTGGCCGAGCGCCTGCTTCTTCTCGCGGAGTGCGTCCCCGATCTCCCTGATGACCTGCCCCCGCGCGGGCGCGGGCAGCAGCCGCCATTTCTCGAACCCCGCCTGGGCCTGCTGCATCAGCCGGTCATAGGTCGCCTCGTCGGCCTGGATCACCGTGGCGATCGGCTCGCCCGTGGTGGGATTGACGGAGACCAGCTCCGCGCCGCCCGGGGTCTCGAGCCAGTGATTTCCGTCGTGGGCGCCGTGGTTCTCGTCGGCGATACCGAGTTGCTGCAGCAGGTCGTTCATGGGGGGTCCTCCGTCGGGGGCTCAGTTTAGAAACTCGGAGGGCCGGACCAAGGAGGGAGCGGCGGAGTAGGCTGTCGACCATGCGTTTTCTCAAGGTCGCCTTGCTGATCCTCGCGCCCGGGCTCGCCGCGCAGACGCCCGATTGGAACACCTATCACGACACGGCCGCGACCCACGCGCTCCTGAACCGGTGGGCGAAGCGGCATCCCGAAATCTGCCGGCTCCACGAGATTGGCCGGACCCTGAAGGGGACACCGCTCCTGGTGCTGGAGATCACCAGCCAGGAGACCGGCGCCGCCGCGAGCAAGCCCGCGTACTACTACGACGGGAACATCCACTCCGAGGAGCTGACCAGTGCCGAGGTCGCGCTGTTCTTCGCGCACCACGTGCTGTCGAACTTCGGGAAGGACCCGCGGATCACCGAACTCGTCAAGCAGCGGGTGCTGTTCATACGCCCCAAGTTCAATCCGGACGGCGCAGACATCACGCTGAAGACGATCCACAACCCGCGGAGCACGCCGCGGCCGTGGGACGAGGACGCCGACGGGAGCTTCGACGAGGATCCGCCCAACGACCTCGACGGCGACGGGTTCGCCACCCGCATGCGCCGCAAGAACGACGACGGCGCCTGGACGTTGAGTCCGGGCGATCCGCGCATCATGATCCGGCGAACTCCGAAGACGCGGTCCGGCCCCTTCTACGACCTCTGGACCGAGGGAGTCGATGACGACGGCGACGGCCGGATCAACGAGGACGACGTCGGCGGCATCGACATGAACCGGAACTTCCCCCGCAACTGGGGGCTCCCGTTCGAGCAGCGAGGCGCCGGGCACTACCCGCTGTCGGAACCGGAAACCCGCGCGACCGCCCGGTTCTTCATCACCCATCCGAACATCACCGGCGCGTTCTGCGGCCACACCAGCGGCGGGTTCGTGTACCGGCTCCCGTCGACGACGACCTGGGACCGGTTCCCCCGCGCCGACCAGGGTCTGATCGAGGACCTCGCCGAGGGGTTCCGTCGGACGACCGGACAACCCGTGCGCCCGAGCTACACCGACCCCCGCGCCCACCGGCACGGGACGCTGATCTCGTGGGCATACTGGGATCGTGGCCTGGTCGGCACCGTCCCCGAGTTCTGGTCCGGCATCGGCAAGGATGACGACGGCAACGGCCGCGTCTCCGAACGCGAACGTCTCCGCTTCAACGACGACGTCCTCCGCGGCCAGGGCTTCGCCCCGTGGAAGGCGTACGACCACCCACACCTCGGCCAGGTCGAGATCGGCGGCTGGCGCCAACGGTTCACGTCCCGCAATCCGCCGCCATCTCTGCTGGCCGGGGAGATCCGCCGCTACGTCCCGTGGATGATCGAGCTCGCGGAAGCGTCCCCTCGGGTCGTGATCACCGAGGTGAAGGTCGACACGCTCGCCGACGATCACTACCGCATCCGCGCCACCGTGCAGAACATCGGCTGGCTACCCACCAACCTCACCCAACGTGCGCTCGACGCGAAGCTCGCCGTCCCCGTACGCGTCAAGCTGGAGCTCGAGAAGACCGAGGTCGTGACGGGACGGGTGCGGACCTCCGTGGGACACCTGGAAGGCCGCCGCGACGTCGGCACGTCCGGGCTCACAAGGACGTTCGCCCGTCTCGAGTGGGTGGTCGAGAAGAAGGCACCGGACTCGGCACTCACCCTGGTCTGCGTCTCGGAGAAAGGCGGCACCGACCGGCGGTTCATCGAGCTGCCGTGATGTGCCGACCGCCTTCACCGGTCGCGCGCGTCGATGGTCCACCGATCGACGACCGCGCCGTCGTCGTCGATGACGTGCGCGAACGGGTGCAGCGCGATGGTCGGGCAAACGTGATCCGGTACGACGAGGACGCGGGTCCCCGGTGGGCAGGCCTCGGCGGCATCAGTGGCGAGCACCCAGTGCTCCTCCGACTGCAGCACCGACGTCGCGCGCAACCCCACTGGTGCGCCGCGGCTCTCGAGCGGCGCGTCGGGGGCCAACGCCTTGTATCCGAGATCGAGGGTGACACGCCCTGCGCCCGGCCGGCTCACGACCCGCGACAACAGCACCGCTGCGGGCTCGAACGGCAGGTCCGGGTGGCGAAGCCGGTCGCGGGCGTCATGGAGCACGAAGATCCCAGGTGAGTACCACACGTCGGCTCGACCTTGCGCGACCCAGGCCGGAAAGCTCGGGGTCCCGCCGGCGACAATCGGCAGCCCCTCGATACCGAGTTCGGCACGGAATGCGAGCACCGGAGCAAGCTCCGACGCGACGGCCGCCGTCCGAGCGTCGAGTGCCTCCTCGCGGCGGTGACCGTCGTAGACGTGCAGCCCTCGCAGCGTGAGCGAGGACGTGGCCTGGACGGCCCGCACGACCTCCGCCGCGCCCTGCCCGACGACGATCCCGGTCCGCCCCATCCCCGGGTCGACATCGAGCCAGCAACCGACGTCACGTCCGATCTCCCCCAACGCGGCGACGCCGGCGACGGCATCCACCAAGGACGACCACCGTACTCCCGGGTAGCGCACCACGAGTTCGGCGAACCGATCCACCTCGGGTCCGAAGAGCGCGTAGGCGATGACGATCTCGTCGGCGCCGACCTCCGCGACCATGGCCGCTTCGGCGAGCGTCGCGCACTTGAACCGGCGAATGCCGGCCGCGTGCTTGAGCCGGATGATCTCCGCGCACTTGTGCGTCTTCACGTGCGGACACAGACGGTCCGCCCCGCCCGCCAACGCCACCGCAGCCTCGAGATTCCGGATCATGACGTCGCGCCGGAAGATCAGCGACGGGGACGGCACGTCCGCGCTCCGGTCGAGAAACCGGCGGAGGTCGTCCGGTACGCAAGGGAAGACGTCTGGCAACTGAGTCATCATGCGCGCAGGGATTCAGGGGCCGTGACGGTAGACCAGCATCCGCCCCGTCTGCGCCCCAGACGCCGAGACATGGAAGAGGTGGACATCGAGCTCGGGAACGTACGTCGCGTTGACCGAGGTCCACGCGAAGAAAGACGCCATCGAAGGCGGGGGCGAGAACGGCGCCTCCCACGCTCCCGTCGCCGGATCGAACGGATGGAACACGGGCGGCGTCGTTCCGCCTTGGGCCATTCGCAAGAGGACGACGTCGCGCGCTGCGTCGTAGGTCAACGCCGCGAAGCCGGTGGTGTAGATGCTCGACGCAGGCGGGACCCCGCTGGATGACGCAAGCGCCCACGCGCGCGTGGCGACGTCGTAGCGCCAGAGGCGGGCAACTCCCGACGCCGTCTCGACGCCGTAGTACCAGATGGCTCCACCGGCGACGTCCTGGCACGTGACACCGTTGCCACCGATCCCCGGCCCGGGAGTCGCGGTCGCCGTCTCCGACCACTCCATCGCCATCGTGTCGAACCACCAGATCCGGGATTGATTGGCTGCCGACTCATCGAATACCCAGACCTTGTTCTCGGATCCGACCCACTGCGCTGCGATTCCGCGAGACGACGTGTTGAAGGTGGGTGCGGCCGCCCCGGGCGGTCGTCGATCCCATGTCCCCGAGACGGTGTCGAATACCCAGGGCGACCGGTACTGGCTCAACGGAAAACCGCTCGACGGCAGCCAGTTGAGCCGCTGCGGCATGTGCGGGACCCAGAACGTGTTCGGGACCGGCTGCATGTAGAACCGCCGCGAGGTCTCGTCGAACGTCACGAACTCGTAGCCGTGCCCGAGTTGCGCCACCGGAACGAGCTCGCCCTGGGCGTCCACCTCGAACCCATCCTGGTTCAGGGAGAGGGAGAGGGTCGCGACGTGAGAACCCGGTTTGACCACGATCCACCGATGGGCGTAGAGGTCGTAGAACCACACGTCGTCTACGTAGCGGCCGGTGTTCGGGTTGACGAATCCGTGTTGACCCTCGCCCGTGAAGAACGCGCCGCCCAGCGCCGACGACCATGGCATCCGGGGGGTGAAGGCGCGCCCCGTCGCGAGCCCGTGCACCGGGTCCGGAGCAGGCACTCCCAGATCGAGCCAGGCCCCCGGTGCGAGCCCCTGGATCTGCGCGATGTGTGCCCCCGCCGACGACGGCAGTCCGGCCAGCGGACCGCGACGGTCGCCGATCGTCGCGAGAACGGCGTCCGACAGGTCGAGTCCCAGCGGCCCGGCGGTGGGCGACACGGCCGCCTGGAGCGCGACGTCGACGCCGACCCACGCGGGGTCGGCCAGAAGCGGAAGCGTCGCCGCGACCGAGCCTCCCGATCCGACGGGCAGCGCACTGAGCAGGCGGATCGCGGTCGGATCGATCCAGACCTCACACGAGGGTGCGACGATGAGCGGGCTGGTGCGGGGCAAACCAGCGAACAGATACGCGGTCGCGCCGGGCAGCGCACCGGTGAGCACGACTTCACTCGACGTACCCAGCAGGAGAGGCTGCAGCTGGAGGGCGGGCGAAGCTCCGGCGCCACAACCGCCGCCCAGGGTCTGCGTGGACGGAAGCGGCGGTAGCTGCGCAGGCATCATCGACGCGAGCACTGAACCCGAGACCAGCAGAGCGAAAGCGACGCGATCGCGGAACATGGGGCGACTCCGTGGGTCTCGCAATCCTACCAGCCGTTGATGCGTGCCCACTCATCGACGACGCGCCCGGACTCGACGACGTGGTAGCCGTCGTACTGCGCGGCCGTCATGCAGGCGTGGTTGGGGAGAACACGAAGCCGGGTGCCGATCGGGTAGGAATCGAAGTCGATGGGGTCTGACGTGGATCGAACGAGCCCGTGCTCCTGATACGCATCTGCAACGCGCCAGCCCGGGATGGGATCGGTCGCGGACGCCGGTGCGACGAGGCCGTAGCCGCAGTCCGCGTCCGGGCCGAGCGCCGCCGTGCTGCGGTCCTTCGACAACGCCAGGCCGCCAGCATCGACGAGCAGGGTACCGGTGGACGGCTGATGCCCGATGACCGTCGTCAGCACCGACAGCGCAATGTCGTCGATCTCGCAGCTGCCGATCCCGGCCTGGAAGAGGTCCTGGAAGACGCACACCCCTGCTCTCGCTTCGGTCACGCCGTCGAGATGTTCCGCCCGGATCAGCGTGGGGGTCGAGCCAACGCTCACCATCTCGCACGGGATACCGGCATCGCGGATCCGGGTCGCCGCCCCGACGGCCGCGGCGCGCTCGGCGGCGGCGACGTGACGCGCCTCCTCCGTCGTCCGGCACTCGTACACATGGCCCGCATGGGTGTAGACCCCACCGAATCGGATCCCATCCGCCGCGTGGAGGCCCCGCGCCATGTCGACGACGCGTGCATCATCGGGCGCGATGCCGGAGCGGTGCTCGCCGGAGTCGATCTCGATGACCACGTCGAACTCCGCGCCGGATTCGGACACGTACGCGGTCATCGCATCCGCAGCGTCGGCAGCGTCCACCGCCAGGCGAACCCGGGCTCCGCCGCGGGTCAACGCCGCCAGCCGCGGCAGCTTGTCCGGCGGCACCGTCACTGCGTAGAGGATGTCCGACCCCCCCTCCCCCGCGAAGTACTCGGCCTCCTTCACCGTCGATACGGTGATGCCATGGTCGAACGCCGACGGCAGCAGGCGAGCGACGTCGATGGACTTGGCGGTCTTCAGATGAGGCCGAAACCGGACACCGAGGTCGCGACAACGCATCTCGACGCGATCACAGTTCGCTCGCACCCGGGCCAGATCGACGAGGAGCGCCGGCGTGTCGAGGTCGAAGACCGTTCTCGAGGCCATCTACCTCGCGATCGCGTCGCGCGCCGCCTTCGCCGCGTGGTCGGCCGTGAGGCCGTATTTCTCGAACAACGTCTTCGCTGGGGCCGACGCGCCGAAGGTGTCAACGGTGACGTACGCCGCACCGTCACCCGCCCAACGCTCCCAGCCCTGACGAATGCCGGCCTCGATGACGACGCGCGGCTTGACGGACGGAGGCAGCACCTCGTCGCGGTACGCCTCCGACTGCGCCTCGAAGAGCTCCCAAGACGGCATGCTGACCACGCGGGCCGAGATCCCTTCGCTCGCGAGCTGATCCCGTGCCGCGACCGCGAGCTGGACCTCGCTGCCCGACGCCATCAGGATGACCGCTGGCGTCCCTTCCCCGTCGACGAGCACGTAGCCGCCCCGGTGGACGCCCTCCGCGGCACCGAACGTGGCGCGATCGAACGTCGGCAGGCCTTGCCGCGTCAGCGCCAGGGCGCACGGCCCCTCGCAACGCAGCGCTGCACGCCATGCCTCGCGCGTCTCGTTGGCATCGCCCGGGCGAATGACGGTGAGGTTCGGGATCGCCCGGAGCGCTGCGAGCTGCTCGACCGGCTGGTGGGTCGGCCCGTCCTCGCCGACACCGATCGAATCGTGCGTGAAGATGTAGCGCGTCGGTAGGTTCATGAGCGCGGCGAGGCGGATCGCGGGACGCATGTAGTCGCTGAAGATCAGGAACGTCGCGCCGTAGGGCACGACACCCCCGTGCAGCGCGAGGCCGTTCATGATCGCGCCCATGCCGTGTTCACGAACGCCGAAGTTGACGTTGGTCGGGACGCCCTCGCGCTCGTCGAATGACGCCTTGTCCTTCAGCCACGAGTTGTTGGAGCCGGCGAGGTCACAT
>NZBC01000039.1 GCA_002687715.1 Planctomycetota bacterium | reverse complement strand
CGCGCATGGCCGACTCGCCGCGAGAAGGAGCGGATCCGAATCCTGAGCGGACCTGGAGGTCCGCGCTCCCGGGAGCGCGCGGGGCCTCCCGGGAGCGCGCGGGGGCCTATTTGCCGTCTGGCTTCTTCGAGTCCTTCTTCGAGTCCTTCTTCGGGTCTTCCTTCGGGTCTTCCTTCGGGTCTTCCTTCGGCTGCTTCTCGGGCTCGGTCCAGTAGGAGCGATCCTTGAGGCCGAAGATCTCGGCCTTGGCCGCCTTCTTGACCTCGGCGGCATTCTTGACGCCGTCGAGCCAGGTCTCCATCACCTTGGTGAGGTACTCGTCCACGACCCACTCCTTGTAGCGGGGGTCGTCCCAGTTCGGCTCCTTGCGGGTGGGTTCGTTGACTTCGTCGAGCTTGATGACGTGCCAGCCGAAGCGCGACTTCACGGGCTCGGAGATGTCACCGACCTTCTCGAGCTTCCAGGCGGCCTGGTGGAACGTCGGGTCCCAGGCGCCGCCCCACTTCTTGAACGCCTGGCCGATCCGGCCCTTGCCGCGTGCGGTGACGGGATCGTCGCTGTAGGTCTCGGCGAGCCAGTGGAAGTCGAGGCCTTCGATCACCTTGTTGTGCACGAGCTTGATCTTCGCTTCTGCTTCTTCCTGCTTCTCCTCGATCGGGAGCTGGGTCTCCGGGTCGGTGGTGCTGATGAGAATGTGGGAGAACTTCTTGGTCTCGCCGAGGAAGTAGCCCTTGTTCTCCTCGAGGAACGCCGCGATGTCGTCGTCGGTCGCTTCCTTCTTGGTGATCCGCTGGTAGGCCTGGATGCGCGCCCAGCGCTGCTTCTCCATCTCGGTGGTCTTGCCCTTGATGCGGCAGATCTGCTCCCACGTGAACGGGGGCGGGTGCTTGGCGCGCATCTCGGCTGCCCACGCGGCGATCTCGGAGTCCTTGACCTCGACGCCGGCTTTGGCCAGCGCCTGGTCGACGATGGTGTTGTCGACGATCTGATCGAGTGCCTGGACCAGCGCGCCGTGCTTCGAGAGTCCGATCAGGAAGTCGAGCGCTTCGCTCGCCGAGATGTACTGCGTCTCACCGGTGCCCGTGTCGGTGACCTCCGCGGCGAGGCCGGGGATCGGCCCCGGGTTCTGACCGCGGACGCGTTGCTGATAGGCCTGCATCTTCTGACGCATGAAGAACTGCATCAGCATCTGGTTGGTTTCGTTCGCCCGCTGATCCGGCGGGATGTTCTGCGCCTTCCAGTACAGCTCCTTCCACGCCCGCTGCGACCGCGCCATCTGCTCGATGTGTTTGAACGAGATCTTGTTGCTCTTGCGGGCTTCCTTGATCGTGGTGCCGGGCGCCGACCTCTCCAGCATGACCTTGATCTCGGCGTCGACGGCTTCCTGCGCCAGCTCGATCTTCTCCTTCTTGAGCTCCATCTCGGAGATCTTGGACATCAGCAAGGCGGTGACGCCCTGGGAGAAGTTCTGGGAGAGCACGAGCTCCAGAAGCTGGGCAGCCGGGACCTCCTTGCCGTTCACCCAGGCGACCGCCGTCGTCGGAAGCTCCGGCAGGAACTGGAGCGGCGGCAACTCCTGAACGACGGGCGGCGGCGTAGGCGGTGGCGTCTGACCGTCCGGCGGCTTCTGATCGTTCGGAGGGGTCTGATCGTTCGGAGGCTGATTACCGTCGCCGTTGCCGGATGGGTTTTGACCTCCCAGGTCGGGCTTGCCGTCATTCTGACTGGCCTGCTTGCCCGGCGTCGAGCCGTTGGTGTCTTTGGTGGTGTCGTCCTTCTTGTCACCGCAGCCGGCGAGCAACAACGTGAGGACGAGCAAGGCCGAGAGACTCGAGAAGGAGCTGCTCGACCTGGTGGTTGGAGTGGAGATCATCTTTTTCCTCGACGGGGAGATCAGCTCCCCTTATAGCGCAAGAGAATGTACTCGATCTCGGGGACGGGTTCCCCGGGTGCATACCAGCGAGAAGTGAAGGAGATGCGCAACCGAACGGCCGGGTGTCCGTCCTTCGGCGGATAGGCGCTCCAGCGGCCCTCCGGCTCGATCATCGGCTCCCCGTTCGGCCCCAGTAGCGGCATGTCGTCACCATCGTCCACGAACCGCCCCGCCTGGTACTCGAAGTTGTAATCGCGAACGCGGACGGACTCGGTTTGGACGTAGGGGTTGCTGAGGAACCGCGGTTTGCGGACGTCGTCGACGACGTACCACCGGGTGATGACGGGTCGGCGGTCCTGGACCTCGATGGCCATGCTGGGCAGGAAGTGGAACGCCGGATAGGTGGCGCGCGGGTGACCGGCCTTCCCCGTGAGCAGGACTCGGCCCCACTTCAGGGTCTTGAACCCCATGACGTCGATGACGCCTTCTCGGGGGGTGAGGTTTCTCCGGTGACGGTCGTCGACTCCCGACGCGTTGCGGATGTCGATGACCAGGTTCTTGAACCCCCCTCCGTACACGTACGGGCTCCGGAATCGCAACCGGACGATGCTCATCGGTCCGGTGAACTTGCGCTCGTGTTCCTTCAGATGGGCGTTGAACACGTAGCGGCCATCGTCCTCGACTGCGAGGTCCATGAGGCGGCCGTTGACGAGGTTCAGGTCGTATTCCTGGCTCAGTCCCTCGGTGACCGGGGGCAGCTCCGGATTGAGCTCGCCGATCGTGACCGCGAGATCGTCCGCCCACGTCCCGACCTCCACCTTTCGGACGATCAGGAACGACAGGCCCCAGATCAGGCGCGGATCGTGCCCGAGCCACTCTCCGGGGAACAGGATCTGCGTGCGGGACGGTTCGCGCGACAACACGTGCGGTACGAGGTCGGGGTCCGTCTCCTGACCCATGAGATCGCCGACGAGCTTCTCGAGACCCTCCAGCTCCGTTCGCCCGTCGCTGATGCTGTCGACCACACCCGGCGTTGCCTTCGGTCGCAGGAAACCGGTCGTCGAGTCGAAGCCCAGGCGCGACGTCTCCGCGTCGAAGTCGCTCTGCTGGTCGAAGTTCACCTGGAGGAGACGCGGGCCCAGCTTCCCCGTCTCGAACCGCAGCGTTTCTTCGAGCGCGTGTCGCCCGTCCCGCGAGCGCAGGTGACGGGTCACGCGGACCTCGTACTTCGTATCGGCGTTGAATACCTGGCTGCCCTTGACGCGGAAAGGCTCCACGACGACGACGGTCGGGTCCTTCTCATCCACGCTGGTGGTGGCGTGAACGCGTTCCTTGCGGCCGAGGTCGATGATCTGGACCCCGGTCTCGCACGAGCGCACGTCGATGGGGCTGTTGAAGTCAAGCCTGATCTCGAAGGGCAGGCCCTTGGACAGGTCGATCTTCTTCTCGTTGTCGGGCTCCCACTTCTCGAGCTCCAGTCTGCCGGGGCGCTGGGTCCATTCATGGCGGAGCGCGACCCGTGCGCGGAAGCCGTGGGCGAGCTCCTGGCCGTCGGCGCTCTTGAGTCCCGGCCCCGCCACCGGAACGGGCAGCACGACCTCGAGCGACGACGTTGACTCGGGCCACAAGGCGGGGGGAGTCTCGGATTCCGGCGTGATCAGCAGGTGGCATCCGTCTCGGGTGAGCACGACGGGGATCGGGTGCCCGGCGTCATCGCGGACCAGGACGGCTTCGGTGGGTACGAGGTCGGCCGCCAACGTGCGCGAGAAGCGCACCCGCAGGTGGTCGTTCAGTCCCACGGGACCCGCACCGGCGGTCAGCGCCTCCGCCCGGAACGCAGGCGCACCCTCATCGCGGCATCCGGCCGGGAAGATGGCCAGGACCACGAAGATGCACAACCCGATTGCCAGAACGCCTTTGGACATGGGGATGAGGCAGGTAACCCGTTGCCGTCAGACCTGTTATCGGTCATCTGGGACCGCCGATCAATGCGCCGCGAGCATTGGATGTATACGGCGGCGACCGAACCCGTGCTCCGGTCCAGAAGCATCAAGCAGCCAAAGATGGCGGGAGCGCATGGGAATCGAACCCACCGAACGGGTTATTTGCCCGTCCCACCGGTTTTGAAGACCGGGCGTTCCACCAGGAATCGATCCGCTCCCGCGGGCTGCCATCGACGCAGCGCACCGGCGACCTGCGGGCCTCCGGCGCGGTGTTACGGGGAAGGTCTAACGTCCCCGAGGGGGAGGCGTCAACCGCGAGTGAACGACCGGGGGGGCGGCTCGGCGTTCACGCTGATGCCGGCTGCGTCGGCCGGGACGATCGCACCGATCACCGAAGCGTGGTCGAGCCCCTCGGCCCTCAGGCGGCGGGCCAGGACTTCGGCGCGGCTCGGCGGGAGTGCGATGAGCAGTCCGCCGGACGTCTGCGGGTCGAAGAGGAGCTCGCGGTCCCAGGCGCCGAGCTCCTTGTGGAAGGACACCTTGTCGCCGAGGTGGGTGCGCGTCTGCTTGGCGGCCCGGGTCCGGCACTTGGGCTTGAAGCAACGCTCCACGCCGGGGATGCGCGGGATGGACGCCATCTGCAGCTTGGCGACGAACCGTTGGCCGGCCAGCATCTCGTCGAGGGGGCCGAGGAGGCCGAATCCCGTCACGTCCGTCATCGCGTGCGGTTCTGCCTCCAGGATGACGTCGAGCGCGGTGGAGTTGAGCGTCGTCATCCACCGGATCGCTTCGTCGACCTCGTCGCCTTGATTGCCGAGCGTCTTGATCGAGCTGGTGATGAGCCCGGCACCGAGCGGCTTGGTGAGGACGAGGAAGTCGTTGGCCTGGATCGTGTTGTTCCGGATGAACCTCTCCGGGTGCACTTCGCCGGTCACGGCGAGCCCGAACTTCAACTGATCGTCCTCGACCGTGTGCCCGCCCACGATGGCAGCGCCGGCCTCGATGGCGATGGCGGCGGCGCCGGCGAGGATCTCGGCTGCGACCTCCGGATCGACGTCGCTCGGGACGCCCAGGAGGTTCAGGGCGGCGATGGGGCGTCCCCCCATCGCGTACACGTCCGAGAACGCGTTCGCGGCGGCGATGCGTCCGAATGTGAACGGATCATCGACGACGGGGGGAAAGAAGTCCGTCGTCATGACGAGCGCGCGGTCGTCGGCGATCTTGATCACGCCCGCGTCCTCGGAGGACTCGAACCCGACCAGGATGTCTTCGTGCGGTGTCTTCTGGCGGTCTCCCAGGACCTGGGAGAGTTGCTCGGGACCGAGCTTGGCCGCTCAGCCGCCGCAGTCGGAGTATTGGGTCAGTCGAACCGTCTTGGCGATGCTCATGATGTCAGCGTGGTGAGGACGTCGGCAACGATCCGCGCGGCCTGCTCCTCCTCACCCGGGAGGAGCGTCCGAAGGTCGAGGCAGACGCGGTCGTCCTGAATGCGGGAGAACACTCCCGGGTCCTGCTCGCGCAGGGCTCGGGCCAGGCGGTCGGGACCGACGGGGGAGTCAACGGCGACCGCAACGCTCGGAATCTGGAGGGGCGGCAACGCGCCCGAGCCCGTCTCCGACGTCGTATCGATCACCGCCGGTGCCGCGTCGGTTGGGCCGTGTTCGCGGATGATCGCGGCGAAGGCCTCCGCGCGTGGGCGCAGGTCGTCTTGGGACAGGGTCAGCATGCGGGTCACTGCGTGGCGATCGCGCAGTGTTTCGGCGTCGAGGAACAGTGCCAGCGTGGCCTCGAGAGCGGCGATGGTCATCTTGTCGACGCGGAGCGCGCGCGCGAGGGGGTGCTTGCGCATGTGGTCGACGTAGGTCCGTTTGCCCAGGATGATCCCGGCCTGGGGTCCACCGAGCAGCTTGTCGCCGCTCATGCAGACGACGTCGGCGCCGTCGAGGATGCTCTTGCCGACGGGTGGTTCGTCACCCAGACCCAGCTCCTCCGGCGACAACAGCGACCCGCTGCCGACGTCGTGGACCATGGGCAGGTCGTGGCGGTGAGCGAGGGCCGAGATCTCGGCGATCGTGGGCGCCCCCGTGAATCCGAGGATCCGGTAGTTGCTGGTGTGGACAACGAGCAGCGCACCGGTCCGCTCGGTGATCGCGTTCTCGTAGTCGCTCAGGCGGGTGATGTTCGTTGCTCCGACCGCGACGAGCTCGGCGCCGGACGCCTCCATCACCTCGGGGATGCGGAAGCTGCCGCCGATCTCGACCATCTCGCCTCGCGAGCAGACGACCTCCTTGCCCTGCGCCAGCGCGGTGAGGATGAGGAGCGTCGCGGCCGCGTTGTTGTTGACGACGAGGGCGGCATCGGCGCCCGTCAGCGCGCAGAGGAGTTCGCTTGCCCGCGAGTCGCGGGCGAGGCGGTCGCCGCGCGCACGGTCCACCTCGAGCAGTGAGTAGGCTCCGGCGCGGGTGACCGCGTCACGGGCGACGTCGGACAGGGGGGCGCGGCCGAGCCCCGAGTGCAGGATGACTCCCGTCCCGTTCAGGATGCGGGGGAGGGGGTCATGGCGTCGGAGCCGGCGGTGGGCATGCTGGGCTACGCAATCGAGGTCGGTCTCGGGCGCGGCGTCGGGCGCCGAGAGGATTACGGTGCGCAGCTCGTCGATCGTGTGTCGCACGTGATGCGTGACGATGCCCCGACCGAGGGCACGGACTGCCTCACTCAGATCGTCGTGATCTACGACGGCGTCCACTGGGGGAAGACGTCGGAGGAGGCTCTGCTTGCGATCACCGTTGCCGCCGCTCATGGGGCGGTCACGATAGCAAAGGAATGGGAGCGCGAACCTCCGGATCCGCCTCGCGTGCGCCTCGCGAAGCGGACGGGGGCGTTCGCGCTCCCAGGAGGTCTACCTGTGTGCGAGGTCCCTCGCGCCGTTGGGGAGGGTGAGATATCCGCGGCGCCAGAGCAGGGCGACGATGGCCAGGGAGCCAATGAGGAACAGGAACACCGTCTCCGGCTCGGGCACCGGCTGCTGAGGCGGACCGGCGCCGAGATAGGTTCCCGCAGCGGGAGGCGTGGCGCCCGCTCCTTTGGTGAGCGCCGGCGGTGAGTCTGGTCCATCGCTGGGGCCCTCGCCGGTGGATGTGGGTGTCGGTGTGGGGGGGGTCGGCTCGCCCGGGAACCAGACCTTCTCCACGACGTCATCTCCGT
>NZBC01000038.1 GCA_002687715.1 Planctomycetota bacterium | reverse complement strand
GAGGAAGTGGTGGTCGCGGCCGGTGCGCTCTGGTCCCCGACGATGCTGCTTCGGTCCGGAGTAGGGCCGGAGGGGCACCTCGCGGAACACGGTATCAAGGTCCATGCCGATCTTCCGGTGGGGTCGACCATGAGCGACCACCTCGGCGCCGGCATTCTCTACCTCCACGATGGGCCAAGGGGCGGCATCGCCGGGCCCGCACAGGTTGTCCTCGTCGGCGCGTCGAATGGGAAGGATGCCGACTATCACCTGATGCCCGTCTCGCTGCATGACCCCAAGAAGAATCCTCTCACCTTCAGGGAAAAGGTGAAGCTTCTCAGCCAGTCGAAGAATGCCAGTCCCAACCCTGGATTGAAGACCGTGTTGGGTATAATGAAGTTTCTGGCCACGCCAAGCAGCGGCGCCACCATGTTCATACTCGCCGTCTTTCTGCTGCGCTCGAGCGGTCGCGGCAGCGTCAGGCTCGGCAGCACGCCCGAGGCCGGCCCCACTGTCGTGGCCCCCCCGCTCCCGGAAGACGCACCCCAGCGGCTGCGTCACGCCTTCGACCAACTCGCAGCCTGGGAACGCTCCGCTGCGTTTCAAGCACTGAAACTGAAGCCTGTCTTCCCGCACGATCTCGGGGCGCCGGATGCGGTCGCCACCGCGCTCGAACGCAACACGATGAGCTACGGCCACATGGTCGGCACCTGTCCGATGGGTCCGGTGCTCGATGCCGACTGCCGGGTGCATGGCATCCCGAACCTGCGCGTCGCCGATGCATCGGTGATGCCGACGATCCCTGCCGGCAACACCTACCTCGGGTGCGTGATGGTGGCGGAACGGGTCGCGCGCAAGATGAAGGAAGGGGATCGCGAGACCACCGGGCGCGCGTAGGGCTCCACGGACCTACGAATTTGCTGGCACGCCGGGAGGGATTCGAACCCCCGACCCTCAGGTTCGAAGCCTGATGCTCTATCCAGCTGAGCTACCGGCGCGCGTCGGGAGACACGGGAGGGTAACGCGTGGCGGGGAAAGGGGCAGGGCCCGGCGCTTGCCCGGGGGGCCGGCCTCGTCCACCCTTGGTGGGCCGATGCCGATCCTCAACCTCGTCCACGTCAACCTGCACGTCACCGACCTGGAGCGCTCGATCGACTTCTACGGGCGGCTGGGCTGGGAGTTGATGTTCGACCTCGGGCGCAGGGCGCCGGGAGAGACGGTCTCGCTCGATCCGGGGGAGGGCGCGGCGCCGGCCAGCCGGAAGGCCCTCGCCGTGGTCCTCTCCCTCGGCGACGATCCGCGCCGCACGACCAAGATCGAGCTGATGCAGTACGTCGACCCGCCCGCGACGCCGAAGCCGAAGCAGGCGGACGAGGAAGCGGGGGTGCATCGCCTTGCCATGCGGGTCAAGGACCTGGACGGCACGATCGCCCAGCTCCGCGAGCGCGGCATCGAGATCCCGGGCGAGCCCAGCGAGGTGAAGATGATGGGCGGCCGCCAACGCTACGTGCTCTTCCACGACCCCGACGGCCACCTGCTGGAGCTGATCGAGCTGTTGCGGACGTAGCTCGGGGGCGAGCGGCTCTACGCGCTCTTCGAGGTGAGCATCGCGACGGCGGCGGGGCGCGCCGGTGAACGCACGGGGCGGGGGCGCGGGAAGTAGTCGTCGCGGATTTCCCAGGGGACGCCGAGTGCGCCGAGGATCTTGCGCTTGGTCGCCTGGCGACAGGCTTGACCCTTCTCGATCGCGTGGATCGTGCGCGCGGACACCCGCGCGCGCGCGGCCAGATCGGCCTGCGTCCAACCACGTGCCTGGCGCGCGGCGCGGATGCGGTTCATCAGGGGGGGCCTCGGTGGCCGACCCATGCGGGCCGGGCAATCCAGGGAGGGTAGCGCCAGGGCGCCCACAGGGCGAAGTCCGAAGAACCCCACAGCAGCCGCAGGGATGTCAATTCCCCTGCAAATGCAATTAGTTGCAGGGTCCCACCAGATGGGGCGACGCGGGGTGAGAAACCCCTCGGGGTCGAAGGCACCCGGCCCGGCTCGCCTACTGCCAGCGCGCCAGACCGATCGGCACCATCTCCACGTCGGGGATGGGCAGGACGCCGGCCACCACGAAGCTGGGCTCGGGGCCCGGATCCGTCGGTGCCCAGGCCTGACCGGTGAGCACCATGGCCAGCATGAAGGCCCCGCCCAGAGCCCCGATGGCGGACATCCCGAGTCGCTCGCTCCAGGTCGGCTCCGGGTCGACGACCCAGCGAGCCAATGCGAGGAGCCGCTCTTCCCGTCCCGCCGGCGTGTCGAGAGGCACCAGAGCCGTGGGCAGGTCGGCGAGCAGCAGCTCGCAGGTCTCGAACTCGGCGAGGGTGCGGGTGCAGAAGCGACAGTCGTCGGCGTGCTCGCGGACCTCGGCCTCGACGTGGGCCGCCAGCGTTCCATCCAGAACCTGGGGCAGCAACCGACGAGCCTTCCAGTGGATCACGAGGAGCCCCTCCCCACGTCGCGCAGCAGCGGCTCGAGGGCTTCGCGGAGCTCTTCCCGTCCGCGGCGGAGCCAGGTGCCGACGGTGGCGGGCGGCACCTTCTCGCGCTCCGCGATCTCGACGTTCGAGAGGCCATGGTGGATTCGGAGCACAAGGGCCTGCCGGTGCTGGGGCTTCACCTGCAGCAGGGCCTTGGCGACGGCGGCCAGGATCTCGCCCTCCAGGATGTGGGCTTCGGGGCTGCTGCAGGCGTCGCCGTTCATGCGCGCCTGGGAGAGCACCTCCCTCTCGAGGCCGATCCGCCGCTTGCGCGAGCGAAGCAGGTTGACGCTGCCGTTGACGGCGGCGCGGTAGAGGTAGGACCACAGGCTCGCGGTGCCGTTGTAGGCGGCCCGAGGCAGGGCCACGAAGACCCGCTGGACCACGTCCTCCGCGTCGGCCCGGTTGCCGACGATGCGATAGGCCACGGCCTCCAGGCGCCGGCGGTAGCGGCCGTGGACGTCGGCCAGCGCCCCTTCCTCGCCGGCCAGCCAGCGCCGCTCCAGTTCAGCCTCGGCCACGGGATTGGTGCTCGTGCTCAATGGACGCGCTCCCCAGAATGCGTCTACGCCCACTATGACACGGCTCGGTGAGGGTTCGTTTCGAGATCGATCCCAGGCACAGACCTGGTTCACCGCCCCGCGGGGCAGGAGGGTCTGGGGCTCCCCGACTGTGCCATTCTCCGGTGCCATGGAGTTCGACTGGAGCCCCGAGGACCAGGCCTACCGCGCCGAGCTCCGCGCCTTCATCGCGGCGACGCTGCCCCAGAGCTGGGCGGAGATCTCCCAGGAGGGGCCGGGGGGCGCGGCCCAGGTCGCCTACTCCGAGGAGTTCTGCGCCGAGCTCGCCCGCCAGGGTTGGCTGACCCAGCACTGGCCCGAGGCCTACGGCGGCAAGGACGCCAGCTCCTGGCGCCACGCCGTGGTCAGCGAGGAGATGTGGGGCAACGCCGAGCCGCGCGGTCCCCGCTACATGACCGTCAACTGGGTCGGTCCCTCGATCATGCACTTCGGGACCGAGGAGCAGAAGGCGCTCCATCTCCCGCGCATCGCGCGCGGCGAGGAGGTCTGGTGCCAGGGCTTCTCCGAGCCCGAGGCCGGCTCGGACCTGGCGGCCCTGCGCACCCTCGCCATTCGCGACGGCGACGAGTACGTCATCAACGGCTCCAAGATCTGGACCTCCTACGTCAACCACGCGCACTACTGCTTCCTGATCGTGCGCACCGACCCGGAGTCGAAGGGCCGGCGTGGGATCTCGGCCCTGCTCCTGCCGATGGACCTGCCGGGTATCGAGCTTCGCGAGATCCCCGGCCTGCTGGGCAAGAAGTACTTCCACGAAGTGTTCTTCCGGGACGTACGCGCGCCCGTCTCGTGTCGGCTGGGTCCCGAGCACGAGGGCTGGGAGGTCGTCACCTACACCCTGGCCTACGAGCGGGTGGGTGCGGCGCACTACGAACGCGCGGAGAGGGTGCTCGACACGCTCGCCGAGGCGGCCCGCAAGCGCGGGCTTCTCGAGGATCCGAGCATCCTCGAGCGCCTCGGGCAGGCACGCGCCGCGGTCGAGGCCTCCCGGCTGCTCACCCACCGGGTGATCGACCTGCGCGAGAAGGGCAGCCGCCCGACGCCGGACACGAACATCGCCCGGGTCGCCGGCACCTGGGCCGTGCGGGCCGTGGGCGACCTGGTGCACGAGCTCCACGGCGCGGCTGCTCTCGCCTACGACACCGAGGCCGACGGCTACTACCGCCTCTCCCAGTGGGCCGGGGTCGCGTCCGGCACCACCGAGGTCCAGCTCAACCTGATCGCCAGCCACCAGCTTCGGCTCCCGCGCGAGTAGGGCGATGGATCTCGACCTCAACCAGGACCAGCAAGCGATCCAGGACGCGGTCGAGGCGCTGCTGGCCAAGCACGCCGGGCCCGAGCGCGCCGTAGAGCTGCAGGTGGACGACGCCTACGACCACGCCCTCCACCAGGCGCTGGAGGAGGCCGGCTTCCTCGAGATCGGCCTGGTCGACGGCGCGGGCTGGCTCGAAGCCGTGCTGGTCGTGGAGGCCGTGGCCCGCGCGGCGGGCACCGTCAGCATCGGGGCTTCGGCCGTGGTCGCGCCCGCCCTCCTGGCGAGGGTGCCTCGTGGCGCCGTCGCATTGGCCGGGGGAGAGGAGGGCGAGCTGATCCGCCACGCGGTCCAGGCGAGCTGTGCGCTGCTCGATGGCGGCGAGGAGGCGATCCTGGTTCCGCTCGAGGGTTCCCCTGCCACACCGGTCGCGACCAACTACGTCGTTCCGATGGGCCGCCTGCCGGGGTCGCTTCCCGAAGGGGAGCGTCTCGGACCGGGAAGCGGCGAGCTCCTGCGCCGCTTCTGGCGCCTGGCGATCGCGGCCGAGTGCGTCGGCGCGATGCGTGCGGCGCTCGACTTGACGGTCGAGTACGTCACGAACCGCCGGCAGTTCGGCAGACCGGTGGGCTCGTTCCAGGCCCTCCAGCACCGCCTGGCCGAGTGCGAGGTGCTCGTGCAGGGCGGCCGTTGGCTCACCCTCCGCGCTGCCCACCGGGCGGCCTCCGCGGAGGCGGCGGCGCTGGCCGCCGCACACACCGCCGGCACGGCCCTGCGGGTGTTCAACGAGATGCACCAGATGACTGGCGCCATGGGCTTCACCCGCGAGCACCCGCTGCACATCTGGACCACCCGTCTCCACGTCCTTCGCCACGAGCTCGGCGGCGCCCGCCTGCACCGCCAGGCCGCCGCCCGCGCCCGCTGGCTCCACCACACGACCCAGGGTGTCGGAAGAGGGAACTGACCCCTCTGTCAGCGGGGGCCGGGGTGCCAGATCTCGATGCCGTGGGGTGCCCTGCGGTTCGCACGGATCGCGGCGCCCAGCTCGCGCTCCAGCTCGGACGAGGTTCCGAACCAGGCGTCGAGGGTGTGGATGCGCCGCGCGAAGCGATGGTGCGCGTGCTCCTCCGTGAAGGCGATCGCGCCCATGCACTGCAAGGTGCGCTGGGCGATGCGGCGGCCGGCGCGACCGGCCAGGCTCTTCGCCGCGGCCGCCAGCTCGGACGCGCCGTTCGCGGACCACTCCTCGAGCGCGGCGTCGCAGAGCGAGGACAGGGCCGCGAGGTCGACCTGGCACTCCGAGAGCAGGTGCTGGAGGGCCTGGAACTCCGAGAGGGGTCGGCCGAACTGCTCCCGGTCGTTCGTGTAGCGGACGGCCAGGTCGGTGAGGGCCGTAGCCGCGCCCAGGATCTCGAAGCTCGCGCCGATGCGCGCGAGGCTTCGCGCACGCATGTGCGCCTCCGCAGAGGGGACCACCCGCTCCAGGCCTCGCGCGTCGACCGACGCCCTGCGCACCATCTCCCCGTCGAGCGCTCGGGATGGGAGCTCGGCGAGCTTGTCGGCCGGCACGATCCCCATGCCGGGCCCTCCCATCTCGATCGCGACCCATGCGGTGTCTGCATCCCAACCGAGGATCGAGAGCTCGTTCTCGTCGCCAGGCCGCAGCGGCCGCGCCCAGGCGATGCGGTCGGGGGGCATGGCTCGCTCGGCCGCGAGCGCGGCCGCTGCGACCCCGGCCAGGG
>NZBC01000037.1 GCA_002687715.1 Planctomycetota bacterium | reverse complement strand
TCAGAAGCCGCACGCCGCACGCCGTGCCGAAGACGGGCAACAGCGCCGGGTAGAACAGGCCCGCGGCGAGGATCGCGACCGATGCCCGTAGCGGCGATTTCGCCTGCAGCGCTTGCAGCATCATCAACACGGCGGGAAACGCGAACGCGCGGGGAAGCGCGTACCGCATGTTGTCGAACACGAGGGCACCCACCAGGAGCGCGCACAGCGCTCCCGCCCTCGGACCCGCGGCCCGCCGACCCACGTCCCAGGCGAGCGCGCCGGACACCAGGCACAGCAGCGCTCCCAGCAGCTTGGAGAACAGGAGCGCGTCCATCGCCCTTGCTCCGACGGCGTACGCCGCCTGAAACCCGGGCGGGTCGAACCGGAACGTGCTGATGAACTCCACCATCAGGTCGTCCGGGAACAGCTCCGGGTCGGCGAACCGGTACGTCCAGAACACGTGCTGCCGCGCATCGCCCGTGTAGCGCCAGGGATCGACCACGTGCGACAAGCTGAACTTCAGCACGAGCAGGACCACGCCCGCCATCGCGATGCGGGACCAGGTTGGTGCTCTGCCGTCGATTCGCGCTTCGTGGGTCACGCCGGACGCGGGTCCGGCGCTGCCGCGTACGGTCGCCGGTTGCGGAACCCGATCGCCCACACCAGGCTCCAGAGGACGAACGAGACGACGATGAACGAGATGGTCGGGAAGAAGAACGTGCCCAGGAACACCCCGACCGTGCCAACCTTGCCATCCGGGTCGGATTGCAGGACATAGCGGACCGGTTCGCCCGTGGCTTCGACCGCCCATTCCTGTGCGCACGCCATCGTATACACGATGGCGATGGGGAGCCGGATCGCCACCCCGGTTGCCACCATGACACCGAGGTACTGGCGCAGGGCAAGGCCGCCCGTCAGCATCAGGATCGGCCATAGGAACAGGATAAGCGCCGTGGGATAGCTGGCACTCACGATGTGGGTGAGCGTGGAATCCGGGTCCGTGATCTCCAACCGGGCCCGGATGATGGTCACGACCAGCAGGATCACGCCGGGGATCAGGGCGAACGTCACGTAGTTGCGTTTCATGGCTCGGCCAGGCTCGGGAATGTCGGGTGCGGGTAGGTGAAGGCGCGAAGATCTCTGAGTTCCCCAGAGATCACACCACTTCGCGCGACGGTTTCAAGTCGCCGCGAAACAGCCCGGCACGGTCATGACCCGGATGGACGTGCCGGGTTCGGTCGGGTAAGCCGTCATCGCTACGGAGGAACATCCGTCGTGAACGAGAACCGGACACCACGAGACCGCCCGGCGGCTCCCACCCTCCTCGCGCTGTCTTGGATGACCCTCGCTGCCGCCATGGGAGGTTGCAGCACCAGCACCGAAGCAGAGCGTCGCGCCCCGTCCCGCGATCCCTACGACATCATGGGCCGCTGGACGGGCGTCCGCCGCGCGGCTCACGACGGCAGCGAAGCCCCCATGACCTTCCGGGCCACTCCGATCCTCGACGGCGCCGGCTGGATCGAGCAGCTCGAGGTCCACTCCGGCTCAGGTGTCTATCGCGGCTTCTCCGTCATCGTCCGCGACCCCGCCCGCGATCTCTGGGTCCGTCAGTACGTCAACGCGACCCGCGGCCGCTTCGTCCGCCTCGAAGGCGAGGTCACGGCCCAGCGAAGCGTCTTCCGATCCGTCTCACCGACCCGCACCCGGGAATCCCGACTCGTCTCGGAGCTGCTCGCACCCGATCGCCTGCGTCGCACCCAGAGTGTGTCCGAAGACGGCGGCAAGACGTGGCGTGTCCTCTGGACGGATGAGTTGCTGCGCTCGCTCAGTCCGTGACCCCGGCCCGGGCGTGGGTTGTATGCTCTTGCCATGTTCCTCCCCCTGAGACCGGAAGAAGGTGCCCATCACTTTCCGAAGGCGACCTTCGCGCTGGTCGGCCTGTGCGTATTGACGTTCTTGGTCACGCGGTTTGGCGTCTTCGAAGAAACGCGCGAGCTCTGTCTTGCCTACGGGGAGTTCAATCCGGTGCAGTGGTTTACTTCGGCCGTGATGCACGCCGACTGGTGGCATCTCATCGGGAACATGTTCTTCCTGTTCGCGTTCGGGATCGTCGTCGAGGGGTTGGCGGGGACGCCGATCTTCCTCGTTCTCATCGGCGCCGCCACTGCCATGAAGGGGTGCGTCGTGCAGCTCTTGATGCTCAACTTCGAGTGGAATCCCGAGCAACTAGAAGCCTGGGCTGCGCTGGGGTTCAACAACCCACCGATGCCCGTGGCGCTGGGCGCATCGGGGTTCATCTTTGCGATCATGTTGGCCGCGATGGTCTGGTCGCCGAAGAACAAGATCATCTGTCTCTGGATCTGGTCGTTCATGTATCTCGGGACGTTTCGTTTGCCGGTGACGGTTTTTGTCGGGCTTTACTTGGTCATCAACGTGTGGGACGGGCTGACGGAGGAGACGGTTGGATTCGTGGTCACGACACCGTGGTTGCACCTGATCGGAGGTGCAGCGGGCGGATTGCTCGCCTGGGTCTTCATGGTCACCGGGATCGTCGACACGGGGGGCTGGCACCTCTTCGGCCCGAAGGCGCGGCGTGGCGACGGATGGTGATTCTCCTCGACTGAGCTGGATTGCCGACCTCCCGTGACCATCCGATCCTCTCAGAGTGTCCGAGCGAATCCGGCAACAGCCTTGGACTGATGCGCTTCGAGAGCCGTACCCCGGTCGGAGGAACTGCCATGCGGATTGCCATCGCCCTGACGTTCGGTCTTTGCGCCTCGCTCTCGGCGCAGGGCGAGAGTGATCGAGTCAAGGAGCTCCACGCAGTGCTGACCGCACGGATGCGCACCGAGGCGGACGTCGCGGAGCGGGTCAAGCGGTGCCGAGAATGGCTCGTCGCGGTTCGCGACCTCTCGAGCCCTCGCATCGAGTTTCTCCGATTCCTCGCGGGCTACTACGCCACCACTGCCAAGCCGGAGCGGCGCAGTCATCTCGACGCGCTGGCCGCGTGGCTGAATAAGTACGACGACCGACTCCTGGCGCCGGGATTCCGCGGCGTCGTGGGCCGCATGCTGCTCTGGTACGGAGTCGCGCTTACCAACGCGGGGGAGTTCGAGGCGGCGGTACGCGAGCTGCCGCGGATCCTCGGGTTTCAGGACGATCGTCGGTCGGCGTTCTGGCTCATGGGTCGCCGCGGTCGCGATCACGGAACGGATGCCGGGCGGAAGTTCCTCGAACAGACGATCGTGCCCGCGATCCTGGCCGATCACGCACTCGACGACACGGACCGCGTGTACCTCCTCCGCCGGCTCTACTCCGTGGCCTACACGGGACCGAAGCCGTTCCACCACATTGCAGGTCCGATCGTGGCCGGGGGACGCGTGTCGAGTGCGGATCTCGACGGCGACGTCGTCCTCGTCATGTACTGGGCGACCTGGTGAGTGCCCTGCATCAAGCACATGCCCGAGGTCGTCGCGGCATATCGGAAGTTCAGGGCGAAGGGGTTGCGCGTGCTGAGCGTGTCGGCGGACGACGCAGGGCGCGAGGCGAGGCTGGCGAAGGTCATCGCGGATCACCACATCGACTTTCCCGTCATCTACGACGGCAAGGGGAGCAAGGGACCGCTGGCCCAGAAGAACCGCGTCACCGGTTTCCCGACCGCGTTCCTCCTCGACCACCGCGGGCGGGTGCGCTACACGAGCCTCGAGGGCAAGGAGCTCGAGCTGCGGATCTCGGAGTTGCTGGCCGAGGCGGCCCGTAGTCGGTAGAGGTTGGCTCGCTGTCGCACGCTCAGGGCACGACGCAATTGCAGATGATGTTCGTCAACTCGACCCCGCCCGTGTTGTTGAAGACCCCGCCTTGCAGACACAGCGGGAGGTACGCGAGGGCGGGGTCGTTGGGGAGTGCGACGGTGATGCCGGTCGCGTTGCCGCTGGCGTCGGTGAGGCCGAGGAAGTTACCGAAGATCGGGATCGCCACCGGGAACGTCAGATCGAACAGGGCGTCCGGGTCCAGGCTGATGAACTGACCGGTGGCCAGCGTCAGGCCGGTGTTCGTGCCGAACGATGCCGCGCAGACATAGATGCTCCCGGGGAGCAACGGAGCTGCGAGGTCGACGCTCCACGTCTGTCCCACTTGGAGCGTGTTCTGTTCGGTCAGCGTTGCGTCGGTCGCTGCGGCCTGGACCGTGAACGGGACCCAGGTGGTCAGCGAGATCAAGCCGCCCACCGGGCGCGTGACGACGTCCGTGTAGTAGAGCCCCGGATTCAGGAGGTTGATGAATTGGAACGTCTTGGTGACGGTCGTGAACGGACCCGCGGTGGTATAGCTCCCGCAGAGCGGAAGCGGGATACTCGCGGTGGGGCCACCGGGAGTGTTCTGGCGGATCGCGAGCGCGACGCATCCGGTCTGGTACTCGAACCCGATCCCGGTCCGGTCGGTCACCGAGACGGTGATCGACGACTGGTTGTTCACGACGTTGGGAGTGATGTTCACGCAGACCGGACCCTGACATGCGGCTAGGGCGGCGAGGGTGGCGAGCGAGAGGGCGAGACGGGCGAGCATGAGTCAGCTCCTTCTGCGTCGGAGAGTGGTGGGAGGATCGGCACAGATCGCGTCGACTCCGGCGAGCGCCGACGCCGAGCCCAGGGTACATCCCTGGCCACGGCAGCGGTGGACGCCAGCCGGGATGTCGGCCGAATAGGCTCATCGGGGCCGCGTCGGGCTACCATGGGTCCAGTGGAGTCATGCCATGCACAGAGTTCTGACCCTGGTTTCGCTCACGGTGATCATCCTCGTCCTCGGCAGCGCGGTGGGTGCGCAGCAGGTCGCGACCCAGACCCTGCCCCCCGGCCTGGTCGGAGGGGTAGGGGGGAGCGCGAGCTCCTGGCCGTTCAATGCGACGGCGGATCACAAGTGGCAATGGGTGTTCGACACGAGCCTCTTCGCGTTTCAGGCGCCCATCGTGGTGCAGGAGCTCTCGATCCGGCTGTCGTCACCGACCGCGACGAGTGCGGGCGGGACGTTCTCGAACGTCACCGTGACCCTGGCGTCGAGTCCGAATGACTACCGCCTGAACGCTGCTCCGCCCGCGGGCCAGGACCCCGTGTTCGCGAACAACCTCGGGGGCGACGCTTCGGTGGTGCGGACCGGTCCGTGGGTCAGCGGACCCGTGGCCGCCGGGTCGTGGATTCCGCTCGGGATCACGCCCGGGTTCACCTACGACCCGTCGGCCGGGCTCGACTTCGTCATCCAGATCGAGAAATGTGGGACGGTCAGCACCTTCGGCTCGACGTTCGACATGGTCACCGGCCCGTCAGGCACGGTGTTCGCGAATCGGTACGGCCACCTCACGGATTGCGCCGCCACGATGCGCAACAACAGCGCCAACGAAGCCGTCCTGGTCGTGAAGCTCGACTACACCGCGGCACCCGTGACCTGGCAGGTCAATCAGCCCGCGGCCACGCTGGTCCTGGACGGCGGCACAGGCGGCGGATTCGGTCCCATCACCGCCACCCGCCCGGTCGGTCAGCCGGCGCCACTCGCTGCGACGAGCACGGAGGTCGGGTCGGGCTTCGATGCCGCGTTCAGCCTGCTCCCGGGCGTCCCGCTCGGTGGTGGAGCGCTGTTCACGGGCGGTGGTCAGATCGTGAACCTCGACCTCACCGACCCGTCGCTGCTGTTCATCTTCAACCTGGGTTTCAACATCCCGTTCACTCCAGCCACCGTCAACTGGAGCCTCCCCGTCCCGGGGACGACCAGCGCGCAACTCGTCGTGCTCGACCCGAGCCAGGCCGACGGTTTCGCGCTGAGCGCGCTGAACACGTTGGTCGTCCTGTAGAGGACTGGAAACCTCACGGCCGGCTTCGATTCTGGCTCGGGGAGGTTAGGGTCCTCGCATGGATACCTTCGACGCGATCTACCAGCGGCGCTCCGTGAAGCAGTATGACCCCGACCACCGGCTCACGGAGGAGGAGGTCATGACGCTGCTCGAGGCGGCGATGCAGTCGCCGACGAGCTTCAACATTCAGCACTGGCGCTTCGTCGTCGTAGAGGATTCCGAGCTGCGCAAGCAGATCCGCGCCGTCGGCAACGACCAGGCGCAGATGACGGATGCCTCGCTCCTGGTCGTGATGACGGGCGACGTGAAGGCGTGGGCGAAGGAGCCGGAACGCTACTGGCGCAACGCTCCGGCGGCCGTCGCGGAGACGCTCGTCAACTGGATGGGGCCGTTCCACGAGGGCGACGAGGAGCTTCAGCGCGACGAGGCGATGCGGTCGATCGGCATGGCGATGCAGACGCTCATGATCGCGGCCAAGGCAATGGGGTACGACTCGTGCCCCATGATCGGCTTCGACCGCGATGCGGTGTCGAAGCTCATCAACCTTCCCGATGATCACGTGATCGGCCCGATGGTGGCGATCGGCCGAGGCACGAAGCCGGCGTGGCCGAAGCCGGGCCAGTTGTCGCACGACGAGGTCGTGGTCAAGAACCGGTTCGAGGGCTGAAGTCACGATCGAGTAGTCTTGAACACTCCTCGTCCCTCACCGTTTCTCTTCCACACCCGGTGATCCAACATGGTGCGCACCACCCGTCATCCGCTTCGAGTCATCCCCGTCCTGGCCGTGATCTCGCTCATCTCGGGGGCCGGCCTGGGCCAGGTCTCGCCCGGGAGCGTCCCGAAGGACGCAGCCGGATTCCATGCTCTCGGCAAGAAGCTCCTGGTCAAGGGAGACCTCAAGCACGCCACCGACGCGCTGGACAAGGCGATCGAGCTGGATCCGAAGCGGCCCGGACCCTACGAGGACCGAGGGCGAGCCTGGCTGATGAGAGGGGATGCGAAGACGGCAATCGCGAACTTCGACCGTGCGATCGTGCTCAACCCGAGCCGCGCCAAGACCTACGACTTTCGTGGCCGAGCATGGCTTGCCAACGGCGACGCGAAAACGGCGGTGGTGAACTTCGACAAGGCCATTCTTCTCGATCCGAAACGCATCTTCGCCTACAACCATCGCGGGCGAGCCTGGTTCGCCCTCAACGATGCCAAGACCGCGATCGCGAACTTCGACAAGGCGATCGAGCTGAACCCGAAGTACGCCGAGGCGTACGACAACCGTGGTCTGGTTCTCCAGAAGCTCGGACAGCTCGACAAGGCCATCGGCGACTTCTCGTCGGCAATCGGGCTCGACCCGGGCTTCGCACCTGCGTTCCGCCACCGTGCCGAGGTCCGCAAGGCCAAGGGCGACACCAAGGGTGCCAGCGAGGACATGCAGCAGGCGGACGCGATCCTGAAGAAAGCGGCGGCGAAGAAGAAGGGCGGCTGAGGGGCGGTTGCGCGAGCAGCGGTCTCGCGACGTTCCCCGCGACGTCCGTGAGCCGGAAGTCGCGACCCTTGAAGCGGCGGGTGAGCTTCTCGTGGTCGAAACCGAACAGGTGCAACATCGTCGCGTGGAAACCGCTGACGTGCACGCCGCCGTCCCCGACGTTCGAGCCGATGTCGTCGGTCCGGTCGAGGACCTGCCCGCCTTTGATGCCGCCGCCGGCCATCCGGATGCTGTAGGCGAAGGGGTGGTGGTCGCGACCGGTGTTCGCTTTGTGGCCGACGCGGCTCTCGTCCGGCGGCGTGCGGCCGAACTCGCCCGCCCACACGACCAGAGCAAGAGATGAAAAGGAGAACCCAGGAGACGATCTGCTCTGATCCCTGGGTTCTCCTTGGAACGTCTTCTTCTCGCGCCTCTAGCTAGTCGCCGCGCTCGCGGCCACTGCAGCGGACGTTGCAGCGGCCACCGCCGCCGCCTGCTGCGCCGCGATGATGGCTTGCATGTCCAGGAGGGCCTTGGCGTCGGTGATCTGGTTCATGTCCTGGTCGTGGCTCACGAGCTCGAGGAACGCGAGGCTCGCCGCGAGGTCGAACGACAACTCCTTGCCCGGCTTGGGGCGTAGCTCCTCGATGGTCTTGCGGTGGGCCAACAGGCGTTCGACGATGCGTTCTGGTGCGTGTCTCAGGAAGGTCAGGATGGCGAGTTCGTCGTAGTCACCCGCATGCATCCATAGGCCGGCGTCCTTGAACCGCTGCTCGAGCTCGTGAAAGCGGTGGGCGGCTTCGGCGGGCTGGTCGCTGGACAAGACCAGGAGATTCGCCGCTGTCTGCAGCGGGTTTCCCCGACTCGCACCGCCCTCGCGGAGCGAGTCGTAGTGGGCCTTGGCGCGGGCTGCGACCTCGGACGGCGATCCGCTCTGCGACACGAAGATCGCGCAGGCCGGGAAGTCGTCCGGACCAGTGAGCCACCAGTGGTGCTTCTTCATCTCTTCGTAGATGGACATGAAACGGTGAATGTCCTGGGCGCGGATCGGCGACAGCTCGCGGGCCTGGCGCATGACCAGGATGGCCATCACCTCGTACATGCCGCCCCGCCGCAGCTTGTGGTCCCGGAACATCTCGCGGACTCGGCGAACCTCGTCGATGAACGCACGCGTGCGATCGCCTGAGCGCACGAGACATGCGCTCAGGATGAAGCGGATCTCGGACTTGTACGAGTCCGTCCACGAACTCGCTTCCACGAACTCCTCCGCGGCTCGCCGGATCGACGCCGCCAGATCGGTAGCGGACCCGGGGCACGTGATGGCCGCAACCGCGGCGAATCGAAGCGAGGTCGCGCCCTGGAACCAGCTGCGGTCCTGGTCGAGCGCGTTGTGGATTTCGCGAAATCGCTGTGCTGGATCGGAGGGGATGGTTGATTCGGGTTGCACGGTGCTTCTCTCGTTGGATCAGGCCAGGATCGGACGCACGACCTGCCCATGGACGTCGGTCAAGCGGTACCGCCGTCCTTGGAAGCGATAGGTCAGGCGCTGGTGGTCGATGCCGAGGAGGTGGAGGATCGTTGCCTGGAAGTCGTGGACACTCACGCCGTCGTGCGCGACGTTGAAGCCGAAGTCGTCGGAGCCACCGTAGGTGAAGCCGGGCTTGATGCCGCCGCCTGCCAACCAGATCGTGAACACGTACGGGTGGTGGTCGCGACCCTGGTTGCTCGCGCCCAGCTTGCCCTGGACGAACGGCGTGCGTCCGAACTCGCCGCCCCAGATGACCAGCGTGTCATCAAGCAGTCCTCGCTGCTCGAGGTCCCGAACCAGTGCCGCAGAGGGCGCGTCGGTGTCGGTGCACTGGATCTTCAGCTGGGTGTTGAGGTTCCGGTGTTGGTCCCAGCCGGCGTGCATGAGCTGGATGAACCGGCTTCCTCGCTCCGCAAGGCGACGGGCCATGAGACAGTTGTAGGCGAACGAACCCTTGCGCCTGACGTCGGGTCCGTACATCTCCAGCACGTGTGGCGGTTCGGTGGAGAAATCGGTCAGCTCGGGGACCGACGTCTGCATGCGATACGCCATCTCATACTGCGCGATGCGGGTCTCGATCTCCGGGTCGCCCACGTTGCGGGCGCGCTTCCGGTTGAGGGCGGCGAGGTCGTCGAGCATGCCGCGGCGGAGCTCACGACTCAAGCCCGGCGGATCGGTCAGGTAGAGGACCGGCTCTCCGGACCCGCGGAACTTCACGCCCTGATACACGGACGGCAGGAATCCGCTACCCCAGTAGTAGTCGTAGAAGATCTGGCCGCATGACGCTTCCTTGTCGCGCGACGTCATCGCGACGAACGTGGGGACGTCGTTGGCCTCGGAGCCCAGACCATAGGACAGCCACGCGCCCATGCTCGGGCGTCCCGGCCGTTCGTCGCCCGACATGAAGTACGTGATCGCTGGGGCGTGGTTCACCTGCGTCGTGTGCATCGACTTGATGAAGCACAGCCGATCTGCGATGGCTGCGGTATGGGGCATGAAGTCCGATACCGTCGCGCCGCTTTGGCCGTGCCGCGCGAACTTCGTGATCTCGGAGAGCACCGGACGCTCCTTCTGACTGCCGGTCATCGTGCTGAAGCGTTTGCCACCGACGATCGCATCCGGGATCTGCGTGCCGTGCCACCGCTTCAGAGCGGGCTTCCAGTCGAAGAGGTCGACGTGCGACGGCGCGCCGTTCTGAAGCAGGTAGATGACGCGTTTCACGCGAGGTGGGTGATGGGGGATCCCGGGCAGACCGTTCTGCGAGCCCGAACCTCCCGCCGCGCGTTGATCAGGCAGCGCGGACTCTCCAGCGAGCAGCGACCCGAGCGCGGCTGCCCCGAGACCAGTGGCCGAGCGGCCGAAGAACGCGCGTCGGGTGAGCGTCCGTGCATGATCGAGGATCGGGTTCGGGTCGGTCATGGCTTCGACAACACCTCGTCGAGGTTGAGGAGGATGGAGCAGATGACGGTGTACGCAGCGTGTTCGACTGCGTCGAGCGTGGTGTCGCGGGAGGCGTCGCCGACGGCGAGCAGCCTGGCCGCATCCTGGGGGTTCGCCTTGTAGCGATCGCGAGTGCTGCGCCATCGCGAAACCAGCAGGTCGAGCTCGGCGTCGGACGGTTGACGCGACGTGGCGAGCCGGAATGTCCAGGCGATGCGGGTTCGCGCATCGTTGCCTCCTTCGCGCATCGTCCGCATCGCGAGGAACCTCGCGGCCTCGACGAACGCCGTCTCGTTCAGCGTCGTGAGTGCGTGTAGTGGCGAGTTCGTGCGGACCTGCCTGACCACGCATGCCTGCCGCTTGCCGGTATCGAAGAACATCGTCGGGCCGACGATGCGTCGCCAGAACACGTAGAGGCTGCGGCGGTGGACTGCGTCGCCGGTGTCAGCCCGGTAGCGGATCTTGCCGAAGGTCGCTTCAGCCCAGACGCCCGCGGGCTGATACGGCTTCACGGACGGCCCGCCGATCCTCTCGACCAGGAGCTTTCCGAGGGCCAGCGCCTGATCGCGGAGCATCCATGACGGCAGCCGGAAGCGCGGGCCGCGAGCCAGGAGGACGTTGTTCGGGTCGGCCATGTACGCGGCGCGGGGCGCTCGCGACGACTGACGGTACGTCGCGCTCATCACGATGAGCTTGTGAAGAGCTTTCACGTCCCAGCCACTCCGCACGAACGTCGTCGCGAGCCAGTCGAGCAGCTCCGGATGCGAGGGAGGGGAGCCTTGCTGACCGAAGTCCTCGATCGTCTCGACGAGACCGCGGCCGAAGAACATCTGCCAGTAACGGTTGACGGTGACGCGAGCCGTGAGCGGGTTCGCGTCGTCGACCAGCCACCGGGCCAACGTCAGGCGATCGGGTCGTTTGCCCGGCGGTAGCGGCGGCAGGAACCCGGGCGTCGACTCCGTCACGACCTCGCGCTTCTGGTCGTAGGAGCCGCGCTGGAGGACCTGCGTGGTACGACGTCGCTTCTCGGGAAGCGAGTCCATCACCATGACTTGCGCGACGCCCTTCTCTAGCTTGCTGCGCTCCGCCTCGAGCTTTGCGAGCTGCCGCTTCGCGGCGCGCCACGGCGGCGAGTGTCGCTCGCGATGGTACGCGAGCAGAAGCTCGGTTTGACCGGGGTTGCGATTCTCCGGTGCTTCGAGCAGCGCGCGTGCGATGGGGCCGGGGACGCCACCGACGGATTCGTCTGCCTTCCGGAAGTAGACCCCCGCAGCGCCGCCGGTGTTCACGATCTTCAGCAGCAGCTCGTTGCGGCCCTTCACCAGCTGGAGCTGCACCCGCTCTTGATCGGGAGCGACGCCGCGATTGGCGTTCTTCGACAGGACTTGCTTGCCGTTGAGCCACACGCGGATCCCATCGTCCGAGCCGAGCGAGATATCGACGGACCGCGCGCTGGTCGCGGTGAGGACGCGGTACAGATACGTGGCCCCCACGCGCTGGGGCAGCGCGTGGGTCTCCCCGTCCTCGAGCTTCGGCGCGGGTTTCCAGGCGATGCGGCCGTCTTCGAAGGTCCGGGCCAGGTTGACCCCGCGTTCCGGACCGTAGTCGGTGGCAAACGTCTTCCCCGCGACGCCGCCGGGGGCGCCGAGCGGTCCGAGCTGGTGCCACGGTTCGAGCGTGACGAGCGAGAGGTCGGCGCCGCTGGAACGGAGTCGCGCCGCCGTTTCTTGTTCCCATTCGCGTTGCGCACGATCGGTGCGATCGTCGGGAGCGCGCATGCGGCGGGTCACCTGGTCCACTTCGCGCTTGATGCGGATGAGCCGTTTCCGCTGCGCTTGCGGGTGATACCGCAGTCGCGGCCGCGCCTTGCCCTGCCCACCGGCACCGCTCTCGGACGTCTGGTTGAAGAACGCGTAGAGCCCGTAGTACTCCTTCTGCGTAATCGGGTCGTACTTGTGGTCGTGGCAGCGCGCGCAGGTCACGGTCAACCCGAGCCACACGGTCGCGGTCGTCTCGGTGCGGTCGAAGACGTTCTCGACCCGGGTCTCCTCCGGGATGCGTCCGCCCTCGCCGTTATACATGTGGTTGCGGTTGAACCCGGACGCGACGATCTGCTCCTGAGTCGCGTTCGGCAGGAGATCGCCCGCGAGCATCTCCACCGTGAACTGGTCGAACGGGAGGTTGTGATTGAGCGCGCGGATCAGCCATTCGCGCCATGGCCACATCGTGCGGGTCGGGTCGGCCTGGAAGCCGTCCGTATCCGCGTAGCGCGCCGCGTCGAGCCATTCCCATGCCATCCGCTCGCCGTACCGCGGAGAATCCAGCAGGCGATCGACGGCGCGTTCATAGGCGTCTTCGGTGGAATCGCCGAGGAAGGCGTCGAGCTCTCCGAGTGTCGGTGGCAATCCGGTCAGGTCGAGCGTCACCCGTCGCAACAGCGAGGCCTTGTCGGCGGGTGGCGAGGGGCGTCGCCCGTCGCGCTCCAGGCGTGCGCGTACGAACCGATCGAGGTCGTTGCGGGGCCACGCCCCCGCCGCGACCGCGGGGGGCACGGGTCGAGCCGGTGCCTCGAATGCCCAGTGGCGGTCCCACGGTGCGCCGGCGTCGATCCAGCGTTCGAGAGTCCTCACCTCGGCCGCCGTCAGGGTCAGATGCGAGTCGGCGGGCGGCATCAGGCGGCGAGCATCACGAGCGGTGATCCTCGCGATCAACTCGCTGTCGCCACTTCGGCCGCGCACGATCACGGGGTTCACGGTTCGAAGCGCGGATTCCTCACGGTCCAGGCGCAGCTTCGATAGCCGTGCCTTCTCATCCGGCCCGTGGCACATGAAGCACCGGTCGGAGAGGATCGGCAGTACGTCTCGCTGGAAGGACACCGACTGCGACAGAGCCGTGCCTGGGAACCCGAGCGTTCCCAGCACCAGGATCAGCGGCTCCAGGCGGTGATACCTCACCCCGCGATTGTATCCGTCGTCCCCGGTGGGTGCTCGCGAGGGTGGGCGCGAACCCGCGGCGGCGCTCTTCACTCTGGTTGGGTCGGGTCACCGGGCTCAGTGGTCGTGATTCTGGACCGCACTCAACGGGAGTGGGTCCTGCTTCGCCAGTTCGCTGATGACCTTCAGGGTCGCGTCATCGGGCTCGAAGACCTGGACCAGGAGATCGGTGACGTCGATGGACGATGCGGATGCATCCCCATAGGCGACGTCCCAGCGAGACACGATCAGCGTCACCCCCGCCTGCTTCGCGATGGCGGGCAGCGCGTGCGCGGCGTGCTCGAGGATGTCGGTCACTGGTTCCGTGCAGAAGGTCTGGCGGTGAGCCAGCGCCTGGATCGCGGGCCCTTGTTCGCCCAGTTCCTTCTCTCGCTTCGAGTCGCCGTCGGCTTTCGCTTTCGCGAGCTCGGCGCGCAGCCCGGACAGGTGCTTCCCGAAGACCTCCGATCGGTAGTACGCGGCTGCGATCGCCCGCGAATCGAACGTTCCGATGGCCGTCGGCGTGGGAGTCTCGTTGCGGGGGGTGGCGCAGGCCGCGAGGCTCAGCGCCGCTCCTACCAGACACAGCATGGGTTTGATCTTGATCATGGTCGTTCTCCTGACTCTGATCGATACGTAAGTATCCGCTTACATTTTGAGGTCCGCAAGCATTTTCTTGAAGGGGCGAGTGGCCTGGCGCGGAGCGTGTGGCTGGTCGCCCGGGGTGTCGGGGATGCTACGATCCGCATCGCGGTGCGACGGTCGTCGCGACTGCTGCGTGTCCCGACGGGAGGATGCGCCGGGCCGGCTGTCGAGATTCTCCCAAATGCAACGCGTTTGCCTCATTCCCTTCGTCATCCTGCTGGGCGCCGGGATCGGATCGTCCGCCGCACAGTCCAGCAAGAAGTTGACCCTGAAGCGCCTGTTCCCCAGGGACCGGGTCCTGGACGTGCAGATCACGGTCCCGGAGACAGACTGGGACACGATCCGGAACCAGAAGCGAGACTTCTTCTCCGCCCTTCAGGGCAAGCGCAAGTACGGACCCGTCGAGAGACCGTACACCTACGTGGTGGCCACTGTTTCGATCGACGGCGTGATCTTCCCCAGGGTCGGGCTGCGCAAGAAGGGGTTCATCGGGTCGCAGAGCTCCGCCCGTCCGTCCCTCAAGATCAAGCTGGACCACGTCAACCCGGGCACCGGGATCGAGGGGCTCGTGAGCCTCACGTTCAACAACAACCGCCAGGACCCGAGTCTCGTCAGCCAGTTCCTGGGGTACACCATCTTTCGGGCGGCCGGGTCGCCGGCACCTCGGTGCGCGTTCGCGAAGGTCACCGTGAACGGCCGCAACCTCGGCGTCTACTCGCACGTCGAGAGTGCGCGTCAGCCTCTGGCGAAGCGTTCATTCGGGACTGACGCAGGGACGCTGTACGAGGGCACGGTCGTCGACTTCTTCCCGGGCTGGGAGCGGAGCTTCGAGAACAAGTTCGGTGACGACGCTCCCGGTCGCGAGAAGATCGTGCAACTTGCCAAGGCTCTGCAGGGGGAGAGCGGGGAGGCGATCCTCGATGGGGAGGCCCGCGGCCGCGCCTGGGTTCCGACGTCCGGCAAGCACGCCCGCAAGTGGACTGCCCTCGCGTTCGATGACGCGCCGTGGCGAGAGGGCAGGAACGGCGCCGGCTACGAACGGGACGAGGGCTACCAATCGCTGATCAGCACGGGCTTCGACCTTCGTGAGCAGATGGACGGCAAGTCCGCGTCCGTCTACCTGCGGTTTCCGTTCGAGATCGACGACCTAGGGAGCATCCGTTCTCGTGGCGATCTCGTCCTACGCATGAAGTACGACGACGGCTTCGTTGCCTACCTGAACGGACATCAGATCGCGTCGGCCAACGCGCCCCAGTCCCCGCAGTGGGATTCGAAGGCCACTCATGCCAACGATGACGGCGCGGCGATGTCCTTCGCGAACATCGATGTCTCCCAGCACGCAAGCCGACTGCGCAAGGGCCGAAACGTTCTCGCGATCCACGGGCTCAACGTCGACCTGCGAAGTTCGGACATGCTGATCGTCGCGGAGCTTCGCACCCGCCCGAAGCACGACATCGAGAAGGCCATCGCCGAGCTCGTCGACCTCGACGCGTTCTATCGGTTCTGGGCCATCGAGAGCCTGCTCGGGTTCTGGGACGGGTACACCGGGAACGCCAATAACTACTTCGTCTACCTGAACCCCAAGACCCACAAGTTCCACTTCCTGCCGTGGGGCGCCGACTGCCTGTTCGAGAAGTTCAGCCGGCTCGGGCGTGATCCTCGAGCGCCGGTATCGGTGAAGACGAAGGGGCTGATCGCTCACCACCTGTATCAGCAGACCTCCGGCCGGAAGCGATACGCGAAGACCCTGAAGCGCATCCTCGCCCGGCACTGGAAGGAGAAGGCGCTCCTCGCCGAAATCGATCGCATCGATGTCTTGCTGAAGCCACACCGCACGAAGCGACAGGAGTGGTCATCATCGAGCGCGTTGGACAAGACCCGCGAGTTCATCCGCACCCGGCGCGCCGACATCCTCGCGGAGATCAAGGGCGGGATGCCGGTCTGGACGCGCTCCCCCGGCCAGCCCCCGCTGCTCGGCGGCGACCCCGGCCCCCCGGCGGATCCCGGGAAGAAGGAAAAGAAGCCCGACCCCGACCGTTCGAGGTGAAGTCCGCTACGGAGAGACCCATGCTGCGCCGTCTTGCCATCGTCGTCCTCGTTGTCGCGCCTCTCGCTCTCGGTCAGAAGGCCGGGACCCACGAGCGAACGCTCGAGATGGGAGACCAGGAGCGCGCCTATCTCGTCCATGTCCCGAAGGGCTACGACGGGAAGAAGAGCGTGCCGCTCGTCCTGATGTTGCACGGACGCGGCAGCAGCGGCCGTCAAGCGGCGTCGCGGTACTACGGCTGGAAACCGCTCTCCGAGAAGCACGGCTTCGTGGTCGCGTTCCCGGATGCGCTCGGACGGCCGAGGAGCTGGAAGCCTGCATGGGGTGGTCGCAAGACAGCTGACGGGAGGTTCCTCGCGAGACTCATCGACACCGTAGGCGAGGAGTTCAAGATCGACACCGATCGCGTGTTCATGACCGGACACAGCAGCGGTGGGATCATGAGCTTCTCCTTCGCCGCGACGCACTCCGGCAAAGTCGCGGCCATCGCCCCGGTCGCCGGGACCATCGGGACCGATACCCGCGGCCGCACGTTCACCGTGCCGAAGCCCAAGGGACCGGTCCCCGCGGTCATCTTCCATGGGATGAGCGACAACGTCGTGCCGTACGACAAGGAGCGCGGCAAGAACGCGGCCTACAACATGCTCGTGTCTGCCCCCAAGTCCGCGCAGTTCTTCGCCAAGGCCAACGGGTGCGAGGACAAGCCCAAGCGCAAGGACATCAACGACGGGAAGGTCCACGTCGACACCTGGACCGGTGGTAAGGCCCCCGTGGTCTTCTACAGCATCGAGGGCCACGGCCACTCCTGGCCAACCAAGCGCAAGGGCGGGCTCAACGCGACCGAGATTGCGTGGGGCTTCTTTGCCAGGCAGGCGGGCAAGAAGCCCCGCGAGAAGCAGCCGGTCCGGTAGCGACCCTCTCCGGGCCGCTCGCTTCACTCGGCCTTGAAGCTGAGCTCCGGCGCGAAGCTGGCGTCGTACCACTCGGCCCCGCTCATGGTTGCCATCAAGGCTGCTTTGACGCGTGCGTACCGGGTCTGATCCGCCGGCGGCATCGCACGCACGAACGCGGCGAACGAACGTGTGCCGTGGAACGCGCTCCAGTCCCTCGGGAACACGACCTGAAACGCTCGTTCGGTGTCGCCCCGTCGCGTGACGAACCCCTCGATGGGAAGCGGGTAGCCGTGATCGGCGAGGAACGCCGTCCGCGCCGCGAGCGCGCGGTCGAACGCCGCGTCGTGACCGCTCCTGATCCTGCGCTCCATCATCCGCGCCTTCGGATGGGTCGCGGTGTTCATGTCTCCGACGGTGCTCCACGATGCCTTCTGCTGGAGCACGACCTCCCACTCGATCTCGTGCGGGATACCGGTGAGGCGCCTCGACATCTCGGCTGCCGCGTCCGGTCCTTTCGACGATCCGAGTTGCTGCACGAACCGCGGCAACCTCCCGGGGCGGGCGAAGCCGTCGATGGTGTCGCTGAACGAGAGCAGCCAGTAGCGGCCGGGAGGTTCGCGGTAGCACAGCCAGTCCGAACGGTCGGTCCCGCGCGGTCCGGCCTTGGCCGTGGCCACGCAGAGCTTCAGCAGCGATTCGAAGTCCTTCACGTGGGCCGGATCGACCCGGACTCGCAGATGCCGGACGAACACCCCGTTTGCGGCGGTCGCTACGGGCGGTCGAACATGGGCACGCGAATCCGGACTCGCGCAGCCGGCCGTCAGCGCCACGATTGCGCCGCAGGTCAGAATGCCCAATCTCATCGATCGATGTGTGTACATGAGACGTCTCTGGGTCCCTCGACCCGTCGGGAGCATAGCGTGCGCGGGGCAGCGTGCTACGCTCGGCCCAACCGGCCCGTGCGAGAGACGCATGCCACGTACCCTCCTGACCCTCGTGATCACCCTGCTGTCCGTGCCCGGGTTGGCGCCCGTGTCGGCGCAATCGCCGCCCAAGGCCAGGCCCAATCTGTTGCTCGTCATGGCGGACGATTGCACCTGGTCCGATCTGGAGATCCACGGCGGTCAGGCGAAGACGCCGCACCTGAAGAAGCTCGCGACGCAGGGCATGCAGTTGTCGCATTGCTTCCAGTCGGCGCCGATGTGCTCCCCGACCCGCCATTGCCTCTACACCGGGCTGTACCCCGTGAAGTCGGGCGCATGGCCCAATCACACCCGCGCCTATGGTTGGGTGAAGAGCGTCGCACACTACCTGCAGGCGGCCGGGTATCGCACGCATCTCTCTGGCAAGAAGCACATCGGGCCGAGGTCCGTGTTTCCGTTCGAGTACTCCGGGAAGAGGAACAACCCCGATGCGGCCGCGGTCGATCGGTTCCTGGGTGACTGCGTCAACGGTCGCACTCCGTTCTTGCTCATCGCGACGTCGAACGAGCCGCACTCACCGTGGAACAAGGGAGACGCCTCGGTGTACCCGCCGGGAAAGCTGAAGCTCCCGCCCGTCCTCGCCGATACCCCCCGGACGCGGGAGTTGTTCTCCGCCTATCTCGCCGAGATCACCTACTTCGACACCCAGGTCGGCGCGCTGCTCGGCCTGCTCGACAAGCACGGCGTCACGGACGACACGCTCGTGATCGTCCTGAGCGAGCAGGGCAATGCGTTCCCGTTCGCCAAGTGGACATGCTACGACGCCGGGCTGCGTTCGGCGATGATCGCCCGGTGGCCCAAGCGCATCGCGGCCGGGAGCCGATCCGACGCGATGGTCGAGTACGTCGACGTCGTCCCGACCTGGCTCGATGCCGCCGGTATCGCCGCACCCGACGTCCTTGACGGCAAGTCGTTCCTGCCGGTACTCACGGGCAAGACGAAGACGCACAAGGCGCACGTCTTCGGGCTCCAGACGTCGCGCGGCATCAACCGCGGCCCCGAGCATTACGGCATCCGCAGCGTTCGCAGCCCGCGGTATCGCTACGTCCGCAACCTCACTCCCGAGGTCGTGTTCAAGAACGCTACGACGGAGAACGGCGACAAGTTCGCGTGGCGGTCGTGGGTCCAAGCGGCGGCTGCCGGCGACGAGCGCGCCAAGGCGCTCATGCACGCGTATCAGCACCGTCCCGCCGAGGCGCTCTTCGACTGCGTCGCCGATCCGTGGAACCGTACGAACTTGATCGCGAACCAGGAGCTGGCGGCCGTCGCGGCCGGGCTTCGAGCTCGACTCGACGCCTGGATGAAGGCCCAGGGCGATGGCGGTCAGGCGACGGAGATGAAGGCGCTCGAGCGTATGCGGAGGAGAGGGAAGAAGTAGGTTGTCTGGGAGTGGCTCGATGCGGTTTTCGGTTTTCGTTCTCCTGATCTCATGCCTGGTGGCGGCCGGCGCAGCCGCCCAGGACCGTCCCAACATCCTGTTCTGCATCGCGGACGACTGGGGATGGCCGCATGCCAGCGCCTATGGCGACGCCGTGGTGAAGACGCCGACGTTCGATCGCGTCGCGCGCGAGGGGGTCTTGTTCCGCCACGCCTACGTCGCCAGCCCATCGTGCACGCCGAGCCGGAACGCGATCCTGACCGGGCAGTACCACTGGAGACTCGATCAGGGCGCCAATCTCTGGTCGTCGTTGAGCCGGCGGTTCGGTGTGTACCCGTTGATGCTCGAGGCGCGCGGGTATCACATCGGTCACTGGCGCAAGAGCTGGGGGCCTGGCCGTCTGAAGGTCGGCGGGTACATCAAGGATCACCCGGCGGGCAAGCGGTACCCGAGGGGGTTCAAGCAGTTTCTGGATGCCCGCCCGGACGCGAAGCCGTTCTGTTTCTGGCTGGGCGCGTCCGACCCGCATCGCGGCTACGCTCCGGGCTCGGGTCGCAAGTCGGGCATGGACGTCGATCAAGTCGAGGTCCCCGCGTTCTATCCCGACGTGGAGCAGATTCGCTCCGACATCGCGGACTACTACTTCGAGGTCCAGCGGTTCGACTCCGACGTCGGCAAGGCGCTGGCGCTCCTGGAATCGCGTGGGGAACTCGAGAACACCGTCGTCGTCGTGACCGGCGACCATGGCATGCCGTTCCCGCGGTGCAAGAGCAACCTCTACGACATGGGTGTGCGGGTTCCTCTGGCCGTTCGCTGGGGCGCGAAGATCAAGGGCGACCGCACGGTGTCGGACTTCGTTTCGCTCGTGGATCTGGCCCCCACGTTCCTCGAGATCGCGGGAGTGGAGGTGCCGAGCGAGATGAACGGTCGTTCGCTCGTGCCGATCCTCACGGACCCCGGGTCGGGCCGCATCGAGGCGGCACGCGACCATGCGATCTACGGCAAGGAGCGCCACGTGCCCTGCCGCCCGGACCACTCCGGTTACCCGTGCCGCGGCATTCGTACGGACGGTTGGGCCTACATCCGGAACGTCAAACCCGACCGCTGGCCGGTCGGTGATCCGCCCATCTTCGGAGACACCGATCCCGCGGGAGGTCCCGGCAAGGGCACCACCAAGACGTACCTTCTCGATCATCGCGCGGACCCGAAGGTCAGACGCTTCTTCGATCTCTCCTTCTCCAAGCGCCCCCGGGAGGAGCTCTACGACATGACCGCCGACCCGGATCAGCTGCGCAACCTGGCGGCGGACCCTCGTCACGCGGAAACGAAGAGCAGGCTCGCGGCGCGGCTCGAGGCCCGCCTTCGGGCCACCGCTGACCCACGGGTGGTCGGAGGCGCCGAGAAGTTCGATCGCTACCCCTACTACGGCGGCGGCGCGTGGAAGAAGACGCCGCGGCCCAAACGCGACCCGGTGCGGGACTGGCGGCTGGCCTGCGAGAAGAACGGCGTCGTCGGGTCGGCCGTCCTCGTGCAAAGAGAAGGCCAGACGACGGTGCACGAGGTGTACGGCCACGCTGATCTCGAGACCGGCCGCAAGGTCGACGTCGACACCATCTTCCACTGGGCCTCGATCACCAAGACGCTGACTGGGGTCGCGATCATGCAGCTGCGAGATCGCGGGCTTCTGAAGCTCGATGATCCGATCCTGCGCTGGGTCCCGGAGCTGCGCGAGGTTCGGAACCCGCACGGGAAGATGAGCGACGTCACGCTGCGCCATCTGCTGTCCCACGGTTCCGGGTTCCGCAACCCGACCTGGCCGTTCGGCGGTGACCAACCCTGGCACCCACACGAGCCGACGCGCTGGGACCAACTCGTCGCGATGATGCCGTACACCGAGGTGGCGTTTACGCCCGGAGAGAAGTTCAGCTACTCGAACCTCGGGATCATCTTCCTGGGGCGCGTCATCGAGAAGATCACCGGCGACGAATTCGAGGTCTACATCGAGAAGAATGTCTTCAAGCCGCTCGGGATGACGCGCAGCTACTTCGACCGCACACCGTGGCACCTGCTCCGCCACCGATCCAACAACTACCGCGTCGTAGGCGGCAAACCGGTCGCGCAGGGCCTCGACTTCGACACCGGAATCACCGTTGCGAATGGCGGCTGGAATGCACCGCTCGGCGACCTTGCCCGCTGGACCGCGTTCCTCGCCGGCCAGGTGGAAGGTGTCGGCGCATCCGTTCTCTCTCGCGAATCGCTACGTGAGATGTGGCGTCCTCATCAGAAGATCACCGAGGCCCTGCGGACCAGGATCGGACGCGCTCCTCGCGTGCAGTCGATGGGCCTGTCGTTCTTCCTGGAGACCGACGACGACGGTCTTCTCCTGGTCGGTCACACCGGTAGCCAGAGGGCATTCATCACCTTCTTCCTCCTCGAGCCGAGCACCGGCACGGCTGCGATCGCCGCGTTCAACACCGACGGCGCTCCCCAGCCCGCCACTCGTGCGATCATGGCCAGGCTTCGCGAGGGGCTTCAGCTCTCGGTCTTTCCCAGGTCGCCGACGAGGAAGTGAAGAACCGACCTCCCGGCTACCGAACCCGGATCGTCCCGGTTGCGGTGTTCAGGCTTGCGCCGGAGACCGTGACCAGGACGTCACCGGCGGACGACGGACCGATCTTCGAAGTCACCCGGCCTCGTTCGTCGGCGGTGGCGACCACGTAGATCTCGGATCCCTTCCACAAGCAGACGGTTGATCCGGGAGCGTCCGTCTTGACCTCGATCGTCTGGTGGCCGGTCGAGATTGCCCTGGGCACGCTGAGCTTGGGAGTTCGCGGCGCCTTCTGGCGCATGTCCAGCGTCGGGTCACCGAGCAGGTTGAGCTCGCAGATGCATAGGTGGTAGCTGGCGTTCTTGCGCGCATCCGCCGTCATCGCCCCCTTGCTCTTCATGAGCGCTTCGCCCGTCGTGAGGCCGTCGCCGAGGCCGTTCTCCCAGTACCGGGTCATGGTCTGCGTCGTGCCGTCGAGGAGACCTTCGTTGACCATGCGGCGGAAGTCGGACCTTTGATGGAGGTGCATCTTCCCCGTGCGGATCGGAGCGACGATCGCGACCGACCCGGCTTTGGGGGCACGCAGCATCGTCTCGACGATCGACGGGTCCCGGAGGTTGTCGTACTCGCCCGTGTTGCAGGACACGGTGGTGATCAGCGGGTACGCTCCGTCGTTCTTCAGCCGCGCGACCTCCTCGCCCGTGAATCTCGAGCGCTCGAGGATCCACTGGTCCAGGTGGCCGTGGCCGTGCAGGTGCATCTTGCCGGTGGTCTTGGCGTTGAACAGCGCCACGACGTTGTCCGCGTTCAGCTCGTGACTCCCTGGTTTGCCGTCCTCGTCCCACGGAGTTTCGCTGGAGAAGAACCGCCCGACCTCACCGGCCCATTTCTTGGCCACGTGATCCACCCAGCTTCGACGCACCTTCGCGAACGCTCGTTGATCGGTGCAGGTGTAGATCATCCGCGTCGCGAAGTCGGTCTCCGGATACCGGGACTCGTACGCGATGACCTTCTCGGTGAACGCGGCCACGTCCTCCTTGGTGCGGACGGGGATGCGACCGAGGCCCACACTTCCGTCCGGATAGCTGATGGACTTGCGGTCGTCTTTCCACTCTCCGAGCACTCCATCGCCATCGGCGTCCCAGCTGGACGCACTGAGATAGACGATGTCGGTGGGGATCCCGCGTCGTTCCTTGCGGTGAACGGTCGTGTGCCCGCCTGGGACGAGTCCGCCACCGTCCGGGAGGCAATCACCTCCGAGCACGACCCAGCGGGTGCCGTGATGGTCGATGTGGTCGCGCACGCAGGATCGAATCTTCTCCTGGATGCTCGACGCCTCGTACTGGCTGGCTATCTGCTCGCACGTGACGATGCGGGTCGCCTTGCCTCCCCGCGTCTTCCATTTCGCGAAGGGCGCCCAGGCCGCTGCCAGTTCTTCTGCCGTGATCAACAGCACCGTGGCCGGTCTCGTCGACGTCGATGCCGTGTCCGGCCTGCCGCCGGACCTGGCGCGCAACACCCCCTGTCCGGCCGCCGAACCCATGCCGCACATCACTCCGAGGATCAGGATCGCGGCGAGCGAACGTCCGCTCGCTGCCGCGATCCGAGTCGATTCGTGGCTCTTCACGGCGATCTCCAGTTTCAGAGTTGCGACCCCGCCGTCGGCATCATGGTGACGCTGACGATCTTGCTCACCGTACCCTTGTAGCGGGACAGGTTCTTCATCCGGTCCCATTCCGCGTGTTTCAAGAACGCTGCCCAGTGCGCTTTGTGGGCGGCCGGGCTGTCCGCCGAGAGCATGTAGGTCAGGTTCGGGACGTCGCTCGCGATGAGGGTCTCACCGAAGAAGACCGGGGCCATTCCGACCGAGCGCATGAGATCGATCTCGCCCTGGTTGAACATCTCGACCTTGCGCTTCGCCAGTTGCTCGTTGCGGCTTTCGTAGATCCGCAGCTCGACGATCCGTGTCCCACTCTTCCTTGACGGTGCGGCCAGGGTCGGTAGGCCTGCGAACGCTCGCAGGAGTCGACTCTCGATCCGCGTGTACGGAGCCGCGGCCTTGGGCAAAGCGAAGTAGGCCGCGGCTGCCGCCTGGTAGACGTCGTCCGCTTCGAGCTTGTCGTTCTGAAGCGCCAGCAGATCCAGCGAGGGGTACGGAATCACCACGTACACCGCCGTGTCCGCCTTGCCGTCAGGCTTGAAGATGCCGATCCGATCGATGCCTTGCCGGTTCAAGGCAGGACGAAGCGCCTTCTCGACGAACGCGAGGACGACCTGTTGCTTCGCCGCAGTCGGGCTCCGGTAGATGCGAAGCTCATAGAACTCCTGCTTCGGCTTGCGTTCGCTGGAGGACGAATCGCGCTTGCTGGCCGTCGTGATCGCCACGCCGGCCGCGAGCGAGCCGGAGAGGAATGCGCGCCGTCGGATCAACTGGTTCATGTCGAGTCTCCTGGGCGCAGTGTAGCGGGTGCGCCCGGGAGCATCGACGCGCGGGCTCAGTCCATCAGCGTCGACTTGAGCTTGAGTCCGGCCATCACGGCCGCCGCCAGCGCTCCGAGAAACGCCAGCCAGAACACGAACGAGAAGCCGATCATGCTGCTCATGCCCTCGGGCACGTCGATGCGCGCCCAGTACAGAAACGGGCCGATGAGGAAAGCGCCGCCAGCGAGTGCGGCCTGGAGCCAGGCGGGCTTCTCCATCTTGAGGAGCGTGATCGAGATGGCCCCGAGCGCCGCGAGGAGGCCGACGACGTGAATGCCGTGCCAGCCGTTGACGCCTCCCAGGTCGCTTCCGAACCACTGGAAGAACGACATCAGCACCAGGACTGCCGACCCGCCCATCACGACCACCAAGACAAAGAAACGCCGGGCGCATGAACCTCCAGAGCGGGTGAGGCAATCTGCTCTTCCCGGGAACGTGGATCTCCAGGCCCGCGTTCAAGTCGAGGGTGTGCTTCGAAGCTCACGGAGTCGGATGTTCTTCCACTTCAACTGGGTGCCGGGAACCGCGCCTCGTTTGACGACGGGCCAGTGAAGTTGGAGCCCGATGAAACCTCGAGCCGTTCGGTCGTCCCGCAGATCCGCCGCCGGCACGCCGTTGATCCAGGTTCGGAGGCGATTCCCCTCGGCGATAATGCGGAAGTGATTCCAGGCGTCGTGCTTGAAGGCGGCTCGAGCTTCGGGGTTGGCTTTGAGGTTGGCGATCCAGCCGCGCCCGAGCTCTTCCTGAATGCCGCCGGTCCAGGCCCGGTCGGACGGGTCGATCTCGACCTGGTATCCCCACACGGTGTCCTTGCGTCCGCGCCTCTTCTTCAACTGGGACCGGATCTGGATGCCCGAGTTGGTCTTGTCCGGACAATGGAAGTCCAGCTCCAGCTCGAAGTCACCGAACTCCCGGATGGTGCACAGGAACCCGTTGGGGGCGCCGACGTAGTTCGTCCCCACGATGCACCCGTCGATGACTTCGAACTTGTCTTGCCCGCCTCTTTGCACCCAACCGTCGAGTGAGTGACCGTCGAACAAGTCCTCCCAGCCGTCGGCCTGCTCCTTCGCGTCGCGCCGTGTCGCGCACGACGATAGGAGGATGAGTGCGAACGCGATTCCTGGAACCGTGATTCCCGGGGCCGCGGTTCCTGGACCTGTTCCTCGCATCGTCTTCAGGTTACCGGCATCTGATCGCCGTGGGACCTCGAGATTCCGTTGTGCACCCGGCACGGTGGCTGGCTAACATCAGACCGATGTCCACGTCCGACGACCACCGGGAGACCCCGGACGATCTGATCGGCCGAAGGCTCGGCCGCGAGGGCTACATCGAGATCCGGCGTCGGCTCGGGCAAGGTGGCATCGGCACGGTCTACGAGGCGTGGGATCACAACAAGGCCCGCAGCATCGCGCTCAAGTTCCTGCGCACCGACCATGCCATCGGGAAGGAGATGGTCCTGCGCTTCCAGCGTGAGGGCCGGAGGTTCAGGGAACTCCGGCACCCCAACGTCGTTCGCGTTCTGGGTCTCGGTCAGAAGGACGGGCTCATCTTCATCGCGTCCGAGTACGTGGATGGCAGGAACCTCGCGGAGATTCTCGACGAACGCGGATCGCTGCAGATCGACGAAGCGCTTGGCCTCTGTCAGGAGATCGCGCGCGGGCTCGACGCTGCTCACGCGCAGAGGATCGTCCACCGCGACATGAAGCCCGAGAACGTCATGATCCGGACCTCGGACGGGGCCGTGAAGGTCGTGGATTTCGGGATCGCCAAAGTCCTGGACTCGCAATCGATCGTGAGTCAGCCGGGCGTCTACCTCGGGACGCCGGGCTACTCGGCCCCGGAGCAGATCAAGGGGGACGACGTCGATTGCCGCGCAGACATCTTCGCGCTCGGAGCCATTCTCTACGAGCTGCTCACCGGCAGGATCGCGTTCCGCGGTCGGAACACGGTGCAGATCCTGCGCTCGACGACGGACCGCGAGCCGATCTCTCCCACGAAGTTCAACGATTCGGTGGTCCGGCCCGTCGCCAAGCTCATCTCGAGCATGATCGAGAAGAACCCGCGTCGTCGCCCCAAGGACATGACGGCGGTGATCGATGCGATCGACAGAGTACGGAACGCCCTGAGCTCGGGGCGAGGTTCGAGCGACGAGAGGCGCGGCATCCGGGGCGTGCTTCGTCGGGTGTTCGAGGGGATCGCCTGATCAATGACGCTCCCGCGCGGTCCCCTCCTCCTTGCACTTGCACTGCTTCTCCTCGCAGCGGGGTTGATGGCCCAGGACTCCCCGACCCTCAATACCACGGACGACGGGTACCGCGGAATCTGGTACTTCAATCAGAAGTCGAACGACCCGTACGTCTACAAGTACTCGGGGGGGCTGGG
>NZBC01000036.1 GCA_002687715.1 Planctomycetota bacterium | reverse complement strand
CCGTCGCGCCCGTCGCGCCCGTCGCGCCCGTCGCACCTGTCGCACCTGTCGCACCCGTCGCACCTGTCGCACCCGTCGCACCCGTCGCACCCGTCGCACCTGTCGCACCTGCTGCACCTGCTGCACCTGCCGCACTTGTCGCACCCGTTGCACCGGTCGCGCCCGTCGCACCCGTCGCACCCGTCGCACCCGTTGCACCCGTTGCACCTGTCGCACCTGTTGCACCCGTTGCACCCGCTGCGCCTGCGGCACCCGCTGCGCCCCCTGCCTCTGCAGAGCCGGTTGTGCCCTCGGAGCCGGCCGCTTCGACTCCGGCACCGGGTCCGATGCAGATCCAGGGCAACGCTCCGCCAATGTCGGTGGACACCTCGCGACAGGCGCCGCAGTCGGCGGCGGTGTCGCCGGTGGACTCCATCTTCGCGAGATCCGGATCGGGGGCCGCGTCAACGCCGCCGCCCTTGCCGTCCGGCGCGAGCGCGCCGCCGCCCTTGCCTGCTGGGTCCGGCGCCAGCGCGCCGCCGCCCTTGCCTGCTGGGTCCGGCGCCAGCGATCCGCCGCGCTTGCCTGCCGGGTCCGGCGCCGGCGCTCCCCCCCCCTTGCCTGCCGGCTCCGGCGCCAGCGCTCCGCCGCCCTTGCCGAGCCCGTCCGCTGGGACCACGCCCCCGTCGCGGCCCGCCGCGCGCATGCCGAGCGCCCCTGCGGCGTCCGTCGCGACCCCGTCGGCACCCGCGGCGTTCGCACCCGCTGCGGTGGCGCCTCCACCGATCACACCTTCCGTGCGCACGTCTTCGGGCGGCGCCGTCAGCCCGATCGCGATGAACCCCACGCCGGCCCAGCCGGTATCGCACGAGGGTCGCGAGCATCGTACGGGTTCGTCAGTCAACCGCATGCTCGTCTCATCGTCGAACGCACGGAGAGGCAAGGGCAGGTTCGGAGGCTATAGCGTGTGGGCCATGGTCGGCGCGGCCCTGGCCTTCGCCGTCTCGTTCGCCTTCATGAAGGGATTGATGTCGTGACCAAGATCAACGAGAACGAGCAGTTGCGGGTGGATCGTCTCATCTTCTACGAAGAGGACGTAGCGAGCATCCAGGGTGTCCTGGGGGAGCTGGTGAAGCTGAGCGGCGCGAAGTGCGCGCTCCTCGTCGACAAGGAGGGGCACCTGGTCGCGCGGACCGGTTCCGTTCGCACGTTCGACACCGACACGATCTCGGCGCTCGTCGCTGGTTCGTTCGCGGCGACGCGCGAGATGGCCAGGCTCCTTGGCGAGAGTGAGTTCTCGGTCATGTTCCACCAGGGGCAACGCGACAACATCCAGCTGAACCTGGTCAACGACCGCACGATCCTCACCGTGATCTTCGACGAGCAGACCACGGTCGGCATGGTGCGCCTGTACGCGTCAGAGGCCAGTCGTCAGCTCACCGAGGTCTTCGAGGAAAAAGCGAAGAAGGGCGACGCCTCGGCGTCCGTTCCCATGGACGACGACTACGACTCGAGCGCGAAGCAACGCCTCGACTCCCTCTTCTCCTAGCTGATCCGGGCTCGTTCAACCGTGTGATAGCATGGCTCCTGACATGGAGCAGGACTCGGGTGCAAGGGGAAGCGCCGAGCTGGACAGAGTGCTCTCCGCTCTGCCTCCAGGCGTGTTCACGGAAGACGGCAGCCCCACGCTGGGGGCGGCGCTGCTGGTCGTCTCAGCGTGCCGTGCGCGCGGCCTGATCCTCGATGGTGATCTCCTCGACGCGATCGCCGAACGCGTCGGCGTCGTCCACGACGTCATCCGCGACATCACTCGCTTCGCCGACGCCTTGCTCGCTTCGGCCGATTCCGCCGCCCCGACCCAGGTCGCGCTTTGCCGCGGCGTGACCTGCACGATGCATGGCGCCGAGCGGCTCCACCCGCTCCTGAAGTCCGTGATGCAACGCGCCGGCGCTGCGCACGAATACAAGGACGTATTCTGCCTGAGCCAGTGCGAGTACGGCCCCAGCATCATGGTCGGCAAGGACATCTGGGTCACCCGGGCGAGGAAGGTCGTGGAGGACCGCCGCGAGTGGCGGCAAGGCGACTCGCGGCCGGTTCCGGTGAGCGACACGTCGGCGCCCGACCTCGACTGACCCGTTCGACTCGCCCGCGCCATGGCGCCCAGGCCTTTCGGGGTCGACTCGACGTGGTTCTTCCCGATCTCCGGGCCGACCCGGTACAGCCACCTCCTGCGCGGCGCCGAAAAGATGCGAGGGGAGGAGCGTGCCAGCCGACGTCGCGGCCAAACCGGCGCTCCCGGGAGTCTTTTCGCCATGACGCAATCCAGAAGCCACGGGCGGTCGATGTCGCCTGTCCTGCCGGTGGTCGCCTCGCTGGGGCTCGTCGGGGTCATCGTGTTCGTGCTGTCCGGAGTGCCGGGGAGTACGGCCGGGTCCGGTGGATCCGTGGGGCTCGTACCCGGGGTGTCCGCGCCGCTCGTCACTTCGGCGATGACGACCAACAACCTCCGGATCGGCAGCGACTTCTATCTCACCGTCCACACGCGTCCCCAGGTCGGCGTGTGGGTGTTGGCGTCGAGCAATACTGGTCCGTCGCAGATCGGTCCGTGGCAGACGGAGCTCGGGTCCGACTGGTTCATCCTTCAGGACTACACCTGGACGTCCGGAGGCAACCAGGTCGGGCTGCAGATTCCCGTGCCCTACGATCAGGCGCTGGTCGGCAACGAGGTCGTGCTCCAGTCGTTGGTCCATGAACCGATGACGAACGAGTTCTTCTGGACGAACCACGTGCCGCACAAGTTCTCGGACGCACCGAATGGCGGTGTCAACGTCCTGATCGTGCGCCAGACGACGTTCACGTGGGAGTGTCCGTTCGCGCCGACGCAGGCGGATCTTCTCGCTCAGGTACTGCGCGGTCTCGGCCACAACGTACTCGTCGTCGACGACTCCCTGCCGCCGGAGATCGCGGAGTTCGACGTGCTCCTCGACTGCCGGTTCACGCTGCCTCCCAACCAGGCGGAGAAGACGCGGATGGTGGAGTTCCTTCGCTTCTACGGCGGGGTGTTTCTCCTGTGCGGGCCTACCGTCGGGTCGACGTGGGGACAGTGGCGGTTCGCTTGGATCGAGGACCTGCTCAATTCGAAGCTCGGTCTGTGCCTGACGCTGGGCAACTCGCTGAACGAGTCCACGGGCACGTGGGGTGAGCACGTGTCGTCATCGGCGGAGGCGCGGTACGCGAGTCAGCCGTCCAATATCACCAACACGCTCTATGAGATCGAGAACGAGGGCGGTAATTTCGGGCCGCTCGGCTACAACCAGGGCTGGCCGTGGATCGTCGCCCCAGCGCCGTCAACGACCGTGTACGGCATGATGTGGAAGAACTCTGACATCACGACACTGCCGGTGAAGGGGAGTGTGGCCGTGCTGTTCAACGGGTCTTCGGAAGCGCTCGCGGGCGCATCCAATCCCTACGCAACGGTCGTGTTCCAGAACCTGGTTGCCTGGCTCGACGTGTGACCCCGGAGCCCGGTCGGCACGGGTTTTCTGGCCATCCGATCGAAAGCCCGTAACCTCACGGGCGTATTCCCGGTTGCCACCTCGGCGGGCGACGTTCGCCTGCTCCGGTACGTCCCCGTGGCGTGCCGTCCGGATCGGCCAGAGAGGTGGTTCCCGTGACGACGGTCCTCCGGATAGACCATTTGACTGAGCTCAGCGACTGGGAACTGCTCGAGCGTTCCAGCTCGGAGGACGCGTCCGTCTTCGGCGAGCTCGTCCGGCGGCATTACCGGCATTCGGTCGCGTTCTGCACTCAGGTCGTCGGCGATCATGGCCACGCGGAGGACATCGTCCAACGCGGGTTCCTCAACATCTTCCGCGCGCGGGACCGCTATCACGAGAAGGCGCGCTTCAAGACGTTGCTCTATCGCGTCCTTCTGAATCTCTGCATCAACGAGATCCACCGTCGCAGCTCGGCCGCGCAGCTCTCCGCGCTCGCGAGCGACGATGGCGACGGCTCGCCCGGGTTTCTGGAAGACGTCCGGAGTCCCGACCCGTCCGCGCAAGCGGAAGAAGCGGAGGGACGCGCCCTGCTCCGCGAGGCGCTGGGTCGCCTGCGTCCAGAGCACCGGGCCGCCCTGTGGCTGCGCGAGCACGAAGGCCTCCCGTACCAGGACATCGCGGACGCGCTCGAAGCGAGCCTCGCGGAAGTGAAGATCTGGATCCACCGCGCGCGTAAGAAGCTCATGGAGATGTTGCGACCGTACATCGAACGCGGGGATGCCCTGTCATGAACCGCTCCGACGATCTCGATCTGCTGTCCGACTACCTCGACGGCGAGCTGACGCCGACGCGCGAAGAGATCGTCCGCCTCCGGCTAGACGAAGAAACCGAACTCTCGAAGCTCTACGACCGACTGCGCTCGATGAGCGACGACACCCGCGCTTTCTTCGACGCGGAAGAACGGAAGATGCCGGATGTCGCGACGAACCAGGAGGACTTCATCCGCACCACGCTCGCCGGTGAGTCGCTGACGGGATCGCTGGGTGCCCGCAGCGGCATCCGATGGAAGGCCACCGCCGCCGCGGTGGTGGTCATCGCCGTCGTCGTGACGGGGTTCGTCATCCGTGAGAACGAGGTCCGGGCCCGCAGATTCAAGGACGCGGTCGAGGCCGCGCTGGAGCCCAAGCACTTCGTCACCATCCAGATCGCGCGGCCGAGTCTGCTGCCGGGCCGTCGCCCACCCGTGAACCTCCTCTACGGACGGGGCGGGCGGTGGGTGATCGAGGCCCAGGATCGTCTCTTCGTCCCGCCGGCGTTCACTCCGAACCGTCGCGGCGGCCTCATCCGGCACCGCGGCAAGCGCATCCATTTCGGTTCGGACGGTTCGGTTGCTTGGCTCTGGCTCGAAGGCAGCGAGGTCGTTCGCGTGATGAAGCTCGACGGCCCCGTGCCGATCGTCAGCTTCCTGCGGAGCTTCCTCGACGAGGATCCGAGCGGGCGTCAGGCCACCCCTCTGCTGAACTGGGCCAAGGTCCAGGACGTGCTCGAGGGGGTTCGCAGTGGCGTGCTCGAGTATCGTCGCGTGGGTACCGAAACGATCGACAATCAGCGCCTCGATCGCTATGACGTGACCCTGGAGAACCGCGCCACCGCGCGTGTCTGGATCAGCACCCAGGATGCCGCCGTTCGCCGGGTGAAGATCGGCCTGCTTGACCTCAGGTTCGACGAACCCCGCGAGGTGCCGGAGGACCCGGTGTTTCACTGGTCGTCCCGGGCCCCGGCGGACGTCCGCGTCATCGACGTCACGAGAGACTGATGGACCCCCGCCAACTCCCGCCCGAAGTCTGGGAAGCTCTCTGCCGGCGGTGCGGCAAGTGCTGCGCTGAGAAGGTCGACATCGACGGCACGGTCTACATCACCAAGAAGATGTGCCGATTCCTCGACACCAAGACTCGTCAGTGCACCGTCTATCCCGACCGTTTTCGCGCCGAACCGGACTGCCTCAGCACGATGGAAGGCCTTCCCATGATGGTCTTCCCTCCGGACTGTCCCTACACCAAGGGCATCGCCGGATACGTCCCGCCGAAAGAGGAGTGGGACGACGAGGAGGTGGACGCGGTCATCCGCGAGTTGCTGGGGGAAGACGCTCTGGGCTAGGCGGCGCTAACCGGGCGATGCTTCTCGGGCTACTTGATGATCTCCCCGTTGACGATCCGACCTTCCTTCTTCGCCTTCCCGAGCTCGTCGATCATCTCGAGATACTCCTTCGACATGACGGCGAGGTTGGCCGCGCCGTAGACCGACGTGAACGCCGCCTTGCCGCTGCGACCCCCGAATTCCTGCTTCAGGTAGTCGATCCACTTCTGCCCGCCGTACTTCTCTTTCTTCCAGGTCTGGAGGAAGTAGCAGAGCGCCCAGCCCTGGGCGTACGCGTTGAGGACCTTGCGAGACTTGGTCGGGTCCGTGTTGTCGCGGACGTACTGGCTGCGGGGGTACGCGAGGAGGTCTTCGAACGAGAACAGGTCTTCACGTGCCTTGGACTTGACGAGGGTATCGATGCGGCCCTCGTTGATGCGGCCTGGAACGTAGACCGTCTTGCCGTCCCTGACGGCGGGAGCGTGGCCGCCGAAGTAATCGGCGAGGCCTTCCGAGAACCAGAGCGATTGGCGAGCGCCGGCTCCGAGGGCGCGACGCATGGCCCAGCTCACGATCTGGTGCGTGCCCTCGTGGAACAGCGTCGTGCGCTCTGCTTGCTCGGTGGACTCGTAGCAGATCATGCGCCCGGTGCCCGGCTCGAAGTGGCCTGCGCTCGTGACGGGAGTCGGTGACTGGTCGTCGGTGTCGTTGCGCACCATGTACTTCGTGTACTCGCTCGCCTTGCGCAGGATGACGATCGGGGTCGGCTTGGTGATTGGCGTCAGGTTCGCGCCCTCGCCATACTCGCCGTAGAACGTCTCGAGGAGCTGCTGGAGCACGTCATTCCACTTGGATGCGACGCGATCCTCGAACCCGGCCGATGCGCGCTGCACGATGAAGACGTACGGCTTGTGGACGAACACGGAGAACGGCGCGTCCTTTATCCCGTCGAGTCGGAAGTCGACGAGGTCGGACGCGAGGTCGCTCGCGAGCTTGTTGCCGTAGCGCTCGGCTTCGGGATAGAACGAGTCGGTGGCCCGTTCGGTCGTGGCCTTGCGATGCTTCTCGAGCCTGCCCTTGAGGTCGAGCCAGGCCTTCGCCTCCTTGTCGCGGGGCTCCAGCCACAGGCGACCGCGGTTCTTCTTCAGGCTTGCCTCGTGGTTCGCTTCGATGTCCTCGATGAGCATGAGGAGGTCGTCGCGGACGCTCTCGGAGACCGCCTCGAGATCGGCGAGGGACTGCGCCTCCTTGAGGTCGAAGAGGATGTCGCCCATGCGTTCGTGCGCGATGGCGTTCTGGGGTTCCCTGCGGAGGATCTGCTTGTACGCCCACCGCCAGTGGCGGCGGTACTTCTTCTCGTCTTCCGCGTTCCGGCCCTTGGCGCTGTTGAACCGGTTCCAGGCCATCTCCGCGAGGCGCTTGGTCTCGTCGTAGTTGCCGTTCTGGGCCTTGGTGCGTGCGACGTCGTAGGGATCGAAGTCCTTCTCGGTCTTCACGCGCTCGCCGCCGGGCCCGGCGGCGTTCCCGTCCTTGCCGCCGCTCGAAACCACGATGATGACGATGACGGCGAGGAGGAGCATCCCGCCGCCCGCGGCGGCAATCATGACCGTGTTGTTCTTCTTGCTGCCGGTGCCCAGCGCCTGGTGAAGGCCGGATCGAGGGAGGTCAGCGGATCCCGTGGGTATGGGCTTCTTGGCCGGGATCGGGTCGGCGGCCCGGCGGCGCGCTGCCGCTCCCGGGCGAGGTTTGCCCATGGGGGCAGCCGAGCGGGGCCGGATCGCGGGGGCGACCGGAGCTGCGGAGGCAGCCGGGGTCACGGGCGGAGGGGCCGCCGGCTGGACCGGTTGGGCGACCGGAGCGACCGGTACGGCGAGAGTGGCACCGCAAGCGCCACAGGTGAACTGGGTACCGGGCGCGAAGTCGACCTCGAAGTAGCCCCCACAGGCGTGACACGTCACCGCTGCCATTCGTGTGTCCCTTTCCGTGCGCAAATCGTTGAACCCGCGTAGTCTAACCACTGCCTCGATGGCCGCTCGGTGCGCAGTGAGCCTGCCGAGCGCGAGTGATCGCGCCCGGGAGGGTGTGCATCACCACGAGCCGCGCCGTTTCTTCGCTAACACCTTGATGCCGAGAAGCTTGGGGATAGCTCGCAAGAGCCGCATGGGACTGAGCGCCATTCTTGGTCGCGGAATGGTGGTGCGTCGCAACGGCGTCTCCGGAGTAACCGAGCCGACCCGGGTCAAGGCGGACGGTCGCTTCTCCTACCGGACGCTCGACCCGGACGCCGTCAAGGTCCTCCGCCGTCTCAACCACCACGGGTTCACGGCGTATCTCGTCGGCGGCTGCGTTCGCGACCTCATGCTGCGGGTCGAGCCGAAGGACTTCGACATCGCCACCGAGGCGACTCCTCGTCAGGTGAAGCGCCTGTTCCGCAACAGCCGGATCATCGGTCGCCGCTTTCGCCTCGTGCACGTGACGTTCCAGGACAAGGTGCTCGACGTCTCGACGTTCCGGGCCCAGGTGGAAACGCCCGCGGACGCCGACGACCCGATGATCCGTCACGACAACGTCTTCGGCACCGCCGGCGAGGACGCGCGTCGCCGCGACTTTACGATCAATGGCCTGTTCTACGACGTTCGGTCGGGGGAGTTGATCGACTACGTCGGCGGCCTTGACGACCTCGACCGCCGGGTCATCGAGACCATCGGCGACCCCTGGGTCCGCTTCCGCGAGGACCCGGTGCGCATGCTGCGCGCGATCAAGTTCGCCGGCCGTATCAACTTCACCTTCGCCGACGACGTCTACCAGGCGATGCTCGACTGCCGCGACGATCTCAACAAGGCCGCCGCCCCGCGCCTGCTCGAGGAGATCTTCCGCCTTCTCAATCGGGGCGGCGCGCTCCAGTCGATCCGGCTCCTCTACAAGTCCGGCCTCATGCAGGTCATGTTGCCGGAGATCGCGGAGGACCTCGAGCGCTGCTTTGCCGCCGGCATCGAGTCGCCGATGTGGGGCTACCTCGAAGAGCTCGACCGCCGCGTCCGCTCCGGCGAGTCCATCGACCACGTCGTCATGCTCGCCTGCGTCTTCCTCAACCTCTTCGACCGGCCTCTCTACGACGAGAACTCGCAGAACGGCGTTCGCGATCTCAACCTCCTCACCGAGCGCCTGCTCCGTCCGATCGCCATCCGGCTCCACATGTCCCGACGCGACGTCTACCGCCTGAAGCAGATCCTCGTCGCCCAGCGCCGTCTCGCCGGCTTCGTCAAGGGCAAGCGCCGCCGGGCTTCCATCGGCCAGTTCATGAGCCGCGAATACTTCCGCGCAGCGTGGCTCCTCTTCAAGATCCAGGGCGAGACGCGGGGGCGATTCCTCGACACGATCGAGGCGTGGGAGGGGAAGGTCTAGGCGGCCGCGTGGCCGGAGATCAGGGGAGCAGAGAGCTAAGGAGAACCCAGGAACCCAGGAGCAGAAACATGGTTCTTGGGTTCCTGGGTTCTCCTTTTCTCCTCTGTCTTCCTACGGCCGATCTAGCCCAGCGCAGCCTCCAGGAACCGGTGGGCGACGGGGTCGGTCTCTTCCAGTTGCGGCGCTGCCTCGTGAAGGCGATGTTGCAGGCGGTCGTGCCCGAGCTCCCGGAGGTTGCCGATCATGCGGCGGACCTCGGTGCGGAGGCTCTCGTCGGCGGGGTCCAGGGGTTCCGCGAGTTCGATGTTGTAGGCGAGGGACATGAGGAGGATGCCCGCGCGACAGCGGAGGTCGTCGGGGAGGCCTCGTGAGAACGCGTCGATGGCCGGTTCGTAGTGGCCGGCGGCGAGAAGGCACTCGCCGAGGAGGCCGTTGGCGGGGCCGGGGTCTTCGAGGAGTTCGGCTGCGCGCATGATCCAGGGGAGCGCTTTCTCGAACAGTCGGAGGCGAAAGAAGAGCTCGCCGCCCTTGAACCAGGTGTTGCCGCAGAGCGGGCGCTGCTGGACCCGCTCGATGAGCCGCCTGGTGACGCCAGCCAGATCTTTGGCGATGCAACTCACGTCGACGAAGAGGGCCAGGGCTTCCGCGTCGTCGGGGTAGTCCTGGGCGATGCGCCAGGCTTCCTCGCTCGCGTCCTCGTTCCTGGTCTGGTGGGCGAGGGCGCGGACGAGACCCTTGCGGGCGGCAGCGCCCGTGATGTGGGCTTGAGGCGGGATGTGCATCGGGCGGCCGTGGTAGCCGATGCACTCACGGAACGCCGACTCGGCTTCTTCCCATTCGCCTTCGAATGACAGCGAGTTGGCGTGGGCGTACCACAGGTGCGCGGTATGGCGGCAGTGGTCGATGCCGAAGCGGGTGATCTCGAGTGTGCCGTCCGGGCGATCGGAGCGTTGGAGATCTAGCGCGAGGAGCGCGCATATCTCACCCGTGAACGTGAACTCCTTGCGGCGCCCGTCTTCGAGCTGATGCATGGCGTCGTAGGCGCGCCGGAGCGGTTCCATCGCCTCGTGGCGGCGGTCCTCGTCCTGGCGGAGAAAGTCCGCGTACTTGTAGAGGACGTAGAGGTCGTCGGGTGATTCCGCCAGTTGGAGGTCGTACAGACGTTCGTTTCGCTCGTCCTTGTTCTTGGCCTCCATGATCTCGGCTCGATATCCGTCGTGGAAGATCTCGCCGGAGAGCTGCGCGAGGCGCATCCCGTGGTCGCGGACGAATGGGAGGGCGTCGGGCAGGACCTGCTCGTGAAGGCGATAGCGCCAGCGGATCTCGGGCTTGTTCCGCCAGGCCCGGAACATCAGCGAGACCGTCTCCTTCCCGCTGTCGCCGCGGTCGCGGAGGGGGATGTAGGCGCCGATGTACTGGGACTTCCTGGCGGCCTTTCTGAGGTCGCGACCCGCGAGCTCCGAGAGGACCTCGTCCGCGTCCAGAGAGAGGATCCAGTCGCCCGTGGCTTGCTCGAGAGCGACGTTGCGCGCCTCGGCAAAGTGGTCGTTCCAGGGGTACTCGGAGACCTTCGCGCCAAAGCCGCGCGCGATCTCGATCGTCGCATCGGTGGAGCCCGTGTCGACCACGATGATCTCGTCGACGAAAGGCTTGGCGGCGTCGAGGCACCGCGGGAGGAGCGCCTCTTCGTTCTTGACGATCATACAGAGGCTGATGCGCGGGTTCTTCTTCTTCGCCACGGCTGGTCCTTCCCAATCACGACACGCCAATGGGCGTCGCGCTTTCCCTCTTTCGATCTCAGCCGATCAGGTCGATCAACTCACCGGCAACGGCATTGGCGCGACGGAACATGGCCGCATTCGCTTTCACCGTGTGCTTGGCGAGGATGGTCTGGACCAGGTCGGCTGCGATTCCGTCATCCACCCCCGGCACCACGGTCGGCGTCACGCCTCCTGCGGGGTCCGCGACGCCGACGACCTCTGATCGCTCGAACCCCGGTGTCGACGCGTTGGCCACGTTGTTCGCGGCGGCGTCGAGCTGTCTGCGTCCGAGGGCGATGCCGGAGGCGGCGGTGTACAAGGCTTGGATCAACGGGGTCCTCCAGATAGGCATGCGAGACATGCCTTCTGCTCATCTATCGGCCGGAGAAGTACTCTGGGTACACGCGCCCGAGGGCGGTCTTTCCCGAAAGAAACCTCGTCGCGGGCGTTGGTTTCGACCGACGCGGCTCGGGTGGGACTCCTCGGCCCGCGGCGCAGGGTGCCGCCCAGGCGGTCATCAACCTTCGCGGTCGAGTATGGAGCTCGTCGGCGCTGGTCCCGGCATGCCGGCCGCGCGGAGGCGGTAGCGGGTCTCGCGGGTCCGGGCGAGCTCACGCGAAGTGTCGAACATCCGCTCCTTCAGCTCTTCGACGATCCTGCGATTCGCCTGCCCGATCTCGTCGAGCAGAGTCCGCACGAACTCGGCGTCGGCCGAAGGTCCGGAGTGGTTCTTCAGGGCCGCGATGATGGTCTCGCTTTCCCTCGACAGCTCGGCGACCCGCTCGAGGTCTTCTTGTTCGATGGCGACGAGGACGAGGCGGGAGATAGCGCGAAGCCGATTGAGGCCCGCCCACACTGCCGGCGGGTTCTCAAGCGGTGCGGACGATGGCATCCCAGCCCTCCTTCAGCGTGGCCATCACTTCGCGAGCGGCGACTAGCGGTTCGGTTTGGCGGTCGCGGTTCGCCTGGACGATGCGGTCCTGAATGAAGCCGTAGAGGCGTTCCAGATCCAGAGCGATCGTCCCGCCGCGCCCGTGGTCGATCGTCGACCGCAGCTCGCCGACGACGGCGAACGCCTTGCTGAGAGCCTCGCCGATTGCCGTCGTATTGCCGCTCTCGAACGCGTGGAGCCCCCGGTCCATGAACCGGAGCGCGCCGTCGTACAACATGACGACGAGCTTCTCTTTCGAGGCCGTCATGATCGCTTGCCGCTGATACTGGCGCGCGGCGTTGATCTGCGTGGCGGTGGTCACCTATTACTCCCTGTCGTGTGTCCCATGGGTGCCGGTATCTCGAGCGCGCGGTCCCCCTCCGCACACCATGCAATCAGAACTGGAAGCTCGAGAGGGCGGACCCCTGAGCCTGGAAGGACGAGACCTGGGTCTCGAGAGTCGCGAAGCGTTGGATGAGGCGTTCCTCGTAGTCGGCGAGGCGGTTGGTCAGCGCTTCGATCCGGTCGTCGAGGGTGCTCTGGCGGGACGAGATGCCGTCCTTGCGGATCTTGATGATCCCGTTGACCGGGTCGGTCAGATCGTCGACGGCCGCCTTGAACTCCTTGGCGGAGCCGTCCGTCGTGCTGGTGAAGAGATCCATGACGCCCTGGAAGTCACTCGCGAGGGCGGCGTCGAAATCGGACGAGTCGAGGTTCAGCTTGCCGGTCGAATCCGACGTGATGCCGATCGCCGCGAGGCTCGTGAAGTTGCCGGTCAGGGACGCGGGGCTGTGGTTGACGGCCTGGCGCAGTCGCGAGGCGATGCTTCGCAGTCCGGAGTCACCGAAGAGGACGGCATCCGTCGAGCCCTCCTCGTCGACCTGATTCTGCGCGTCCATGATCGTCGCGATGTCGTTGTATGCGTCGAGGAAACTCTGCACCTTGTCCTTGATGCCCTGGTTGTCCCGGTTGACGGTCACCTGGGTCCTTGCAGACACGGACTTGATGTCGAGCGTGACGCCCTCGATGACGTCGCTGATCGTGTTGGTCGGGCGGTAGACGTCGAGGTTGTTGACCCTGATGTGGGCATCCACCCCCGTCTGGAGCCGCGACGCTATGTCGTCGATGTTGAACTTCGCCGGTTCGACAGGCGTGAACCCGGTCAGGTCGACCGAGAATGCGTTTTCCGCCCCGGTCTCGGTGCTGTTGATGACGAGCTGGAACGGATCCGCGCCGGAACCGGTGTCGATGATCGACGCCGAGACGGGGGCGCCCGACGCGTTGATCGCGTCGCGGACGTCCTGCAGCGTGTTGTTCGGGCTCGAGTTCAGGTCGACGTTGTAGTTGTTACCGTCGACCATGATCGTGAACGATCCCGTACCGATGTCCAGCGCGTCCGCGTTGGCGTACCCGCCGGTCGTGCGACTCTCGGCCGCCGCCAGCCCGACGACGTCGACGCTGTTGGTCCCTTCGGTCGCTGTGCCGCTGGCGGTCACGCTGATCGCGTCCTCGTCTGACGATGACGCCGTGTAGCTGGCGAGCTCGCCGATCGAGTCGAGGGCTTCGACCGCGCTCCGTAGATCATCAAGCCTGGAGTCCAGCGTCGAGAAGACGCTGTCCTGGGTGTTGAGCATCGACTTCCGATTCTGCATGCGCAGGATCGGAATCGACTCGACTTGCAGCAGTGCGTCGATGATCGCTCGCGAATCCAGTCCCGTGGCCAGGCCGCTGAAGGTGATTTGAGAGCCGATTTCCATGGGGCGTTCTCCGTTGCCTGTACTCAGGCAGCCTCCTGGACTATCGACGAGGGCTGGATGCACACACCACCTCGAGAGGCGACTTTGTCGAAGACGGGCGAGATTGAGTTGCTTGCGTTCATCGTGACTCTCCCCCTTCCCTTCAAAACCCGCCTGACTCGGTGTGAATGGACGGCCGTCACCCGAGTGGCGGCCGTCTCACGTCGTAGCGCGTTCCTAACCCTGCAGCAGGGACAGCGTGGCTTGCGGTTGTACGTTCGCCTGGGCGAGTACGGAGATCGCAGCCTGCTGGAGGATGGTGTTCTTCGTGAGCATCGCACTTTCCGACGCCACGTCGACGTCCCGGATGCGGGACTGCGCAGCTGCGAGGTTCTCCGAAGAGACTTGCAGGTTTGAGATGACGCCGTCGAGACGGTTCTGCACGGCACCCAGGCCACCGCGAGCGGTGCTCACCGCGTCGATGGCGGCGTCGATGTTGGCGATCGCCTGTGACGGGCTACCGGCGGAGCCGATGCCCAACGTGCTGAGCGTCAAAGCAGATGTCGTGACGGCGACGAGTGTCACGGCCAGGGTGTCGACACCCACCGACGTGTCTGCGCCCACTTGGAGCGTCAGAGTTGGCGTCGAGCCGTCGAGCAACTGGATCGTGTTGAAGTTCGTCTGGCCGGAGATCCGTCCGACCTCGTTGATCAGCGCCTGGAATTCCTCATCCAGAGTATCCCGATCGGCGTTCGAAACCGTGCCGTTGCTCGCCTGGATCGAGAGCTCCCGCATCCGAATGAGGTTCGAGTTGACCTGCTCGAGTGCGCCCTCTGCCGTCTGGACGAGACTGATGCCGTCCTGGGCGTTCCGAGCGGCCTGATCCAGCGAGCGGATCCTGGCCCGGAGTCGTTCCGAGATGGCGAGTCCGGCGGCGTCGTCGGCGGCCGTGGCCACCCGGAGTCCGGTGCTGAGGTGGCGGAAGTTGCGGTTCAAGTTTTCCGTAGCCCGTGCAAGGCTTCGCTGAGCAGTCAGCGAGGAGACGTTGGTGTTTACCCTGAGTCCCATGAGTTCCTCCCGGAGCGTCCTGCGAGGGTCGCGGTGCGTCGTCCACGGTTCGCCGCTCGTCACAGGTCTTGTAGGTCGACTGGGGCCGAACTTGAGATCAAGGTGGCGAAATGCACCGGGTGCTGAGGAAACAGGCGCCCACGTCCCAAGTTGCGGCGGCCCACAGGGGACAAAGGTGCACGAGTGATTTGTTTTCAGTCAGCTGTCGGATTTGACGATACGTGGGGTGGCATCATCGTGACGCCGAACCGTCCAGTTCGAGAAGAGAGATCGCACAGCGTGGCCCGTGCCACTGTCGTGCCAATCCGGGAAGTCTCCATGACCAGCAGGTACTCCATTCTCGTCGTTGAAGGTGATCCGACGGCCCGTGCCGAGCTCGAAGACGCTCTGAAGATCGAGGGTTTTCGGGTCACGACCGCCGGCGACATGCACACCGCCCGCCGACTGCTGTCGGCCCAGCCGACCGACGCCGTCCTGACCGACCTACGTCTGCCCGATGGCCCGGGGCTCGACCTCGTTCGCGAGGCCGCTCGGACCGAATCATCGCCGGTCATCGTGGCGTACGCCGACTACCCGGACACCCGGGAGGTCGTGGAGGCCATGAAGCGTGGGGCGATCGACGTCGTCGAAAAGCCGGTTTACGCCGAGCGCCTCACGGCGATGCTGAACCCCGCCCTAGAAGAACGTAGGGGCCGGAGCCGCTCCGGCGGCGCTCCGGCGTCCGTCGACCAGCTCTCGAGGCCGCCGATCGTCGGCAGCAGCACCGAGCTGCAGAAGGTCATGGATCAGGTGGCCCGCGTCGCGGCGACCCCGGGGACGACGGTGCTCATCCAGGGTGAGAGCGGAACGGGCAAAGAGCTCGTCGCCCGCGCCATTCACTTCGATGGCGACCGTCGCACGCGGCCGTTCATGGCCATCAACTGCGCCGCACTCAACGAGAGCATCCTCGAAGCCGAGCTCTTCGGCTACGAGAAGGGTGCGTTCACGGGCGCCAACACCACGGGCAAGAAGGGCCTGTTCGAAGCGGCGGACGGCGGCACCGTCTTCCTCGACGAGATCGGGGAGATGTCCCAGACGCTGCAGGCCAAGCTCCTGCGCGTGCTGCAGGAGAGCTCGTTCAAGCGCGTCGGCGGTGTCCAGGACGTCTCGGTCGACATCCGCATCATCGCGGCGACGAACCGCGACTTGTGGGAGGAGGTCTCGAAGGCTCGCTTCCGCAAGGACCTCTACTTCCGCCTGAACGTCATGCCCATCCGCGTGCCGTCGCTGAGGGAGCGTCGTCCCGACATCCCCGAGCTCGCCAGCCACTTCCTGGAGCGATTCGCCGAGTCGTTGCGGAAGCCCATCCGCGGCCTCTCCGACGATGCCGAACGCATGCTCTCCGACCACCCGTGGCCGGGGAACGTCCGCGAACTCCGAAACGTCTGCGAGTACGCAGTCATCGTCTGCGACGGCAGCTTCGTCGAACCGCGCCACCTCGCGCTGTCGGAGATCGACAACGCGGAGATGGCTGCCGCCGAGAACGCCGGGCAGGTCCTCCCGCTCAAGGATTGGTCGATCCGGTCCATGGAAGAGGAGCTGATCCGAATGGTGCTCACCGAGACGCGTTTCAACATCACGCGTGCCGCTCGCGAGCTCGGGATCAACCGCAGCACGCTCTACAACAAGATGCGTGACTACGGCCTGTCGCGCGGCGACCGGCGTGAACTGCGGCAGAGCGTCTAGCCCACGGACACCGCTCTGCGTCGCGCATCGCGGCGAGATCGACCAAGAGGACCCGAACGGGTCCTCTTTTCAGTGATCCTGTGGAGATCGCCGTCACTCAGCGTTCGGGCACGGGCCTTGCGTTCTGGGGATCTAGGCCGGGGAACAACCGGCATTGACGGTTTTCGCAACCATGACCCAAGACACTCTGACCAAGCGCCAGACGGAGCAGGCGGATGCCGGTGCGGACGCTGCCGAGGCGGACGTCGCGTCGTCGTCGGAGCTCACGAAGATCGCCGCCGTCGTCGCGTTCCTGAGGAACGAGTGGATCCTCATCGGCGCGGGCACGGCGACCGCTGTCCTCCTCTGGGTCGGGCTTGGCTCCTCTCTGACCGACGCAGAGCCTGAGCCGGGGCCGGCCTCGACGCAGCCCGAAGTCGTCACGCCGACGGAGCCGAAACCGGCCGCGCCGACGAATCTGGGGGCGTCCGAGTACCTCGACCTGGGGCGGGCAGCCATGGAAGACGGCCGCTTCAGCGAGGCGCAGCGTCTCCTCGGCGACGGACTCATCGCCGCGGAGCCGCGACAGCGTCGGCTGCGAGCCGATCTGTGCCGCGCCATGGCCAAAGCGTGCCACCACCTCGGTCAGATGTCCGCGGCCGCCCTGTACCGCGACCAGGTGGCGAAGCACCTCAGCGGTCTGTCCGACAAGGGACTCGCGATCTTCGATCTGGCGGCAGAGGACCTCCAGGCCGGCCGGGCCCGGGCCGCGCGTCGTCGTCTTCACCTCATCGCTCTCGGTGGAGGTCAGATGGACGCTCCCGAACCGGAGCTCGTTCTGGAGGCGCAGCGCCGCCTCGCTCAGAGCTTCGAGGTCGAGTTTCAGACCCAGCTGAACGGTCGCGCGCTCGACGCGTTGCCGGAGCCGGTGCTCTTCCAGGGAGCCGGATGGTGAGACGCGCCTTGATCGGGATCATCGTGTTCGTCTCTGCGTTGCCGGAAGCACCGGCACAGACTCCCGTTCTCGACATCACGATTCACCGCAGGGGTCGCGTCATCCTCATCGACCTGCTGACCCGCGCGACGCCGATTCGCGAGGTCCTGGTGCAGCTTGGAGCGCGGCTCGACGTCGAGCTCCGATTCCTGCCTGGCTCGCCCGTGATCATGGAGGGTCAGGTCGTTCCCGTGCAGGTCGTGGAGATGCCGCTTGCCGACCTGGTGTCGCATCTGGCGGGCGCGGTCGGACTCGAAGGGCGCGTCGAGGACGGACACATCGTCGTGCGGCCGGAGCCGGCGGAAGGCAGCGACGAAGCAAAGGAGTGGGCCCGTCTGGGTGCGCTGGCTGCGCGCCGCAATGCGTCGTTGAAAGGTGACCCCGAGCACTTGTGGAAGATCGGACTGCTCCACCTCGCCGCCAACGAGTATGGCAAGGCCGTGGGCCACTTCGAGCGGTTCGCGACGGTGGCGAAAGATGACGAACGCGCGCCTCGAGCGCTGTTGCTTGCCGCCTCGTGTCTGCTTCGGTCGGGCGACGAGCCGCGAGGAGAATCGTACCTGCAGCGGATCATCCAGCAGTACGACGGCAGCAACGAGGTCATGGAGGCGTGGCTGCTCCAGGTCCGTCTCTTCATGAAGCGCAAGGAGTGGTCGCCCGTGCCACCCATCCTCGCGCGGGTCATGAGGAAAGCGCCGTCCAGTCGCCTGCGTGCGCTGGGGAGCCTCGTGCATGCCGAGTTCTGGTATGTCCAGGGCAAGGGCAAGCAGGCCAGCGATGCGCTCGAGGGATTCACGATCGACATGCGCCGGGAGTTCGAGGACCTCGGAGCGTTGGCGCCACTGTTCGAAGGAATGTGCCTGATGCTCGAGGGCGCGCACGAGCGCGCCCTGTCCCGATTGCAGCGCTGCCTGCTCACACCCGACCGGGTTGTGCGCGTCCGCGCTGCGCTCGCGCTTGCGCAGGCGTGTATCCACCTCAAGCGCCGGATCGCGGCACTTCAGAACGTACAGATCGCGCTGAACGAGAAGCCGACCGGACGGCATCTCGTGGAGGCGCGTCTCATGCAGGCGGAGATCTACACTCAGCTCGGCCTCGGCCAACGCGCCATGGAGGCGTATGACCAGGCCGCGGTCGCGTGCGGTGCGGGTGACCTCACCGGCGTGGAGTTCCACATCTTGCGCGAGACCGCGTCCATCCTGTTCGCGCGTCACGCATTCGACGAGGCGCGGGAGATCTATCGCCACCTCGCGCTACGGCCGGACCGGATGCCATGGGCCACGGTCCTGCTCGCGCGCTGCGAGATCGGCCTTGGGCGCAATCGCGAGGCGATCACCCTGCTCGAGAAGATCCCGGCTGCAGCGGACGGCGTGGATCACGACGAGATAGCGCGGCTGCGCGGTCGCTGCTACATGCAGCTCGGCGACTACGCGAAGGCGGCGCTTGCGTTTGGCACCCGACGCAACAAGACAACGGACGCGGGGAAGACCCCGGACGACGGGAAGTCCGGCCAGGCACCGGAGGAAGACGGATGAGACGTGCGGCAATGATGATGCTGACGGGAATCCTGGCGGCGACCGCGCCTGCCCAGCGACCCGGAGGCGCCATCTGGAACATCCTGGACGAGTTGGGGGGCAACCAGGAATCGCCTCCGACGTTGCAGGAGATCTTCGGGGACATCGGCGTCATGCTGAAGTCCGCGGACAAGTCGAAGGTCAAGGTGATGGAGGCGCGTCTTGCCGAGACCGAAGAGGAGATCCGTCACCTCGAGAATCTGCAGTCGGCGCTGGAGCGCGGCATCATCGTCGACATGCCCGAGGTCTTGAAACAGCGGCTCGACGCTGGCGCCTCCGAGTCGTCCTTGAAGCAGGAGGAAACCCAGGTCGCGGAGCTGCAGGCCAAGGAGCGCCTTCTCCGGGCGCGTCGGACTCGCCTCGCCAACGAGCGTTCTCGGGGAGAGATCGCGAAGGTGCGCCGTCCGACCCGTTTCGGCGCCGCCGCGCTCGACGTGGCACTCGAAGTCCCCGAGCCGCCGAAGTCGGGGGTCGGGTCTGAAGAACGCATCGCTGATGCCGTTGACAAGGTCGCGCTCGCGAAGGCGCTGTATTTCGCCGAGGACTACGCGGGCGCGCTCAAGGCGTTCCAGCGGGTGTTGGCGAAGGAGCGCACAGCCGAAATCACGTTCCGCATGGCTCGCTGCCACGACAAGCTCGGGCGGTGGAAGGAAGCCGAGGAACTCTACGTCGCGACCCAGGGCGACGACCCGCAGGGGCACTGGGGCAACCAGGCGAAGTGGAGCCTCGACCTCGGCAAGCAGAGAGAACGCATCCGCAAGCTGCTCGCGGGGGGAAAGGGAACCACATGAACGGCGTGGCACCAGAACGAGAGGTCGGCCCGACAATGCCGGTGAACGAAGCGACGAATCTCCAAGAGAGCTTCCGGGTGTTCAACCAGGTGACCCGCAGTCTCGAGCGCGCGTACTCGCGGCTCGAGGACCGCGCCGCCGGCGTGGATGGTCGCTTGTCCGCGGCCAACGGACGGCTGCTGAACAAGGTCTCAGAGCTCAAGAGCGTCACGGGGGAGCTGAACGGCATCCTCGACGCGATCCCCTGCGGGGTCGTGGCGTGTGACGGAGAGGGCACGATCACGCGGCTGAACCCTGCAGCCGAGCGGATCATCGGACGTCCGTCGCACGAGGTCAGCGGTCGTGACGCGCGCACGCTGCTCGATCATCGCGGTACCTCGATCCTGCTGCTTGGGAGGAGCGAGGTCCGGTCGGGAACCGTCGTGGAACGGCTCGTCTGTTGCCTGGACGGATCAGAGCGCTTTCTGTCTGGGTCCGTCGCGGACCTCCCTGATGGCGGACGCCTCGAGATCCTGTCGGATCAGACCGAGGTCGCGCATCTGCGCTCACAGGTCACGCGTCTCGACACGCTGGCCGAGCTCGGAGAGATGGCCGCGGGCGTTGCGCACGAGATTCGCAACCCGATGAACGGGGTCGAGGGATTCGCGGGGCTGCTCGCCAAGGCCCTGCGGGGTGAGGGGGAGAGTCTCGAGGGCATCGAGGCCGCCTCGAAGTCACAACTGCTGCGCTACGCCGACCGCATTCGCAAGGGTGTGGCGGAGGTCAACGGGATCATCTCCAACCTGCTGCTGTGGGCACGGCCCGAGCGCGCGCGGATGGACCCCGTGACTGTGAGCGCCCTGCTCGGTGAGGTCGCGGCCGCCGCCGAGGAGCCGACGGGAATGCCGCGGGCCGCGGTGGAGGTGGTTGACCACACCAGCGGGACCGAGATCGAGTGCGATCGTCTCAAGCTGAAGCTGGCGCTGGGGAACCTCGTCCGCAACGGCATGGAGGCGACCGGAGAAGACGGGCGAGTGATGATCGGCGCACGTCGCGAGGGCAACCGTCTTCGCATCACCGTGGACGATGATGGACCGGGCATCCCGACCGACCTGCGCGGGCGCCTCTTCCGGCCGTTCACGACCACGAAGGCCGAAGGCACCGGACTGGGACTCGCGCTCTCCCGCAAGTTCGTCGAGCTCCATGGCGGCTCCATCATCGCTGAGACCGCCCCGATTGGAGGCGCGCGGTTGACGGTCGTGCTACCGATCCGTTCGCCTGGAGTAACGTCATGACGCGCCGGGCCCTGGTCATCGACGACGATCGGCTGTCGCGGGAGTTCCTGGTCGAGGCACTCCGGACGTCGGGCTACCACGTCGAAGAGGCAGCGACGGGGGAGGACGGTCTCGCGCATGGTCAGCGCTTCGAACCCGATCTCGTGCTCACCGATCTCCGGCTGCCCGGCGTTGATGGCATCGAGGTCCTGCGCGGGCTGCGCGCCCGGCATCCGGACCTTCCCGTGATCGTACTGACCGCGTTCGGCACCGTCGAACGGGCCGTCGAGGCGATGCGTGCCGGTGCGCAGGACTTCCTCCTGAAGCCGGTATCCCCCGAACAGATCGACGTGGTCCTGAGCCGGCTCACGGACCGTAGCAAGCTGGTTCGCGAGAATCGCGCGCTCAAGGCGAGCCTCGAGAACGCACCGGAACGTCGCGGCGGCATCATCGGTCACAACGATCGGTTTCTGGACGCCCTCCGCCTCGCGGAACGGGTCGCACCGACCGACGCCACCGTACTGGTGCGCGGCGAAAGCGGTACCGGGAAGGAGCTCGTCGCCGAGCTACTGCACAACAAGAGTCGGCATGCGGACGGGCCATTCATCCGCGTGAACTGCGCCGCTCTGACAGAGAGCTTGCTCACATCCGAGCTCTTCGGTCACGAGAAGGGCGCGTTCACGGGCGCACACCAGCGCAAGGAGGGACGGTTCGAACTCGCATCGGGCGGGACGATCTTCCTCGACGAGATCGGCGAGATGCCGCTCGAGGTCGAGGGGCGCTTGCTCCGCGTGCTGGAGACGGGCGAGTTCGAGCGCGTGGGCGGCACGCGAACGCTGAAGTCGGACGCGCGCATCGTTGCTGCCACCAATCGGAATCTCGAGGAAGCGATCGCCGCCGGCCGCTTCCGCGAAGACCTGTTCTACCGGCTCAACGTGGTGCCCGTCGAACTGCCGCCGTTGCGCGAACGGCTCGACGACATCCCGATGCTGGTCGATCACTTCTTGCGCAAGTTCTCACGCGAGCACGGCAGTCCGGCCGTGCGGGTCGCGGCGAACGCGTTGGAGGTGCTGCGCACGTCCGAGTGGCCGGGCAACGTCCGCGAACTCGCGAACACCATGGAGCGCGCCTGCCTCGTCGCGAAGGGCGAGGTGGTCGAGTTGAGAGACCTCGGCGTGCCCGAGCGGCGGGCGACCAAGGAGCCCATCGCACGGGTCGGCGTCACGCTGGAGGAGATGGAGCGTCATCTCATTCTGGAGACGCTGCAGAGTACGGGTTGGAACCGGACCCACGCCGCCCGCATCCTTGGCGTGACGGCCCGGACCTTGAGCAACAAGCTCAAGGTATGGAGAACGCGCGGCCTGGTCGCGACGGAGAGTCAAGGATGAGCCCACTAGGACCACAGAGTTCGAAGATCCTCGCTGCGCTGGACTTCACGTCTGAGCAGCATCGAGTGATCCAACGCAATCTCGCGAACCTGAACACGCCGGGCTTCAAGGCGAAGACCTTGCGGTTCGACGAAGCGCTGGAGTCCGCCGTCATGGAAGAAAGGCAGGGGATCAACCCGCGCCAGGACGGCAACACTGTCGTGCTCGAGATCGAGAACGCGGAGATGCGCAAGAACGCGCTCGTGTACCGCCTGTTCCTGCAGGCCATGGCCTCCGAAACGCGGACCACTCGCGCGGCCATCGCGGGTCGTAGCCAGTAGTCATGGTCAGCTCGAGGCTCACCACGGCCTCAGATTGAGAGAGAGATGGACCTCAACAACGTACTTCGCGGACTGTCGATCAGCGCCAGCGGCTTGCTTGCCGAGCGGGTTCGCATGGGCCTGATCGCGACGAATCTCGCGCACGCTCACGATACGAACCGCGGCGACGGCACGCCCTACAAACGTCAGCTCGCCGTATTCGAGACCGTCCTCGACGGTGAGATGCGCGGGGGAGTGCGGGTCGCCGAGATCGTCGACGACACCAAGACGCCGCATCTCGAGAAGTACCAGCCCGGGCATCGCCACGCTGACAGCAGTGGCATGGTGAAGATGCCGAACATCAACCCGACATTCGAGATGGTGGACCTCATGACGGCGGCGCGGGCGTACGAGGCGAATCTGCAGGCAGCCCAGATGTCGGTCCGCATGGCCGAGCAGGCTCTGGAACTCGCGAGGTAACCCATGAGCATGCCCATTGACGTGAACGCGATGCGCATCGCGGAAGACATGGCGCGGCTGCAGCCACAAGAGCAGGACAAGTCGGGCGACGGCGAGGGCTTCAGCAAGGTGCTCGAGGGTCTCCTCGAGCAAGCGGACGAGATGCACAAGGCTTCGCACCAGAAGCTCGACGATTTCGCCTCCGGCAAGATCGACGATGTGCATGACGTGATGATCGCGATGAACCGGGCGGATGTGAGCTTCCGGATGATGCTCGAAGTCCGGAACAAGCTCGTCGATGCGTACCAGGAAGTGATGCGGATTCAGGTCTGATCGAGGTTGAGGCATGAACGCGTTCGTTACACAAGTGAAGCAGGTCTGGCAGCGGCTCAGCAGGGTCCAGCGTGGGTTGGTCCTCGGGACGGCCGTGCTCATCGTGCTGTTCTCCTGCGTTGCGATCTTCACGGGCAGCTCCACGCAGTGGCGCACGCTCGGGAGCGGGCTCAGTCGCAAGGAGGCCCAGAAGGTCCTCGCGAAACTGGACGATGCCGACGTGCCGTACCGGATCGTCGAGGGCGGCTCGACCATCGAGGTCCCGTTCGATCGTTGGAACGAGGTCCAGACCATCGTCGTGCAGAACGATCTGCTCCAGCACGACTCCGACAAAGGGTTCGCGAAGGCGTTCGGACTCGATATCACGGCGACCAAGTCGCAGCAGGAGTTCAAGCGTCTGATCGCGCTCCAGGACGAGCTCGAGATGGCGATCATGCGTCAGGAGGGAATCGAGGACGCAACGGTCTACATCACGCCCGCCAAGCATCACTGGACCAAGGAGGGCAGCCAAGGCGCCAAGGCGTCCGTCATGCTCGACCCGACGCCCGGGCACCTGATCTCGGCCCACCAGGTCGAGTCGATCGTCCGCTTCGTCGCCGGCGCGGTGAAGGAGCTCGATGCCGAGAGCGTCGTCGTCACGGACACGCGCGGTCTGGTCCTGGCCCGCCCGGAAGGCGCCGACCGTCCAGTGGCCGTCGCCGCCGGCCTTGCCCAGGCCCGCAGCATGCGCCTCCAGGGCGCCGCGGAGGAAGCACTCGAGCGTGTGTTCGGCCGCGACAAGGTCGTGGTGCGCTGCAACGTGGAACTCGACATGGAGCAGGTACGGGTCGAGACCGATGGTTTCCTCCCCGATTCGCAGGTCGTCCAGACGGAGAAGATCCGTGCGACCGAGAACTCCAAACCGCTGGGGAAGGGCACGGTGAGCACGAGCGCAGTGCAGGCCGGCACGGCTGCGGGCTCGGAGGTCGGGTCCAAGACCGAAGACACGGACATCACCTATGCGCACGGCAAGAAAAGGGAGGTCCGCATCAAGGAAGTCGGGGCGGTCAAGAACCTGGCGGTCAGCGTCCTGGCGGACGAGTCGCTGAAAGTGCACACCCTGGCGATCGAGAGCATCGTGAAGGGCGCCGTCGGTTATCGCTCCGCGCGGGGCGACACGTTCGGAGGCGTGCAGTTCGTGCCTTTCGCGGCGCCCATCGCCGCCGCCGCGCCCGTCGAACCGACGATGTGGGAGACCGGATTCGCCTGGGAGCTCATCAAGTGGTCGATCACGGGGGTGATCGGGCTGGCGTTCGTCGCCTACCTCGCTCTGACCGCCCGCCGGGCCAAGAAGACCGTCGGCTCCGCGCTCGCGCGCATCGCCGAGGAAGAAACGGATGAGCGGCGGCAACTCGAGGTCCGCCCCGACCCCAAGGACGAGCTCAAGGAGCTGGTCCACCGGGACGTGGGGACCGTCGGCAAGCTCCTTCGCAACTGGATGTACGAACCCGCGGGTAGTAGCAGCTGATGTCGCCCGTCCAGCTCAAGGGAATCCAGAAGGTCGCGGTCCTGCTCGCCGTCGTCGGTGATGAGGCGGCGTCCTCCGTCATGGCGGAGTTCGATACCGACGAGCAGGGCCGTATCGGTCAGGCGATGGTCGAACTCGAGGAAACGGACATCGACGAGAGCGTCATCAACGGGGTGATCGACGAGTTCCGTGAGATGCTCCAGTCCGGCGTCGTGTTCCGGTCGAACCTGGGCAAGACCCTGACCGGAATGATGGAGAACCTGTACGGGCCGGAGGAGGGCAAGGAGCGTCTGAGTACGATCCGCGATGCCTCGCGGAGCCAGTATCCGTTCCGCGCCCTCCGAGGAATCCGCGCCCAGGATCTCGCGCGCGTCCTCTGCGACGAACACCCGCAGCTGCAGGCGCTCGTGCTCGCGAACCTGGATTCGGAGCAGGCTGCCAGCATCCTCGAGGAGATCCCGGAGGAGGCGCGGTCCGCCATCGTGACCCGCATGGCGACCATGGAGGAGCCGTCGGCGCGCATGCTGAAGCAAGTTGCCCAGACGATGATCGAACGCACGCGCGGATTGCGCCGCGAGGAGGAAGACGCCGAGGACGAGACGGACACGCGTTTCCGTGTGGTCGCCGACATTCTCAACGCGACCGAGCCCGGCGTGGACAAGGAGATCCTCAAGCGCGTCGAGGAAGACGACGAGACCCTCAGCACGGAGATCCGCGAGCGGATGTTCACCTGGGCGGACCTCTCGCTGCTCGACAAGCGCACCATGCAGAAGATCCTCGCGGGGATCGATACCAAGCTACTGGCGCTATCGCTCAAGGCGTGCGACGAGGAGGTGCAGAACTCGATCCTGCAGGCCACGTCGCAGCGTACGCGTGACATGATCCTCGAGGAACGTGAGTTCCTCGGCGCGGTGCCGCTGAGCGAGGTGCTCGACTCACAGAAGCAGATCCTGCTCATCGTGCGCGAGCTGATGGACTCGGGAGAGATCTCCGTCTCCAAGGGCAAGGGCGGCGCGTATGTCGCGTAGGCAGGTCGTCGTGCCCCGCGGCCTGGTCGCGGTCCGCCGCCGTGACGAACCCGGGGCGGCCTCCGTTCCGACACCGCGGACCCCCGAGGGCGGGGCTCCCGATGCGGATGCTGAGGATACCCCGGAGGCCAACCCCGTCGGCGCACCCAAACCTCCGGCGGCGAACCGTGCCCTGCCGGCGCTTGATCTGAAGGCGGTGCAGCGCAAGGCGTTCGAGCGAGGCCGCGAGCACGCGTTGGCGGAGGTCTCCGCGACCGTCGATGCCGCGTCCGCCACCATGTGCTCCGCCGCGAATCGGCTCGCGCAGGCCCGGGTGAACGATCGTTCGGAGCTCACGGAATTCGTGGTGCGTCTGGCGTGTACCATCGCGGAAGAGCTGACGGCGAGCGTTGTCGATGCGGAACAGCACGACGTCCGCGGACTCGTGAAGCGCGTGCTCGACAGCGTCCTGCCCGAGCTCGCGGGCGAGCCCGTGACCCTCTCGGGACACCCTGAAGACCTCGGGGTCTTGCCTCAGAGCCTCACCGAGGATGGTCTCACGTTGAAGCCGGACCCGACGTTCGCAAGGGGTGCGTTCCGGGTTACCGGCGGCGACGCCGAGATGTACTCGGGCATCTCGGAGCGGCTCGAGCAGATGCGCGAGCGCCTGCTCTCGGAGGCAGAACATGGTCCTGCCTGACGTAGCGCGCATGGAACACATCGTCCGCGCCGTGCCCATGGGTCGTCACGCGGGCGTCCTGACCCAGGTCGTCGGACTGCTCGTCGAGTGCCGTGGCTTGCAGGCTGCGATGGGCGACCTCTGCCGAGTCGAACTCGACAATGGCAGCGAGCTGGACGTCGAGGTCGTGGGGTTTCGGGGCGGCGCGACGCTGGTCATGCCGCTGGGGGAGGCGGACGGCCTCCACCCCGGGGCGAGCGTGGTTCCGCGGGGTACGCGCCTCGAGGTTCGCGGCGGCGACGCGCTGCTCGGACGCGTGGTCGATGGACTCGGGCGAGCAATCGACGGCGGACCTCCCATCCCGCCGGGCCGCACGTTCCCGCTGCAACGCGCCGCGCCCACGCCGATGGAGCGGGTTCCGATCGAGGAGCCGCTGCCGAGCGGCGTATCCGTCATCGATGCCTTTCTCACCCTCGGGCGCGGCCAGCGCATGGGCATCTTCTCGGGTTCGGGTGTCGGCAAGTCGACGTTGCTCGCAGACGTCGCCCGGTCGACACTCGCGGACGTCAACGTCATCGCGCTCATCGGTGAGCGCGGCCGCGAGGTCCGTCACTTCATCGAGGAGGCGCTCTGCGAAGAGGGGCTGAAGAAGAGCGTCATTGTGGTCGCGACCTCTGACGCGCCTCCCCTCATCCGTATCAAGGCCTGCCTCACTGCGACCGCCATCGCGGAGTCGTTTCGTGACCAGGGCCACGACGTGATGATGATGCTGGACTCGGTCACTCGACTCGCCGGCGCCACGCGTGAGGTCGGGCTCGCCCTCGGCGAGCCACCGACGGTGAAGGGCTACCCGCCATCGTTCTTCTCATCGATGCCGAAACTAGTCGAGCGTCTGGGACGCACCCCGACCGGGAGCATCACCGGTATCTTCACCGTGCTCGTCGATGGCGACGATATGAACGACCCCGTCGCGGACACCATGCGGGGCCTGCTCGACGGGCACATCGTGCTCTCTCGCGACGTTGCCCAGCGCGGACGATTCCCCGCGGTAGACGTTCTGCGGAGCACGTCTCGCATCATGGATCGCGTCACCTCGGAGGTCCACCGCGAGGCGGCGATCGAGGTCCGTAGTCTGATGGCGGCCTACGAGGAGGCCCGGGATCTCGTTTCCGTCGGCGCATACAAGCCAGGGTCGGACCCGAAGGTCGATCGCGCGCTGGCTGTGCAGACGGAGTTCGAGGCCCTTCTCGCTCAACGCACGGGCCAGGGGCGGACCATGGCCGAGACGCTCGCGCTACTCGGCAACGTCGCCGGGAAGGCCGCGTCATGAGGCGGTTCCAGTTCCGGCTCGCTAAGGTCCAGAAGCTCCGCGCCGCGGCGGAGAAGGAGGCGCTGCTCGCGCTGGCGCGAGCTCTGCAGGGGCTTCGCGAGGCCGAAGCGCACCTCGAGGCCATCCGGACCCAGAGGCAGGCCGTGGTCGACGACCTCGAGCGACATCTCGCGACCGGGCGGATCGATCTGTCGTTCATCGGTCTGCACCACGACGAGATCGCTCAGTTGGACGACGCGGACGAACGGGCGATCACGATGATCGCCACGGCCAGGAACGCATTCGAAGTAGCGCGTGAAGAGGCCCGCATACGCCAGGCTGATCGCAAGGCGCTCGATCACCTCGAAGACCGGGCGCGTGAAGAACACGGAGAGGAAGAACGCCGCGAGGAAGAACGCCTCATGGACGAGGTTGCGGCCGTGCTTCATCGGAGGGAATCATGAAGAAGGTGTTTTGCGTATTCGGGGTCGTGTTCATGGCCCAGCTGATCTTCGTCGGCCTCGTTCACGTGTTGATCCGCGTCCAAGGCAAGAACTCGGCCGAGACGATGGAGTCGCTGCACGCGATGCCGGTCGTCGGCGGGTTCTTCTTCCCACCCGAGGGCGAGGAAGAGCTCTCCAAGGCCGATGCGGCGGATCTCAAGTCGAAGCTGTTGCTGCGCGAGAGTTTGGAGCTTTGGGACCTGCCCACGGGCATGACCGCCAAGGAGCTCGAGGCCCTGGCTCACGAGCTGGCCGACGGGCGAACGGCGGTCGAGCAGGAGCGCCTCGACATGCAGAAGAAGAAGGACGCGGTGGATTCGGAGCGGCGCGAGCTCGAGAACTGGCGTGAGGACTTGAAGACCGTCGGCGCGAAGCTCGAGAAAGAGGCGTACTCCCTCGAGGCCCGTCGGGAAGAGCTCGATCAGCAGCAGGTCCTCGTCCTCCGGAGCGAGGAGAAGAACTTGAAGATCCTCCGGGCGACGTTCGAGAAGATGTCGCCGCAGAAGGCCGCCATCATCTTCAAGAGGATGATCGAGGGGGAGAAGCCGGACGCGCAGAGCCCGGACGCGGCGAACCCGGCCGCGCAGCTGGTTCCCCCGGACGTGGACTCGGTCGCGAAGATCCTCAAAGGGATGTCCGAGCGGAATTCCGCCAAGATCCTGCAGGAATTGGACCCCAACCAGGCCGTCCAGGTGACGAAGCGCATGCAGGCGATCACCGCCGAGAAGAACACGACGGCGGGGCTCTAAAGCGAGGCCCCGTTGATCCGAAGATCCCCATAGAGGGAGATTCCGGGAATGGACGTCGCAACCCTAATCGGCATCGTGCTGGGCTTCGGCCTCGTCATCTGGTCCATGTCCAGTGGCGCGGGGGTCGGGTCGTTCATCGACGTGCCAAGCATGGCCATCGTGATGGGCGGAACCCTCGCCGCCACCCTGATGGCCTTCCCGCTGGGCAAGGTCCTCGGGGTCATGAAGGTCATCAAGAAGACCGTGCTCTACCCGCTGCCCACGCCGCAGGCAGAGATCGAGCGCATGGCGGACTTCGCGTACGTCGCACGCCGCGAAGGCCTGCTCGCCCTCGAGGAGAAGATCAAGGAGCTCGAGGACCCGTTCCTCATCAAGGGCGTGCGTCTCGTGGTCGACGGATTCCCTGCCCAGACCGTGCGGGACATCATGGGCATCGAGTTGTTCGGCATGCAGGGCCGCCACCTGAGTGGCAAGAAGATCGTGGACCAGATGGGCACGATGGCCCCGTCGTTCGGCATGATCGGGACCCTCATGGGTCTCATCGCCATGCTCAAGAACCTCGACGACCCGAGCCAGATTGGTGGTGGTATGGCGGTCGCGCTCATCACGACGTTCTACGGCGCGGTCATGGCGAACATGATCTTCATCCCGCTCGCGGTGAAGCTGGAGGCGCGTCAAAAGGAAGAGACACTCATGCGGGAGATCATGATCGAGGGGATCGCCTCGATCCAGGCGGGGGACAAGCCGCAGATGATCAAGGAGAAGCTGAAGAGCTACATCTCTCCCAATGAGCGCGCCGAGCTCGAAGACGCGAAGAAGTAGGGACGGGGTGACCCGACCGCAGGACGATGGCGAATCGAAAATCAGCCCCGGCAGACAAGGAGCTCCTCGCCCCGATGTGGGTGGTCACGTTCGGTGACCTCATCTCTCTGCTGGTGACGTTCTTCATTCTCCTGTTCGCGTTTTCTGCGGTGGACGTCGACAAGCTCCGCCGCGTGACCGGCGCCCTGACGGGCTCGCTCGGCGTGATGACGCCGAAGCAGAAGAAGAGCAAACAGTCCCCGTTCAAGCTCAACGTCCCGAGCAACGTGAAGACCGACTTGAAGGGCGCCGAGAGCCACCCCAAGCGGCAGGAACTCGAGGAGAGGATGTCGACGGCGATCCAGGATCCGTCGGTCTTCGACCGGAAGGTCGACTTCTCGAAGATGCCGGACGGCTATCGCATTCGCATGGACGGGCGCCACTTCTTCCTGCCCGGAGGGACCCGGCTGAAGTCGACGGGTCGTGACGTGCTGCTCGAGGTGGCGCGGTTCTTCAAGGACGAGCCGGTCCGCATCGTCATCGAGGCTCACACTGACAGCAAGACCTCGGACCTCGTCCCCGGGCAAGACGCACTGACCCTTACGCGCAAGAGCGCTTTCGAGATGGCGAAGTTCTTGGGTAGGGAGACGGCGTGGGAACCGTGGCGCATCGGCGCCGCGGGTCTCGGCGCGGCCGTGCCGATCGCGGATAACGAAACGGAGATCGGCCGCCGCAAGAACCGTCGTATCGAGATCCAGGTCATCTGGGACCCCGACGGGAAGGGGCACCTGTGAGCGAAAAGAAGAAGGTCGAAGAAGCGGACGAACCGGGCGCACCTCTATACATGCTGTCCTTCTCGGACATGATGACGAACCTGCTCTGCTTCTTCATCCTGCTCGAGGCGTTCGCGGACGAACGTCGCGCCGGCTTCATCAGCGACGGCGTGTCGTCGTTCCGCGAGGCGCTCATGTCGCACGGCCTCCCAGGCGTCTTGAAGAGCGATCAGAAGCCGATGGACCTCGGCGCCGATCGTGTTCTGTTCCGCCCGGCGAAGAGCATCAATTCCAAGCTGCTCGTCGACGAATCGGGCCGCATCACGGACGCCAATCGCGACGCGCTGCGTGAGGTGGTCATGGACACGCTGGAGAAACCCGGGACCAACGAGATCGGTGCGCCGCTCGTGTTCTCACCGGGGTCCTCGACGCTGACCACCGCGCACCGGGCGGTCCTCGACACGATGGCCCCCTGGCTCACGGGGTATTCCGATATCCGAATCCGCGTGGAAGGTTTCGCGTGGAAGGAAGGTCTCGGTACGGAAGCAGCGTGGCATCTGGCCATGCAACGTGCCGACAATGTCATCAGATACCTCTCATCCGCGGGCGATATACCCATCGAGAGGTTCATTCCCATCGGATACGGCCCCACCGGGGGGGGCGAGACCTCGTGGCGTCAGGATTCGTGGGGACGCCGCATCGCACTGATCAGCACTGTGGGGCCGTGACCCAGGGCACCCTGATTGCCGGGGGAGGGGTTGTAGATGAACAAGAAGGTTTTCATCAGTGGCGGGGGCGGTCTTCTCCTGCTCGGCGGTGTCGCGTTCATGATCGTCGGGTCGGCCGGGGTGCCCGAGCCGATCGACACCTCGAAGCGGGGCACGAAGGGGTACTACACGAGCGATGAGCTCGCGTTTGACCTGGCCAAGATCGTGACCAACCTCCGCGGCACGAACGGTGAGTTCATCGAGATCCTCGCCACCGCCGAGTACCGCGTTGGGCCCGAGATCGAACCCGCCGAAGCGCCGGGGCTCTTCAGCGCCAAGGCGGCGAAGCTCCAAGACCGTTTCCTCATGCTCATCTCCTCCAAGCAGAGGAAGGACGTCGAGTCCAAAGAGCAGAAGGAGATCCTCAAGCAAGAGATGCGCGCGCTGATCCAGAAGGTCGTCTTCCCCGATCAGAAAGGGATGATCGAGGACATCCTCTTCCGCGATTTCAAGATCCAGTGAAGCTCGCGCTCATCATCACGGGCCTGGTGCTTGGCCTCGGGGCGATCGCCGCCCTCTCCTCCGGCCCCGCCGGGTGGAGCCAGCAGCACACCGAGCGCATGCGCGGCTCCGACGCCTACTACGAAGAAGAGCAGGTCGAGAACCACATCGGCCCCGTCTCGCTCCGCCTCAACGGGGACCCCGAGATCTACCCCGTCCTCGAGTACATCTTCAGCTACCGCGCCGGCAAGGAGCTCGAAGACCCCGCCGGCCACATCGCGGGTCGCAAGCTCCACCTCACCGACGCGATACACACCCGCCTCCCCGAGTTCTCCGCCCAGGACCTCGACACCCGCCACGGCAAGCTCGCTCTGAAGCGACGTCTCCTCGCCATGACGCAAGAGCAGCTCTTCCCCAGGGAGGAGGCGCGCGTGGAACGCATCTGGTTCGAGAAGGTGATCCTGCAGCCGACCCGCCTGGACAAGTGAGGCCTGGGCTGGCCCGCGCCATTCACGAGCTGCTACTGCACGAGGATCGACGTCGGGCAGGAGATGATCTGGACGCCGGCGGACGCGGTCGGCTCGAGGACGATGTAAGCCATCCAGAACTCCGCGCCGATGATCGCCGGGGTGTTGGGGATGGCCAGTGGGACGAGCGCGTTCGAGAGCAGCGAATGCAGGTTGCCCACCGGGTTGTACAGACCGTTGGGCACCGTGGTCAGGGCGTAGAGGAGCAGGGGGTCCGCGGTCAGAGGAATGATCCGACCATCCCCCAGGACGATTCCCGGCGCGGTCGAAGCCGAGATGCCCAGGATGAACGCGCGACTCGGGTTGCCCGGCGCGTTGAGCGACAGGTTGATCGTGCTGCCGATGCTCGGCGTGCCGAAGACGGTCAGTGTGGAGCCGCCCGTCGTTGCCTTGATACGGTGCACCGTCCCGCCGTCACGGGCCACGATGTAGAGCTCGCCGAAGCCGTCCTCGCCGAATGCCGCGAGTCCGTTGACACCACTGCTGAGCTCGATGGTCCGGTCCGCGACGCCTATGAGCGCCGTCCCCGCGGGATTGATCTCGGCCGTCCAGATCTTGTCGGTGATGTAGTCGCCGAAGAAGTACTGGCCGTAGAGTTCCGGGTACTGGCAGCCGCGATAGACGTAGCCGCCGGGGATGCACCAGCCGGTCGAGCCGCCCTGGGAGTACTCGTGGACGGGGTCCGCCAACGACGTCGCGAAGCAGGTGCATCCGGAGAGACCAGTGCAGCCGTTGGCCTCCATGCACCGCCAGCCGAAGTTCAACGGGCTGCTCCCGACGGCGGCGTACGAGATCTCCTCGCGCGCGTTCTGGCCGACGTCACCGATGTACAGGTCGCCGTTGTCGCGGTCGAACGAGAACCGCCACGGGTTCCGCAGGCCGACGTGCAAGATCTCGTCGCGGCCGGCGGTCGGACCCGCGTACGGGTTGCCGGCGGGAATGCCGTAGTTCAGACCAGGTGCCGGGTTGTCGACGTCGATGCGGAGCATCTTGCCCATCAGGTCGTTCACGTTCTGCGCGCGGTTGCCGGGGTCGTTCCCCGAGCCGCCGTCACCCATGCCGATGTACAGATGGCCGTCCGGACCGAATGCGAGCATCCCACCATTGTGGTTCGAGTACGGCTGATTGATGGTCATCAACGTGAGGCCGGAGGCCGCGTTCGCGACGTCCGGGTTTGCGGACACCGTGTACCGCCGGATGACCGTGCGAGCACTGGTGTCGTTGTAGTTGATGTAGAAGTAGCCGTTCTGCTCGTAGTTCGGGTGGAACGCGAGTCCGAGCAGGCCGCGCTCGTTGCCGCTGTTGATAACGAGGCTGTCGACGTTCAGGAACGGGGTCCCGAGCAACGCACCGTTCTTGAAGATGCGAATCCTAGCCACCAGTCCACCACTGTTGCCCTGCTCGACGATGAACAGACGAGGGTCCCCCACGGGAGCGGTCACGAGGACCGGTCGGGAAAGGCCGCTGACCACGAGGTCCTTGGACAGGATCTGGGCGGGGAGCGCCGAGACGGCACTGAGCACGACCAGGGCACAGACGATGGCCGGCGAACTACGCTTGGACATGGACCCACCTTGTTCTTGATGCCTGCGCGAGCGTCGAACCGGCAGTAGTTCGCGTCGTGCGACCGTTCCGAGATTGGGGGATAGGGGAACGTAGCAGTCTACCCTGTCCATATGGCCCAAAAAAACGAAAAAGCCGACTTGCAGGTCCACCCGCGCTTCACGCTTCGCCGGTCAACCCCCGCCCGAGATGAGCCCCGCCGTCCATCACGAGCACCTCGCCATTCACATAATCGGCGAAGGGTGATGCCAGCCAGGTGATGGCATCGGCCACCTCGTGGCGGGTGGCGAATCTCTGCAGCGGGACCTGGGCCTTCATCGCGGCCTCGGTCTTCGCATCGGGCCAGAGCCGTTTTTTCGCCCCGTCGGAATGGAAGGGACCCGGGCTGACGGCGTTGACGCGGACGTCGTGCTGAGCCCATTCGACCGCGAGCGTCCGCGTGAGCGCCAAGACGCCGGCCTTGGCGGCCGCCGAGTGCGCGGTGCCGGGGCCGCCCGTCCACGCGTACGTCGCGACGACGTTCACGATGCGGCCTCCGCCCTGCTCGATCATGTGGCGGCCGATCTCGCGGCTGCAGTAGAAGACTCCGTTGAGCGCGATGTCGATCACGACCTTCCAGCCCGCGGGGCTGAGATCCGCGGTCGGACAGTAGAAGTTGCCCGCCGCGTTGTTCACGAGGACGTCGATCCGCCCGAAGCGCTCGACGGCGGTTTCGAGCAGGGCGGCCACGCGGGCGGGTCGCGTCACGTCGGTCGGTACGGCGAGGACGTCGACGCCGGCGCCGCGCAGCTCCTCGGCGGCGGGATCGAGATGCTCGGCCTTGCGGCTCGCGATGACGACTCGCGCGCCGAGCTCACCGAACCGGTGTGCGGTCTCTTTGCCGAGTCCGGTCCCGCCGCCCGTCACGAGGACGGTTCGATTCGCGAACGTCGCGTCCGGGAGCATTCGGGTCATCGCGCTCTCAGGTATCCGTTGAGATCGCGCGAGCCCTGGGGCGGGACCCGGGTCGAGGTCGCCTTCGGGTCGGCGAGTCGGAACGCGACCGCGAGCGTGAAGGAACCGGGAGGTGCCCCGCCCGTGTAGCGTCCATGACCGAAATAGGATCCGCGGGCGACGATGTCGAGCCGCGTGAGGCGGCCCTCCTTCACCCTGACCCGGCCGAGCAGGGCAGCGTCGCAGCCGCGATCGCCCTTCCGGCTCTTGACCTGGATCTTCCCGACCAGGCGGTACCCATCGGCGGTCGACTCGAGCTTCAGGGCGGCGGCTGTCACCTCGTTCGATCTCCACATCGGCGGCTCGCCGCGGGTGTTGTCGATGACGTGGAAGCGCGCGATGCGCCGGGTGACCGTTGCGGGCCAGCGCCCGGCGACGATCTCGGTGATCTCAGCCGGCAGGAGCCACAGGTGGTCGCGCCCGGTGGCTTCACGCTGTACGCGGTCCCATCGGGACTGCGACGGTGGCCAGCTCGCCTTCACGATGCGCGAGAAGACGTCCACGACGACCGCACCGACGGGCGGCGTCCGCTCGAAGCGGCGGTCGAGGGACCCGGCGCCCACGGGGTCGCTGGTGGGTGGCGTGTACGACGCGAGGGCCTTGCGGAGCCTGCGCTTGACCTTTCTGACGTCGCGGTTGTTCCAGCCCTGCAGCAAGTCCCCCGTCGGCGTGAAGAGATAGAACCCCTGCGTCGTGCGCCCGGGCCGCATGCCGTCGCGCTGGTTCACGATCCGGCGGTAGAGCTTCCCAGCCGGATCCTGGCGACGCTCCTCGTACCACACGTCGACCGCGACCGGGACGAAACGGGTCTGGAGCATCGCGATGATGTCGGGATCGGAGAACGTGGACGCACGGTCCAGCACCCCGTTGTTTCACGTGCAGCCCATGGGGTGGCCGTTCATCGACCACATGAAGAGCGGTTTCTTCTCGCGGCGCGCTCGATCGACCGCGGCGACGAGGTCGACCGACCACGGGATCGTCTCCCACAGGGCGCGCTGCTTCGGAACCAGGGAGCCGTGGAGGCTCCGGAACTCGGAGCTGGAGACGGGCGGCTCGTCGAACCCGGGGCCGAGGCTGGCGAGCAGAACGCAGATGAGCGACGTCATGCCGGCATGATAATCCTCTTGAGCCGCGGTCTCCGTCGAGCGAGCAGGGTGAGGTCAGAAGATGGTGCGGCCCCTCGATTTGCAGCTTCCTGCGATCTGAGGTTGAAGATCCGTCCCAGGAGTAGTATTACATATGTAGTATTACATCTGTAGTATTACATCTGTCGTCGATGCACCCTGCCTCCCCGCATCCGCGACCTCGCACAACACCATGACCGACGGTCCTCTACTCAGCGATCTGCAGCTCAGCGTCATGCAGGCCCTCTGGCAACGGGGTGAAGGCACCGTGTCGGAAATCCATGAAGCCCTGCTGACCCAGCGAGATCTCGCCGTGACCACGGTGGCCACGCTGCTCTCCCGCCTCGAGAAGCGGGGGCTGCTGATCCACCGCGTGACGGGCCGGCAGTTCGTGTACCGGCCCACCGTCACGGAGGAGGACGTCCGCCAGGACGTCGTCAGCCGCGTGGCCGATCGGGTGTTCCGCGGAGATGTGACCGAGCTGGTCTGCCAGCTCCTCTCGGCGCGCGAGCTCGCGCCCGGCGATCTGGATCGCGTGAAGTCGCTGATCCGAGAGCGTGAGGAGCAGACCACGGGCGAGGAGGCCGAAGACGATGCCCGGGACTGATCTCGACAACGCGCGGCAGGCTCTCGCCACCCAGCCCGGCGTCTACGTCGAGCGCAGACCCCGTGCGAACCAGAAACAGCTGCTTGCCCGCCGGCCGGGCAAGCGTCATACGGATACCCGTCGTGGCGAGCTGCTCGTCCCGACGTCGTCATACATGGTGGTGGGGTGGGCCCCGAATCCCGGCTCGACCGGGAGGCTACATCTCGCTGTGAGCGACACTCTCTGTCCTTCAGCAATCAGTGGCGAACGGCAAATTGGGGTTCGCTCCACCACCTCCATTGCTCTGGCTCCGGTCCGCAGGCTGCACCTCCGAACCGTCCCCCTCGGGGGACGTGTCTGACCCATCAACGGTCTCCTTCTCGTCCCAGGCGGGGATGCGGTCTTGCGGGCCGGCGTTTTCTCGACGCCGGCCCGCTTTCTTGGGAGGAGATCAGGAGAACCGGGCTCTCCTCTGGAACTTCGGTCCCTCCTACGGCGCGAGTTCCTATCGCGCGACCACGTTCACGCCGTAGAGGTGAACGATCGATGCGGGGAGCGGCCAGCGCACGAACAGTTCGTGGCGGCCGGCCGTGGGGACGTCCAGGGTCACCGAGAGCGTGGTCTCGGCGCCGGACTTGGCGGCGCCCGTGAGGTGGCGCTTGCCGGTGGCGCCGAGCGAGACCAGAGGCCGCCAAGGTTTGTCGGAGTCGAACCACGCGCGGAAGGTCATGTGGATGGTGACCTTGCCCTTCGGTAGCTCGAGCGCCGGCAGGGCGAACCCGCGGTCGCCGTCTTCCCAGGCCTCGAACAGAGCGCCGTCGGGGAGGAGGCGAACGGGCAGCGGCCAGGCGGTGCAGACCCGCGCGAGGGCGGGTCCTTCCCACTTGCTGACTTTGGGGACGGAGTATGTCGGCGCGGGTGACGCCATGGGGAGGATTGTGTCCTCGAGCGTCACCGCAAGGCGCCAGGTGCCGGTGCCGCGTGGATAGTCGAGCGGGATCACGAAGGTCTCCTCGCCGCCCGCGGGGAGCGCGATGCGAGGAAGGCCGAGGATGCCTGCCTGTTGCTGGCGGTCGCCTTGTCGCCACACGATGCCGAGGAACGGGACCCGTTCGGGGCCGAGGGGGAGCCGCGACTTTCCGCTCCATTTCAGGTGAACCCGTGGCGGGCCGGCAACGAGCTGATCGATGCCGCTCGCGATGCCGGTGACTCGCTGGACGACGAGCGACTCCGGGATGTGGGTCGGCCGGGTGATCCGCGCGCGCGTCAGCTCGTTGCGGATCTGGTCAGTGGGGAGGTCGGTGTTCTTCGGAACGAGGGCGAGCGTCGCTTCGAGGGCGGCAACGGCGTCGAGGCGGCCTTCGAGGAACCGGGCCCGTCCCCACCGGCGGCTGAGCTGGACGACGCGCTCTCGGGTGAGCGCCGGGGACCGCTTCAAGAGTGCGGCCTCCAACCGCGGCGCCGCGGCCGACGCTTCGGGCGTCGAGTGGAGCGCGAGCAATCCCAGCCAGGCGTGGGGATGCTCGATGCCTATCGCCATGTCGGCGATGGCCTCGAGCCTGGCCGGGCTCACGCGGCGGACGTCACTCGGCCAGATGTGGACGACGACCTTCAAGAACGCGATCGGATCCGCCGCCGCCAGCGCGCGCAGTCCGCGGACGATCCAGGCTTCCTTGGCGTCGTTGCGCTGGGTCTGCGCGATGATGATCTGCGCGCCGGCCGGATCACGGCCCCGGGCGAGGATCGGCGCGAAGAAGTTCCACAGCTCTCGGGATGCGGGCTCGACCTGCTTCATCGCGGTCAGCGGCTCCGGCAGTCCACGCGCGGCCCTCGCTTCGGCCACCGCGACCGCTTCGGGGGTGGTGATCGAGTCGCTGATCTCGGGCATCGGAAGATCCCAGAACCGCGGTGACCGTGCGTACCGTTCCAGCAGCCGGAACCGCATCGGCGAGGGCTGGTCCGGCAACGGGATCTCGACGCCCAACCCCTCCGTGTCCGCCATGAGGTAGTGGTCGAGCACGATGAGCAGGCTGTGGGCGGCCTGCGGACGTAGCTGTTCGAGTTCGTCCTCGAGCTGGCCGAGCGCGTCCGGCCGGCCGCCGAACATCAAGCGCTGGAACGCCGTGAGCCGGGTGTGCGCGTCGCGGCTGTTCAGTTGCTTTCGCAACTCGGTGATCGAGAGCTTCACGGTCGTCGCTTGATAGCGCGCGTCGGCCGCATCGAGTCGTTGGTCGACGGCGTCGAGCCACCCGAGGAGTCGACGGACGACGTCCTTCCGCTCTTCGGCGAGGTTCGTGGTCTCGAGCGGGTCCTGGACGCGATCGAAGAGCAGTCGAGCGTTTCCGGAGAGGAACTCGATGAGCTTCCAGCGACCGTCGGAGATCGTTCGCAGCCGATCGTCCGGCCAGCGGCCGTCATCCTCGAGGATCGTCGTCTCCGCCAGCATGAACTTCGGCCACTCCAGCCTCGGATCGAGCATGACCGGCAGCAGGGAGTGACCCTGTAGATAGTCGGGCGCCTCGACCTGGAGCAGATCCACCAGAGTGGGGAAGAGGTCTACGTTGGACGTCGGGCGATCGATGCGCGCGGGCTTCATCCCGGGCACGCGGATGACCAGGGGGATGTGGATCTGCGTGTCGTAGTACGAGGACGCGTGAAAGAAGCGGTTGTGCTCGCCGAACGCCTCCGCGTGATCGGAGTGGACCACGACGACGACCTCGTCCTCCAGGCCGCGCTCCTTCAGGCCGTCGAGGACCTTGCCCAGCGCGCGATCGGCATACGTGACTTCGCCCTCCCACAGCCGCCGTGGCTCGGCGCCGGCCGCGAGCCCGTCCCGCGGCACATAGGGCGCGTGCGGATCGAAGTAGTGAACCCACGCGAAGAACCGGCCGGCCCGGTTCTTGTCGATCCACTCGAGCGCCTGGTCCGCGGTTCGATTGGCATCCACGTCGGAGGGCGACGTGACCAGCTCGTGGAACCCGTTGGGCAAGCGTGAGAACGTCTTGTTCTCCGGGTCGTCGAACTTGTTCTGGTGGAGGCCGGTGATGAACCCGGTACGGAACCCGCGCTTGCCGAGGTGCTCGGCGATGGAAGGGAACTGCACGGATGCGCGCCCGGCCCGCCAGCCGAAGGCGACGGCGGTGCGCGACGTGTAGCGGCCCGTCGTGAACGACTCGACGCTGAAACCCGTAGCCGGCGCCTGGCTCCAGGTCGCGGGGAAACCGAACCCGACCGCTGCTAGTGCGTCCAGGCGTGGAGTGTGCCGTCCGCCGTTGAGGCCGGTGGCATCCGAGCGCACGGCATCGAGCGTCACCCACACCAACGACAACGGCTTCTTGCCCTTCCGCATTGCCCGCCACCGATCGCGGCTCTGCGCAAGCGGCACCGGCGGATCCATGATGGCAGCAGAGTCGACGACGTCGCGGGTATCGTCGAGGGTGCGTGGCTCGCGCACGCCGATCGCGACCAGCGTGCGGTCGAGCAGGTCGCATCGGTTCGACGACAGCACGAGCTCGGACATCCGCGCGGGATCTTCCGACAGACGGATCGCACCGAGCGCGGCGATCGCGAGGATGGTGGTCGCGATTCCCGTCCGCGGGCCGGTCGTGGTGAGTAACGCGGCGATCCCGAACGCCGCCGTGGAGATACCCCAGCCCAGCAGCATCAGGTCGAGCGACGGATAGGTACCGCGGGCGCTACGCGGGTCGACGATGGCGAGTCCGGCCGCGGCGAGCATCAGAGCGAGGCCGCGGGAGATCGATCCGCGATGGCTCCGCTCGGGGAAGACGACGGCGAGGGCGAGTGCCGCGAGGACGGTGGCCGTCGTCGCGACCATGCCCGCGCCGGCCGGGCCTCCCGGGTCGCGCTTGAACTGGTTCTTCAAGTAGAGAACCGCCAGGGTGCCCGCCGCGATGCCGCCCGCGATGACGACGCGTCGCCACGGGACCGGCCGCCGCCCCACCAGCCCGACGGCGAGTGCGCCGAAGACGCCGACGCCGGCCCCCGCCCATGCGTAGCGGGCGAGCACCGGCAAGACGATCGAGCCGAGCTCTCCATCGGTTCCGAGGAGGATGGCCTCCACGACCCCCAGCGCCGCACCGGCGAGAACGCCGGCGACGATCATCCTCCACGCCCCGGTCATGGGCGCGTCTCCACGGCGAGAAGGAGCAACTCGAGGTCGCTTTTCGGGCGATCGAACGATGAGATCCAGCCGGGCAGTGCGGTGCGCAACGTGACGCGGTGGGCGCGGGCTGTCGCGCCGTCGAAATCGAAGCTGGTTTCGCCGGGCGAGCCGTTCGGCGTCACCGCGCCGACGGACGCGCCGTCGACGAAGAACTGCAGCGGACCGGCGGCCTTCCCGCCACGCCACTTCACGCGCAAGCGCGACTTCCCAGGCGACGCGCGTAGCGCGAAGTCCGCGCGGTTGCACACGATCCGCAGCGACCCTTCGAAGTCGCCCGGCGCCAGCGAGGTGTTGCTCACCCACGGCAACTCGTTCGCGCCGCGGAACTCGAGGGCCGGTGGTGGAGCCATCGTCGGAGGAGTCGCGATCGCGACGGGGGCGACCCACCGCAGCGTCTGGCGCGAGGTCTGACCGAACGCCTCTACGACGACCAGGTGATCACCAGGCTTCAGATCCGGGAGGGGCGCCCACAGTGCCGGAGGTCGCTTGCCGTCCGCGGGGACGATGCGCAGCGGGACCCGCGGCTCATCCTCCCCGCCGACCCGGACCGTGACCTCGTGCGGCATCGCGTCGTCGGCGATGCGGCCCGCGGCACGAACGAGGATGCCGAAGCCTCTCGTGACCCACGGCATCTCGACCTGCGTCGACGCGTCGATCGGAGCGGCGAACGGGGCTGGTAGCCACTCGCCGGGCGTGAACCCCGGACGTCCGCGATCCCAATCCGCGCGACGCGCCTTCGCCTTCTCGACCCACGTCGGGTGGCCCCAGTACGCCGGAGCGACCGGACCGTGCACGACCGCGACCGTGCGTCCCAAGCGGACCGCCTCCTGAAACGACGCGACCGACGCGTCCTTCGCGAAGAACAGCGTGCGGGTACGCATCCCCCGGTGGAACCAGTGGAGCGGGTCCCCGTGGGCGTCATGGTTGCCGATGAGCGCCATCCGTCCAACGTATCGGTGGAGCCACGGATAGTCCCGGATGAGGTCGCCGCCGCGCGCGAACGCCCAGCCGACCATGAGAGCGTCATAGCCGTCGGCGAACCGCCGCGACGACCGGTCATAGGCGGGCGCGAGCAGCTCGCGATTCAGATACGAACAGGAGAAGAACACGCAGCCCCTCAACCGGTTGACCTTCCACGCGTCGAGGATCTCGTCGAACGTGCGATGACGGCCACGTTGGCCCAGCGTCACCGCCGGAGCGAACACCGCGTCCGAGCAGTGGGTCACGTACCCGATGCCCTCGACGCCCCATGCGCTGCGGTGCTCCTCTCGGACGCACGCGATCTCGAGCTTCGGTCCGGGCAGCCGGGCGGCGAGCCGCCGCGCGCGCGCGACGAGGGCGGGCTCGTCGTGGTCGAGGCTCTTCAGCAGCAACAGGTCCGCGCCCGCGCGACGGGCGAGGACCACCGAAGCCGCTGGATCGGGTCCCATTTGTACGACGGCCTGCAGTGGCTTCAGTGATGCGTCGTTGGCGCCGTTCGCCTTCGGCAGTCGTCCGGCGGCTGGCTTCGATGGCATCGGACCCAGAGGGCGCTGAATGAGGCGCAGACACTCGAGCGCGAGCCACGTCGCTTCTAGGCTCGCGGGCTCGTCGAGGGCATGGGCGAAGCCGCCGTCGCGATGGCGCAGAGTGCGGAGCCACGCTGCGATCTCGTCCGGCGCTTCGCTCGAGACGCCGAGCATCGACAGGGCGCGCAGTGCGTTCCAGGTCGCCCAGAGACCGGTTCCGTCGTGAAGTGGGTTCCGCTGCTGACTCCAATGTCCGCCGGAGCGCAGCGCGCGTAGCCGCAGAACGACCGCGTCCAGCCGGGGGACGGGCACGCCGACCTGCGTGAGGCAGGCTACGGCCGCGGCGATCGCACCGCACGTAGAAGTCCCCAGGTGGGGTCTCGGTGGCGCGGTGAAGGTGGTCGCGTTGGTGAGGATGCGCGGGTAGATCTCGCCGAGGCCGGCGGGGTAGCGATAGCCGCCGTCGGGGCCGCGCCAGAATCCGACCATCTGTTTCAGCGCCGCGACGTCGACCTTACGGCCCCGCATCACGTCCGCAGTCACCCTCGCTTCGAGCTCTTCCAGTGGCGGCGACCCCACCCAGGTCATGAGGGGCAGGAACGGTACGCCTGGGGCCCCGGCCTCCTCGACCTTCAGTCCCCAGAGTCGCGCCAGCTTCAGTCGGCTAACCAGGAGCGTGGGGATCTGATCTCGGCGAAGACCCCGCAAGGCAGCCGCGCGATCGTCAGGTGCGCCCGCGGTCGGGTCGACAGGGACGCCGGCCAGCAGGAGACTGCGCCAGGCCTGATACGTCCAGACCCCGTCCGCCCAGTCCTGGGTTTCCGGGCCGAAGGTGCGGGGACTCTTGCGATAGCGATCGACGAACGCCCTCAGCGCGTCGCGGGACCGTGCGACGTCACCCGCAGCGGGCGGTCTGGCGACGTCCGGCTCCTGCGAGCACGAGGTGGTGCCGAGAAGCGCGACGAGGAGGAGCGGGAGTGCCCTGCGATTCATGAAAGAAGCATGACGAGGGTGCGGTGCGCGGCATGGTAACAGGCGTGGGCCGCGGAGCTGAAATCGCCTCAGGCGGGAGTCGAAGCGCCACCGCGGTCTCGCATCACCTCCATCCATGATGGCGTGACGCAGGTGATCCGAGTTCCCGCCTGCTCCAGCTGCGTGAATATTCGCCGCAGGGACTCCTCGAGATTGTCGCGGTAGGTGTCCTGGTAATCCGGGGAAACCCAGTTGTGTCGCCAGGGATGGGTGCGACGCAGCGCCGCGAGGAAGGGGTCGTCCGGGACGGATTCGGCTTCGGACTCGGCGTCCTTCTCCCAGCTGCGACCCCAGGATTCGTAGACCTTGTCCGGGCGGACGCCGTCCAGGCCGAGCAGCCGGATCTCCTGCGCAACGGTCGCCGCCACGGGCAAGCACACGCTGGTGATGACGTTGTGGGCGTCGGGCATCCACCATGCGGATCGCAGGTCGGCGTTGAATCGGGTCGCCGGGAAGTCGACCGCCTGGGCGGGGGCGGCGATGACCCGATCGTGGAGCTCGGGCGGGAGCATGAACTCGACCCACGGACCGAACACGTCAAACGTGAGCACGAACCGGCAGGCACCACCTTCGAGCCAGGTCCGGAGGTGTTCCCGGAACATGGTCCCGGCGCGCGATGGACCCACGCAGCTCGCGTCCATGAAGGCGAGGAACGTCGGGTCGACGTGATCGGTGAGCGCGTCGTCCCAAACGAATCGGTTGCAGACGATCGAGAACCCGTCGCTGAGGTCGCGATCGACCGCGCTCCTGATCGTCGGTCCCCCACCGAAGACGTAGCAGATGTCCGTGGGCTTGTGATCGGCCAGCGTCTCCAGGGCGTTGCGGAACCTCGCCGGTCCCGCGGCCGACGCCTCCCGGGAGAACACGGTCGAGACGACCCGTGGGATCTCGTGCATACGCGCCGTGCCGGCGAACGGATCGATGTCGATGGTTGGCGGAAGCTGTCGGGTCGCTCCGGCGGCGCGCAGGGTGGTCGTGAGGCGATGCCACCGGGCGGAGTCCCAGACCAGGATGCGGGACGAAGTCGAGAATGCGTGATCGAGCGCCGAGGCGTCGTGATCCACGATCAGCTCGGTGCGCTGGGCAAGGGCCCGCACGAGGTCGGGCACGGCGGGGTCGAGGTGGTCGGGCGTGGATGTGGCGATACGGTCCAGGAGGTCCGGCGTTCCCAAGTCCGGCGCGACGACGATGCGGAGCGCACCGATGTCGTCGATCCAGGGGCCGACGTACCACGCAATCCGCCCCAGGTGTTCCGCGAGCGACGCTTCGTCGTCGAACGCGGGCATCAACAGCAGGTCGGTCGTCGGTGGGGCGTCTGGTGCGGCCGCATCGACGGTGTCGACATGGGCGAGACCTTCGCGCGCGGCGTCGTGTTCCGGTTCGAGGCTCAGCGCGCGGCCGAACGCCGTTCGAGCGTCCTCCGGCCGTTCGAGGGGAAACAGGGCGACGCCCAGGTTGCTCCAACTGTCGGCGGCCTCTGGGTCGAGCTTCGCGGCTTCACGGAACGTGTCCTCCGCTCGAAGCAGGTCGCCTTGCAGGAAGTGGCGTTCGCCCTGCTCGAGGAGCGTCGTCGCGTCGGTTGGCGGTTGGAGTGATGTCATGAGACGGCAACCAGGGATATCGACAGCGAGTCCGCGTCCGGTTGACGTGGCCGGTGAGCGTCGTGATTTGCGTCACCGGCGGTGAGGGACGTCCTCTCGACGGCGCGGGAACGACGCATCGCTGTACGATGCCGACATGAAAGCCCTCTGGTTCGAGGACGGTGCGGCGCAGCTGCGCGACGACGTGACCCTGGCACCGGGGCCTTTCGACGAGACGCGGATCGAGGTCCGTGTCGCCGGTGTGTGTGCCACGGACCTGGCGCTGCGGCGCGGCTACCTGGGATTCCGCGGCGTGCCCGGCCACGAATTCGTCGGCATGGCTCTCGACGGGCCGCTGATTGGCCAGCGGGTCGTGGGCGGGATCAACGCATCGTGTGGACGCTGCGCCGATTGCACCGAGGGCGACGGCCACCACTGCTTGACCCGGACGGTGCTGGGCATCCTCGGCCGCCCCGGGGTGTTCGCGGAGGAGGTCTTGCTGCCTACGCGCAATCTCATCGCCGTGCCCGACACCGTGCCGGACGAGTCGGCCGTCTTCGCCGAGCCCCTGGCGGCGGCGTTCGAGATCCCCAATCAGGTGGCGCTCGCGCCGGGGATGTGCGGGCTCGTCGCGGGCGACGGACGTCTCGGCCTCTTTTGCGCCCAGGTGCTCGCGCTCTACGGTGTGGACGTCACCCTCGCGGGACGTCACCCGGAGCGGGCACGGCTCCTGCCATCGTCCATCGCGCACGTCACGGGTCTCCTCGAGACGGAGGCTGCGGACCGACCGTTCGATATTGCCGTCGAGGCGACGGGCCATCCCGACGCCCTCGCTCGCGTGCTGACCCACGTGCGCGCTCGCGGCACGGTCGTCCTGAAAACCACCAGCGAGCAACCAGCCACCCTCGACCTCGCGCCGATCGTCGTCGACGAGATCACCCTCGTGGGCTCCCGCTGCGGACCGTTCGCCCCGGCCCTCGCTGCTCTCGCCGACGGTCGGATCGACCCACGGGGCATGATCGACGCGCGCTACCCGCTCGACGACGCGGTCACCGCGCTGGACCATGCGGAACGGAGCGGTGTGCTCAAGGTGCTGATCGAGATGGGGCGCGGCGATTTCTGACCCGTGTCCTTCGGGAGCGCGGGTCCGCTCTGGGTCGGGTTGCGGCTTCGCCGTCAATCCGGGCTGCGCTCAGCCCAGAGCGACGCTGGACTGCGTCAGGCTCAGCTCACGGGGACTGCCCCGCTCGCTTCGCCTTCCTTGCCCGCGCCGTTCTGGGCGCTTCGCTCGCCTCGGAGCCGATTGACTCACCGCCTCTGGAGGTCCGCGCTCCCGTTAGATTGCTTCACACCCGCGCTTCCGGATTGTCAGCGAGCGTAGATCAGAGCCGCCTTGCGTCGTTCCCGGAACGCGGCGACCTCGGACGTCCACGTCTTCTCGATATCCGTGACTCCGCGGCCACGCCGGATCGCGATGAGCGTCTTGCGGTGCTTGAGCAGGCGTCCGAGGCGGGCGGTGTCCCACTGGACGGGGTGGTGTTTCCGCAGTGCGGTGGCGAGGGTCAGGCCGACACGAATCGGGCGCAGTGCAGTGCGATCGGTGATGGCGAAGCGGACTCCGGAGCAGCGCTTGCCGCGGTACTTGCTCGAGGTGGGAGTGAAGGTCACCGGGGAAAAGGTGATGCCGTCGAGGGCGGCGGCGCGGAGGTCGTTGGCGATCGCCTCGCCGTTCATCCAGGGAGCGCCAACGTGCTCGAACGGAGTCTTCGTGCCGCGACCGACCGAGAGGTTCGTCGTCTCGAGGATGCCGATACCCGGGTAGAGAAGCGCAGCCGCCATGGAGCGCATGTTGGGGGAGGGGTTGACCCAGCGTTGCCCGGTATCGTCGAGGTACTGATTGGGTGACCAGTCCTTGACGGCCACGACCTGGAGGTCGAGATCGAGCTTCAGGTCCTGCTTCGCGAGGCGCGCGAGTTCCCCGACCGTCATGCCGTGGCGGATGGGAATCCGCAGTCGACCGACGAAGTCCAGGGCGTCGTCGTTCGCGATCGGACCCTCGACGGCGACGCCGATCGGATTGGGACGGTCGAGTACGACGAACGACAACCCGTTTCGGGACGCTTCCTCCATGCAGTTCACCATGGTCGAGACGTAGGTGTAGAACCGGGTGCCGATGTCCTGGATGTCGAACACGAGTACGTCGAGGTCTTTCAGAGCCGCTTTCGACGGCCGCCGGCGGTCCTTCTGGTAGAGGCTGTGGATCTTCAGCCCGGTCAGCGGATCGACCGCGTCGCCGACGCGCGCGTCGAACTTGCCGGCGATGCCGTGCTCCGGGGAGAAGAGCGCGCGGAGTCCGTGAGGGTGCAGCCGCTCGATCGCCGATGCACCCGTGCGGTCGCGAGCGGTGTGGTTGGTGATGAGGCCAATCCGTTTGCCGGTGAGCGCCGGCAAGACCTCACCGTCGGCGATGCGCTGCAGCCCTGAGCGCGCGGGACCGAGGCGCAGCGCCCACGGGCGTGGATCGAGGGCCTTCGCGACCGCGGTGCCGACGTCGTAGCGGAGTTGCGAGACGTCGCCGCGCCCGTCGGGATGCAGACGCGAGGTCAGGACGATCACGTAGCTCTTCGACGCGGGGTCCATCCACATGGACGTGCCCGTGAACCCCGTGTGGCCGAAGGTCCCGTCCGGGAAGTGACGTCCGCGTGGGCCCTTGCGAGTGAACGCGAGCGGGCGCAGGTCGAAGCCCAGTCCCCGGCGTTCCAGGCGGGGGAGGGGCCCGCACCGTCCCATGAGGCGGATGGTCGCGGCCGTGAGAACGCGCGTGCCGTCGTCGGCGACGCCGCCGCGCAGGATCATGCGGGCGTAGCGCGAGAGGTCGTCGATCGTGGAGAACAAGCCGGCGTGACCGGCGACTCCGCCGAGCAGCCGGGCGCGCGGATCGTGGACCACGCCCCGCAGCGGCGCTCCGCCCTCGCGCGCCGGTTCGGTCGGAATGGAACGAGCTGACCACGCTGCCTTGGGCGCACCGCCACGCAGGAACCCGGTGTGGGCCATGCCGCACGGGGCGAAGACCGCGGCCTTCGCGTAGGCGTCGAACGGCTGCTCCGTCACCTTCTCTACGATCCAGGCAAGCACGATGAAGCCGACGTCGGTGTAGATGTACCGCGTGCCCGGTGCCGCTCGCAGTCCGAGCGCGTAGATGCGCTTGCGAGCCAGCCTCGCGCCGTCGCGATAGTCGGCGAGCCGGTTATCGGGCAGAAGGCCGCCGCGATGCCGCAGGAGCTGTTCGACGGTGATGACGTCCTTGCCATTGACCCCGAACCCGGGCAGGTGATCCGCCGCGCGGTCCGACAGCTTCAAGCGACCTTCTTCGACGAGCTTCATCACGCAGGTCGCGGTCGCGACACACTTCGTGAGCGAGGCCAGGTCGAACGTGCGGCCGGTAGCTGGTAGCGAGCCTTCGTTCCACGTTTCGCGGGCTGGGGCCTCGGCCGCCACGCCCCGTACGACCGTGACGTCGACCGCTCCGTCGAGTTGCTGCGCTCGGATGACGACCCCAGGCGCATGTCCGGCGGCCATCGCGCGGTCAGCCGCAGCGGCGAGATCCCTGGCCAGCGGTGTCTGGGCCCCGGCGGTCGGAAGCGGGAGCAGGAAGAGGAGGAGGAAGACGCGCATCGCGCGAGGATATGCTCTCGCCCGCCGTGCCGCCACGTCCCGCGGCCGTCGATATTCGCGACAGTGCCTCGAACGGTGCTCTTGGCCGATGAAACACGAAGAGAATCCATGCTGCCTTCCGTCCTCCTCGTCGGTTCCGGGCCGATGGCCCGCGAGTATGCACGCGTGTTGCGTGGGCGGGGAACGTCCTTCCGCGTGGTGGCACGCGACCCCGGCCGGACCGCGGTATTCGCGGACGAGACGGGCGCGGTCGACCATGTCCTGCTCGAAGACCTCGACGCCGGGACGGTCGCGGAGTCCGCCTGGACGATCGTCGCCACCACGCCGGAGAGCCTCGACCCGGTGGCGACCCGCCTGCTCGATCTCGGTGCACGCGAGATGCTGCTGGAGAAGCCCGGGGCGATGTCCGCCGGTGCGCTGCGTGGGCTCGCGGACCGGGCCGAGGAGGTCGGCGCGCTCGTACGGATCGCGACCAACCGGCGGTACTTCGGATCGGTGGTTGCCCTCCGTGCGATCCTGGACGACGAAGCGCCGCTGTGCGCTAGGTTCGACTTCACCGAATGGGCCGATCGCGTCGCGACCAGTGGACGCCGCGCGGACGTGCTGGAGCGGTGGGCCCTCGCGAACTCGATTCATGTCATCGACACGGTCGAGCACCTGCTGGGACCGTTGCGACCCGACCATGTGACGGTTGGCGACCCGGGGGCGTTGACCTGGCATCCGGCAGGCGCGACCTTCGTGGGAAGCGGACGTTGTACTGCCGTGCCGGTGACCTGGTCGTCGAGTTGGATCGCTCCCGGACGGTGGTCGATCGAGGTGCGGACGCGCCAGGGTCGGTATCGTCTGGCGCCGATGGAGCGTCTGTTCGTGATGCGACCCGGCACCGTGGCGTGGACCGAGATCCCCCCTACCGACAGCCTGGACACCGACTGGAAGCCGGGCGTCTGGCGCACGGTGGAGGCGTTCGACGGACTACGGGAGCGGCCCACGTCCCCCAGTGTCTTGCCCCAACTTCGTACCTTCGCGGAGACCCTGGCGATCATCGAGACGATCGCTGGCTACGCTTCATGACCAGAGCCTTCGATCCATGACCAGAGCGACCGTCCTCATCGTCGGTTGTGGAGACATCGGCTGGCGTCATGTCCAGGCGGCGGCGGGCGTGCCGTCGATCGGACGCATTGTCGTGGTCGAGCCACGGCAAACCCGGCGGAACGACATCCTCGGGCTTGCGGGAGAGCTCTCCGAGGTCGAGGTGGATGTGGTGTCCGGCCTCGACGACGCTGAGAGCGCGATCAACGGCAACGGCATCGGGTGCGCGATCGCGGCGGTCACTGCGGATCGCCAGCCGGAGGTCGTCGAAGGGATCGCGGCCATGGCTCCGCGGGCCGTACTCGTCGAGAAGCCAGCCGCCCAGTCTCCGGAGGCGCTGGAGTCGATCATCGCGACCTACTCGGGCGCCATCTCTGAGAAACGGATCTACGTCAACTGCGTCCGCAACCTGTTCGAGGGATGGCGGCGGCTGCGCGACGGGCTCGCTGAACGCCCCGGTCCGTTTCACATGCTCGTGACGGGGGAGGGCTGGGGGTACGGTTGTAATTCGGTGCACCTCGTCGAGGCGTTCCGTTTCGCCGCCGGCGCGGAATCGATCGCGTGTACGGCTGCGATCATCGAGGCGGCGCCCGAGTTCTCTCGTCGCGGCCCCGAGTTCGAGGAGTTCGTTGGCTCCGCCACGTTCCGCGTTCCACACGGCGACACGCTGACGCTGGTCTGCGGCGGCGACGGGTTCGGCCCCGGCCCCATTCGAATCACCGTACGCGACAAGGAGTCGGGCGCGCCCGTCTTCGTCCTCGAGGAAAACGAGGGCACCCTCCACGATCTCGTCCACGACGTGGAACACCCGATCGGCAGTCTGCCGGTGAGCGAGTCAACGGGCGTCTTCCTCCAGAAGTTGCTCGCCGACGCCTCCGATTGCGGGTTGCCGCGCCTGCGCGAGGCTGCTCCGTCCCATCGCGCGGTCTACGACAGCCTGGCGAAGGGTACCGGTCGCAGCCAGTTCATGATCACATGAGGGCATGACCCGCCCCGTCATCGGACTTACCGCGGACCTCCGGGACGACTGCCTCACCGTTGGCGCCGACTACGTTCGCGCCATCGAGAGGGCGGGCGGCGATTCGATGATCCTTCCCGTTGGTCGCGGCGCGTCGGCCTTGGCGGAGCGATGCGACGGGGTGCTGTTCACCGGCGGCCGCGATCCGGCGACGGAGGCGTTCGGTCAGTCCACCCATCCCGCAGCGAGGCTGATGGACCCGCGTCGCCAGGAATCGGACCTCGCGTTGCTCGCGCAGTGCTACGCCAGCGATCTCCCCGCGCTCGGCGTGTGCCTCGGGATGCAGCTCATGGGTCTGCGGGCCGGCGCGAGACTCGAGCAGCACCTCGACGACGTCCTCGACCGTCCCCAGCTGCACACGAACGACCATGTCCACCTGGTCGAGGGTACGCACCTTGCTGGGCCGGTCACGAGCGCGCACCATCAGGCGCTCGCCACACCCGGCGGCCTTGAAGTCGTCGCGCGGGCTCCGGATGGCGTCATCGAGGCCATTCTCGATCCGTCGCGCCGATTCTGGCTCGGAGTGCAGTGGCATCCGGAACGAACGGCGGATGAGGACCTCGGGCTCGGCGTCGTGCGGCGCCTCGTGGCGGCCGCGGCAGGTCAGGTGGTTCGGCGCACCGGAATGGACTTGAAGGAGGGCGGATCTTGATCAGTCGGTGGGTGCTCTTGCTGCCTCTGTTGGCTGTCCTGCTGCTGGGTTGCGCAGACGCGCCGACGTCGGGTCGAGTCGTTGACGCCGAACTGGCCGTGGACCGCTTCTATGACGTCTCGATGGTGTTGGCATGGTTCCGGACGCTCGAGGAAGCTGCGCCGCGCTGGTTCTCCGTCGAGATCATGGGCCACTCCGTGCAGGGGCGGCCCCTCCCGTGCCTGGTCGTGACCGATACACAAGCGACGGGAAAGAAGAAGGGTTACTGGATCGACGGTGCGATCCACGGCGGTGAGCTCGGTAGCCAGCGCCCCGCGCTCGCGGTCGCTGAGCACCTGCGGCGGGCCATCGGCGAAGGCAAGCCTCCCGCCTGGCTTTCTCGAATCCGCCTCTACCTTGCGCCGGTGCTGAATCCCGACGGCCTCCACCGCGGGATGCGACCGCCGTTTCCGCATCACCGCAACAACGTTCACGACGTCGACCTCAACCGCAACTATCCGATCAAGGCAGTCACGATCGACGGCCGATCGATCGCGGAGCACGTCTCCGTACCCGAGCCGGAAACGCAGGCGGTCATGGCGTTCTGGAAACGGGTCGGCCCTATCGACCTCGCGATCAGCTACCACACCTCCGCGAACCTCATCATCCATCCGAAATACCCCCCGAAGGATCAGCGGAAACGCTACGCCGACATCTGCGCGATCTACGAGAGCATGGTCTACCCGCACAGTCTCGCGTTCGAGATGAGCGGACCCAGTCGGCGCGGCCTCACCATGGACTGGTTCGGACGTGTGCGGGGTGCGGTGGCGTTGAGCGTGGAGATGAACCCGCTCCCGGGCGTCGAGAGGGAACGCGCCATGGAAGACGTCCATCCCGCTGGTGGCTACAAGCTCAGACGTGCCAATCGGCTTCTGTGCAGCCTGCGCCACTACGGCGAGGTCCACGCGGAGTTCCTCCTCGCGCTGATCCGGCTCCTCCGAGAGGACCCGTCGCAGGGCTAGGCCTGGACCACGGCGCCCAAGAGCGCTGCGCGGATCGCCACCAGATCTTCGTGGTCGTCCGAGGGGTACCCGCGATGAGTGAGTGAGCGGGCAGCACGTTCGACCGCTGGAAGCAGGCGGTGTCGGTGCAGGCGCGGCAAGTAGCGGTTGAGATAGACGTCCAGGGCACTGCCCACGCTCGTTCGCGCGTCCCCCTGCGGGACGTCGGCGCGGTTCATGAGGTGAACGATGGCTGATCCCAGGAAGCGATCGATCTGGTCGGCGGCGTCGGGGTCATCGAGCAGGGTGAGCAGGCTCGGCGTGGGGCTTGTCGTCTCGCCCGAGTGGGAGACCTCTCGCACGCACCAGGGCACCGGCAAGACGCGGACCTTGCCGTTGACGGCCGTGATCATCGCCAGCAGTAGCTCGGCGAGCGCTCGGGCCGAGATACATGTTCCACGCAGGAATCCACAGAACGCGTCTCGCAGCGTCTCCGTCCGATGGAGCGCGGTGACGACGTGCAGGTAGGGGTCGAAGATCTGCTGTACGCGGACCGACGGGCACTCCGCCGAGACCATCTGCAGCCCGCCCAGGATCTCACACGGCTCGAACTGGACATCATCGGCGCCGTGAATGGCACGCAGGTGGCGTCCCTGAACGGCCGCGTGCCCGGGGTGGACGTCGAGCCACGCGATCGCGGAGCCGATCGCGGTCGGGGTCACGAACACATCCGTGTCGCACACGAGCGCGTAGTCGGTTTGGACGCGAGCAACGCCGTCAGCGACGAGATCGATCCACGTCGACCCCGGCCGACGTAGATGCAGCGTCGGTTTCGTCGCCGCGATCGAGAATCCGTCCGGCGAGCCGTCACAGAGGATGATGCGGACGAGACGGCCGTGCCAGTACGCGACGAGTCGGGCAATCCGGTCGGCGCCTTCGGTGGCCGGGATGATCACAGTGACGCGGGCGTTCATGGCATCTCGGCCGTGATGGCTGCTGGTTCGAAGTCCGGCCAGTTGGCGTCCTGATCGGACACCCGCGGCTGGTCGACTGGCCACGCGATGATGAGGTGAGGGTCGTTCCACTTCAGGCCGCGCGCGCTCTGCGGCGCGTAGTGATTGGTCATCTGATAGGAGACCCACGTGTCGTCGCGCAGCGTGAGGAACCCGTGCGCGAACCCACGCGGAACGTACACCATGCGCTGGTTGTCTTCCGACAGGACGACCTTCTCGTGGCGACCAAACGTGGGTGACCCCCGCCGGAGGTCGACGAGAACGTCGAGGATCTCGCCTCGGACGCAGTGGATCAGCTTGGCTTCTCCAGCCGCGCCCGCCTGCCAGTGCAGCCCACGCAGGGTGTGCCGGAGCTGGTTCCGCGAGATGCTGGATTGGACCATCCGCGATTCGAGTCTGCGCTCGCGGAATTCTCGCGCGCAGAACGTACGAGCGAACGACCCACGAGTGTCCTCGTGCGACTCCGTCTCGATGATCCATGCGCCCTGGAGTCCTGTTCCTACGAATCTCATACCGAGCTCTTTTCGTAACGTAGTTCCGCGACCTCGCCGCGTCGCTGCAGGGTGCGGAGGCGCACGTAGCGAGGACTATCGAAATCAGTCTGACGGAACCCGCGCTGCTGCAGGCGTCGGAGGAGATCCTCCGCGCCAGTGCGCAGATCGTAGAGGGGTGCGAATGCGGGGAGCAGCCGCCGGAGGCGCGAGAACGAGACGCGGTAGTCCCGTGGGTCGTCGACGGCCTCACCGGTGTAGATGACGCGGGCCGTGGGGACGAGGTTGCCTACGACATCGGCCACGTCCTTGACGCGGTAGTTCTGCCCGTCATCGCCGACGTTGATCGCCAGTCCGTGGGTGAGCTCGACCGGTGCTTCTGCGATCGCGAGGAGCGCGGCTGCGATGTCCCGGCAGTGGATCAATGGACGCCACGGAGACCCGTCGGAGTGGATGCGGATCTCGCCTCGGGCCACTGCACACGCGAGCAGGTTGTTCACCACGAGGTCGATCCGCAACATCGGCGAGTGACCGAAGGCCGTCGCGTTGCGCAGGAATACCGGAGAGAATCCGGGCTGGGCGAGCGCGCCAATACGCGTCTCGGCGAGGACCTTGCTCTCGGCGTACACCGACAACGGCTGCACCGGTGACGACTCGTCGGCGGGCGCGTCGTCGCCGCCCTTGCCGTGCACGGAGCAGCTGCCCGAGAAGAGGAACCGGCTCACCCCCGCGTCGCGAGCGCACTCGGCGAGCGCGACGGAGCCCTCGAGATTGACGGCCCGCGTGAGGCCCGGGTCGAGTTCACCCATCGGATCGTTGGAGATCGCCGCGAGGTGGACGATCGCGTCGAACGAAGCCAGGTCCCGTACCGACAGGTCGCGGAAGTCGCGGGACCACTCCGCGTCGGCATAGGGCAACGGTTCGAATGCGCATCCCTCGAACAACCCGACGTCGACGCCAACCACTTCGTGGCCGGCGTCCTTGAACAGACGGACGACCCAGGGCCCGATGTAGCCGCGGTGTCCTGTAACGAGTACGCGCATGATCTCCCCTTCAGAACGCACGCTCGTCACTTGCCGAGACGGCGGCGGTCTCTTTCACGCGTTCCCACGGCTTCCAGAATGCTCTGCCGTCGGCGAGTAGCCGCTCCAGCTCGTGGACGTCCTGCTCGTGATCCATGCCGATCCATGGGCCGACGTGGCGGTACATTGCGACCTCGCCGTGGCCCGCGAGTTCGGATACGACCCCGTTCTCGAAGTCGCACCCGTCGTCCGTCGTCAGCCAGTCGAGCAAGCCGCGTCGGAAGACCATGTAGCCGCCGTTGATCCACTGGCTAGAGCTCGCCTTCTCGGCGAACGCGGTCACCCGGCCCCGGCGCTCTTCCATCTCTCCGTAGCGTGACGGAGGATGTACTCCGGTGATGGTGAGCAACTTGCCGTGGCGTTTGTGGAACGCGAGCAGCGCCTGCAGGTCGACGTCGGCGAGGCCGTCGCCGTAGGTCAGGAAGTGGTGCTCGCTGTCGAGGTAGCGTCCGACCTTCTTGAGCCGTCCGCCCTTGAGTGTATTGAGCCCGGTCCCGGCAAGGGTCACGTTCCAGTCGAGGACCGGCTCCGACGCGCCGTGGAGCGTCTTGCGGCCCGTCGCGAGGTCGATCGTGAAGTCGCGGCTATACGCCGGGAGGTTCTCGAAGTACGCGCGGATCGCGTCGCCCTTGACGCCCAGGCACAGGACGAAGTCCTTGTACCCGTGCCAGGCGTAGGCGTTCATGATGTGCCGCAGGATGGATTGTCCACCGATCGGAACCATGGGTTTGGGCACCCGATCCGCGATCTGGCCGAGACGCGTTCCCCATCCGCCAGCGAAGATCACGACCTTCATGAGACGGAGGTTCCCCTGACTTCTCGGGAGGTCCTTCGGTGCTGGAACTCGGCCCGAAGCGTCCGCTCCCTCATTCCATCTCTGCTTATCGTTCAGCCCACGGGTGGGTTTTGAGCCAAAGCGCGCCTCGGAGGGAATCTTTTCTCAACGTAAACCCTCGCCCCGGACGACGTTTGGAACATGGGGGAGAGTTCCGCGACGATGCTCCGGGCCGAGCCACGGGTTCTGTGCCGGGGCTGCGACGCACCGTTGACGAACACCCTGGCGGATCTCGGTGTCCACCCGTCAGCGAACGCGTACCTGACCGAGGATCAGCTCGCGGAAGAGGAGCGGCTGCGCCCCCTCCACGCCCGCGTCTGCGGAAACTGCTACCTCGTGCAGATCGCGACCGTGTGGTCGCAGGACGAGCTCTTCGACGACGACTACGCGTACTTCTCATCGTTCAGCGACTCCTGGCTCGATCACGCAGCCAGGCTCGTTGACGACCTCATCGCCGAGCGCGGTCTCGGGCCGGATTCGAAGGTCGTCGAGATCGCGAGCAACGATGGCTACCTGCTCCGCAACGTCATCGCGCGCGGGATCCCGTGTCTTGGCGTCGACCCGTGCCGCAACGTCGCCGAGGTGGCGATCGCCGCGGGTATCCCGACGGAAGTTCGCTTCTTCGGTCAGGAAACGGCGCGAGATCTGGTCGAGCGCGGGTGGCGGGCCGACGTCATCATCGCCAACAACGTGCTCGCCCACGTCCCGGACATTCGCGACCTGGTCTCGGGGTTGCGCATCCTGCTTGCGCGCGACGGAGTGATCTCGCTCGAGTTTCCGCACTTGCTGCGGATGATGGACGAAGGGCAGTTCGACACCATCTACCACGAGCATTTCTCCTACCTCTCGCTGACCGCGACCAAGCGGCTTCTCGAGCGGGTCGGGCTGAGCGTGTTCGACGTCGAGCGGCTGAAGACCCACGGCGGCAGCCTGCGGGTCCGGGTCGGTCACGCCGCGACGTCACCGTCGGTGCGGCCTTCCGTCAGCGAGGTGCTCGCGGAGGAGCGCCGCGCCGGGCTCCTCCGGATGGACACCTACGAGACATTCGGTGCGCGCGCACGCTCGGTGCGGACCGGGCTGCGGAAGTTCCTCGAGGACGCCAAGGCGCGCGGCCAAGCCGTCGCGGCCTACGGTGCGCCCGCGAAAGGCAACACGCTGCTCAACTACTGCGGTATCGGCCGGGACCTCGTCTCGTTCACGGTCGACCGTTCACCGCGCAAACACGGTCGCTGGCTGCCCGGCAGCCACATCCCGGTCTACCCGGTCGAGTACTTGAAGACGGCGCGACCGGATTGGGTGCTCATCCTGCCGTGGAACCTGCGGGACGAGATCGTCGAGTGCGCGGATTTCGTGCGCTCGTGGGGCGGGCGCTTCGTGGTGCCGATTCCTCGCATCGAGGTGATCCCGTAGTGGCGCGGTTCACGGTGTTCGGAGGGCGGGGCTTCATCGGCTCGGCGCTCGTCCGCCACCTCGAGACCCAGGGCCACGACGTGGAAGTGCCGGGGCGGGATGATGACAGCTGGCGCGGCTCTGAGCTGGGGCACGTCGTGTGGGCGGCCGGGCTGACGGCCGACTTCCGGCATCGTCCGCTGGAGGTCGCCGAACCGCACGTGGCGCTCCCGGCGCGGGTCCTGGCCGACGGGGACGCAGCGTCGTTCTCGTACCTGGCGTCCGCGCGCCTCTATCGCGGAGCACCGTCGGGGCACGAAGAGTCGGCGTTCATCGTGGACCCCCGCGATTCGGATCACCTCTACGACATCTCGAAGCTCGCCGGCGAGGCGCTGACGCTGTCCGCGCGGCGGATGCGGGGCCGCGTCGTTCGCCTGAGCAACGTCTCGGCGCCGGGCGACGCTTCGGACAACTTCCTCGCGTCGATCGTTCGCGAGGCCGTGAACGGCCACGTCTCGCTGCGAACGAGTGCCGCGTCGTGCAAGGACTATGTGCACCTGAACGACGTCGTGGCAATGATCGAGGCGATCGCGCTTCGTGGGGTCCATCGGATCTACAACGTGGCGTCCGGCGCCCTCACGACTCATCGCGCGATCGTGGAACGGCTGTCGTCCATCTGCGGCTGCGGGTGGGACGTCGCCGAGAATGCACCCTGCATCGAGGACGTGGCGGTGGTCATCGACCGGATCGTCGATGAGTTCGGTTTCCGACCCCGGTCCGTCGTGGATGCCTTGCCGGAAATGGTCCGGGTGGTCCAGGACTCCCTCTCCGAGATGAGCGTGACATGATCAAGATCGACCTCGAAAACGGTCGTGTGTGCACCGAGTCGAACGGTGTCGAGGAGAGCTACCCGCTCGACAGCTCCGAGGCGTTCCGCATCGTGTCCCAGGCGTGGCTGCGCTGCGGGTGGGACACGAAGCACGTCTACAGCTTCACGTGGATGGGCCGCCCGATCATCCAGCTCCCAGAGGACATCGTGCGCTTGCAGGAGGTCATCTACGAGCTGAAGCCCGACGTCATCGTCGAGACGGGCATCGCCCACGGCGGCTCGCTGGTCTTCCACGCCTCCCTTTGCAAGGCGATGGGTCATGGTCGTGTCATCGGAGTCGACGTGGAAATCCGTCCTCACAACCGCGCTGCGATGGAATCCCACGAGCTCACCGACGAGCTCATCACGATGATCGAAGGCGACTCCACCGACCCGGTGATCGTCGCCCGAGTGAAGTCCTTGATCCAGCCCGGCGAGCGTGTCCTCGTCCTGCTCGACTCCTGCCACACCCGGGAGCACGTGCAGCGCGAGCTCGATGCCTACCACGACCTCGTCGACGAGGGCTCCTACATCGTTGCCTGCGACGGCATCATGGCCGGACTCCAGGGCGCCCCCCGCTCCGCCCCCGACTGGGCTACGAACAACCCGACCTCCGCGGCGGGAGACTTCGTCCTCGCCCACCCGGAGTTCGAGATCCAGACCCCGACCTTCCGCTTCAACGAGGGCAAGGTCCGCGACCCGGTGACCTACTGGCCGTCGGCGTGGATCCGAAGGGTGGCGAGGACAGGCTTACCCCAAGAGCCGGGCGCGGTCAGGAGTGCGAGCTCGTAGGCGGATCAGCGGTCATTCGCGATTGCGGTGACGGCGCGCAGCGCCAGCTCGACGGCCTGCGCCATGCCTTCGGCATCAACGGCGCACCTGCCCGTCTCTCCGCCCGGGACTCCGGCAAGTCCGAGAAGAAGTCGTTGCTTGCCGTTGAACGGTTCGAGTGCGGACCCGACCGTCGGCTTCTCGACGAGCTGCAATCCCTTGTCTCCGTTCCAGGCCTTGACTCGGGCGACGAGGGCGGTGGCGCCGCTGTGCGCCAGCGCTGTGGGGCGCTTCTCGAGGGGCCCATCGGCAATGCCGACAGAACCGAGCGCGACGACACCGATCACCTTGTCCAGCGGATGCGACGGGTGCTTGGCGAACCAGCGCGCACCCGCAGAATCCGCGTGTTCCCCCGAGGCGCCGACGAAGACCACCGTCCGTCGGGGCTTCGACTCGGCGAGGCGCTTCGCGATCAGGACGAGGCCGGCGCATCCGGTGAGCCCGTCGCCGGATGTGATCCCGAGGAGTTTCGGCACCGGGTGATCGAGGTGGGACACGACGACGACGACCTCCTCGGCCAGTTTCGGATCGGATCCCCCGATCCAACCCACGACGTTTACGTCGTGGTGCCTTCGTACCCGGTATTCGAGGGCGACGTGCACCGACTTCTTGGACCGTGAGAAGGCGTTCGCGCCCGCGCCGAGTGCGCTGTGGACGCTACGCTGCGCTTCGATCAGGTTGAGTTCCAGGTTCGCCGACTTGGCCAGCTTCTCGGCTTCGGATCTCGTAACGTACAGTAGCGGGCTGGCGAGGTTGGATCGGCGGCGGTATCGAGTCGCCAACGTCCAGGTCTCGCAGAGGTCGCCGAGCCGTGCCTTCGAATCGACCAACAGGACCGCCTTCGCGCCGGCCTTGCGCAACTTGGACACGCATCCGCGGTGGGCCGCCTCGTCGCCGCCCTCTCGGTTGGGTGCCACGATTACGACCGAACCGTGGATCTCGAACTTCTTCATTCTTGGCCGGGGCCGATTCAGAACCTGGGCTACTGACAGCGCGGGGTCCTTGGTGATCTCCGGCACACACAGGACCGCGAGCTTCCCCTTGGCGTCCATTCGGGCGGGAGCTTCTGCAGAGAACCCCGATCCGATGCTCACGCGCTGCTTCTCGCGCCCAACGACCCCGATGAAGGTACGCGCGGGGCTCCAACCGGCTCCCTTCAACGTGACGCGCTGCGTCCACGGATTCGAACGATCGCGACCGTCACCCCCTGATTGAAGCCCGAGCTTCTTGAACGTGCGCGCGATCGCCTGGGCCAGCTCCGAGCATCCGAGCTCACCCGCGCGACGACCACTCCGGATTTCGTTGCGCAGCTTCGTGACCGCTGTGCGGCACTCGAGCGGGCCGACGACCAAAGGGTCGTCCGGAGTCTGCGCCGAAGCCAGGGCCGAGGCCGCGGTCACGATCATGACCACGCACCACGGAAGAAGGCATCCCATGACCGGATCGTACTGCATGCGCTCCCGGCAGGCTCCCCTTCGACAGCGGAACTGGCATGATGATGTCTTGGAGGTCTTGCCATGCCCGCGTTGCGTCATGCCCTGTTGAGTCTGCTCCTGGTCGCGATTTCGTGGGGGCAGAGTGCCGGCGATCCGACCGACGTCATGTTCGTCAATGGTCGCGTCATGACCATGGACAGTCGCGTGCCGCGTGCCGACTCGGTCCTGGTGCGAGGCGAGCGGATCGTGGCGATCGGGATCGAGGAGGACGTGAGGTCGGCCATGCGTCCGGGCGGCAAGGTCGTCGATCTCGACGGCAAGCTGGTCGTGCCCGGGTTCAACGACAGTCACAGCCACTTCACCGGCGGGTCGCGGCTTCTGCGGCAGCTGAACCTCTACGGCGTCGACACGCTGGCGAAGGTCCTGAAGCTGGTGAAGGAGTCCGTCGATCGGGCACAGCCGGGGGAGTGGATCTACGGGTCGCGCTACGACCACACGCTCTGGGGTGATCGTTGGCCGACCAAGCAGGACCTCGACCGGGTCGCGCCCGACAACCCCGTCGTGCTGAGGCGCGCGAGTGGGCACTCGGTGTGGGTCAACTCGCTCGCCTTGAAGATCAGCGGGATCACGAGCGCGTCGAAGGACCCGCCGGCGGGGGAGATCCAGCGGGACTCCAAGACGAGGCAGCCGACCGGCATCCTGCTGGAGTCGGCGGCAGGGTTGGTGCGGGGACGGCGGCGCGGTCCGCAGTTGACCCGCGAGCAGCGACGCAAGCGGCTCGAGGCCGACCTCATCGCCGGCTTTCGACACGCAGCCCGGCGTGGAGTCACGAGTGTCCAGACCAGCAGCAGCCTCCGGGAGATGGAGGTCATTCGTGAGCTGAAGGCCCAGGGCAAGCTGACGCTGCGGTGGACGGGCTGGCTTCCGTTGCGCCAGGCGGCGTGGCTCGGGGAGCGCGGCGTCGTCACGGGGCAGGGCGATAACTGGGTGCGTGTCGGTTTCCTCAAGGGGTACATCGACGGCACGCTCGGCGACGGCACGGCGGCGATGTTCGACCCGTTCATCGATCGTCCCGACTTCGATGGTCTCCCGACCATGAATCAGAAGAAGCTGGACGCGATGGTCGTCGAGGCAGACCGGCTCGGGTTCCAGATCGGGATCCACGCGATCGGCGACAAGGGCGTCCACATGGTGTTGAACGCGTTCGAACGCGCCGCGAGGGTCAACGGAACGAAGGACCGCCGGCACCGCGTCGAGCACGCCCAGGTGATCCACAAGGACGACCTGCGCCGGTTCGCGCGTCTCGGCGTCATTGCGTCGATGCAACCGACCCACTGCACGACCGACATGCGATTTGCCGAGACCCGGATCGGCAGGCTGCGCTGCCGGACCGCGTACCCCTGGCGGTCGTTGCTCGATTCGGGGGCGAAGCTCGCATTCGGGACGGACTGGTCCGTCGAGCCGCTCGATCCGATGCGCGGTGTGTACTCCGCAGTCACGCGGACCAACATCCAACGCATGGAGCCGAAGACGGGCTGGTTCCCCGAGCAGAAGCTCACTGCGTGGGAGGCGGTGTACCACTACACCGTCGGCAGCGCGTACGGCGAGCACCTGGAGGACGTGAAGGGATCGCTGGCGCCCGGTCGTCTCGCGGATTTCGTCGTCCTGGATCACGACGTCTTCACGATCCCGCACGAGAAGATCCTCGAAACCAAGGTCGTGATGACCGTGGTCGGAGGGAAGACGGTCTACGACGGACGGTGAGTCAAGATTAAGAAAAATTCTCCGTTGATAGAATCTCCGGAGACGGTATCATGCCCGCGATGAGACCCCGGACCCCACCAGACGACGTCCTCGAGCGGCTGACTGCGCACTGCCGTGAGTCGGGGATGAAGGTCACGCCGCAGCGCATTGCGGTGTACCGAGCGGTCGCGGGATCGTGCGCGCACCCCACCCCCGACGAGGTCTTCCACGAGGTCCGCGCGGACATGCCGAGCCTCTCGCTCGCGACCGTGTACAAGACCTTCGACTGTCTCGTCGAGCTCGGACTCATCGCCCGCGTCGCCAACGATGGCAGCACCCACCGCTACGACGCGAATCTCGAGCCGCACCACCACCTGGTGTGCGGGTCCTGCGATAGCATCACGGACTTCACGGATGCGGGGCTCTCCCGCCTCCGTTTGCCCCGGAACCTGGACGGCTTCGCGCCGGAAAAGGTGTCGGTCCAGGTGATCGGCACGTGCGAGGACTGCCAGGACGACCTTCGATGAACTGGAAAACACTGAGTCATGGCTGATCTGAACGGCACCGAGACCCACAACAACCTCAAGGCTGCGTTTGCAGGAGAGTCCCAGGCCAACCGGCGCTACCTCTACTTCGCCAAGGTCGCGGACATCGAGGGCTACCCGGAGATCGCTTCGAACTTCCGGGAGACCGCGGAGGGCGAGACCGGCCACGCGCACGGCCACCTCGACTACCTGAAGGTGGTCGGCGATCCGGCGACGGACCTCCCGATCGGCGACACGCAGCTGAACCTCGCGGCGGCCGTGGCTGGTGAGACCCACGAGTACACCGACATGTACCCGGGCATGGCCGCCACCGCGCGCGAAGAGGGCTTCGGCGAGATCGCCGACTGGTTCGAGACGCTCGCGAAGGCGGAGAAGTCGCACGCCGGTCGCTTCCAGCAGCTGCTCGACTCCGTCAGCTGACCATCGAACGCGTACCGCGGTGCGTACGCTAGTCCGAATCGAGGGGCGCCGGAAGTGAGCACCACGTCCGGCGCCCCTCGTCCGTCCGGAGAGTCTCAGTGAGCAACGAAAAGGCGATCTCCTACCAGCCAACCGACGGGTTGTCGTACGACCCGGTGGAACCGCGCTACTGGGAAGCGACCGCGCTCCAGAAGGAGGTGACGCGCGTGTTCGAGGTCTGTCATGGCTGCCGCATGTGCTTCAAGTACTGCGACAGCTTCCCGAGCCTCTTCTCGTTCATCGACGATCGCCACGACGGGGACGTTCGCAAGGTGACGACCGAGGAAACGGACCAGGTCATGGACCAGTGCTTCCAGTGCAAGCTCTGTGAGGTCCAGTGCCCGTACACCGAACGCGACGGCCACGAATTCCAGCTCGACTTCCCGAAGCTCGTGCACCGCTATCAGGCGCAGCGCGCGAAGCGTGATGGCATCTCGCTCAGCGCCCGGGTACTCGGCGACCCGGACCGGGCCGCGAAGCTCGCGCGGAGCAGCTTCGGTCTCGCGAACGTCATGAATCGCGTCGGGCTCCACCGGTGGTTCATGGAGAAGCTGGTCGGTATTCACCGCGACAAGCTCCTTCCGGACTTCGCGGGCACCACGTTCGAGAAATGGGCGTCGCAAGCTGGCAAGATCAACGAGGAAGCCGGTGGAGAGGCGGTCCTCTTTCCGACCTGCTACGTACAGAACAACGAGCCGCAGATCGGCCGCGATACGCTCGAAGTCCTGGAGAAGAACCAGGTCGACGTTCGTTGCACCGCGGGGCTTGCGTGCTGCGGCATGCCGGCCTGGGAGTCGGGCGATCTCGCCGGCTTGCAGAAGCAGGCAAAGACCAACCTGGACATCCTCGAACCCTACGTCGACGCGGGGGCGGAGGTGATCGCCATCAACCCGACCTGCAGCATGATGCTGCGCCGCGAGTATCCCCAGCTGGTGGCGGAAGAAGACCGCGAACGCGCGAAGAAGGTCGCCGATGCGATCCGCGACCCGAGCGAGAAGCTGTGGTCGATCCGAGACGAGGACCGCTTCAACACCGACTTCAAGAGCACTCCCGGCGATGCGGTCGCGTACCATGCCCCGTGCCATCTCCGAGCGCAGGGCGTCGGTTTCCGGGGTCGTGACCTGTTGCGCAAGATCCCGGGAGTGAAACCCCGCATGACCATGGAATGTTGTGGCCACGACGGGACCTATGCCATGAAGGTCGAGGGATTCGAGCCGTCGCGGCGCATCGGCCGCAAGGCGTTCGACGGCATGAAGCAGGCCGAGGCCGAGGTCTGGGCAACCGACTGCCCGCTCGCTGCGCTCCAGTTCCAGCAGCACGCAGACAAGAAACCGCTCCACCCCATGACCGTCCTCGCGCGCGCCTATCGGGAAGACGGCTTCCCCAGGTCAGTGAAGGCCGAGGAGGAGAAGACATGAGTACGGTGCATCGCGACGAGATCCTCGACTTCGTTACCTATGGCGAGAAGCGTGACCAGATCCGCGACTCCGCGATGGCTGCAAAGGAGCGCCGCCGGGTCATCGTCGCCGACGTCCTCACCTTCCTCTTCGAGTCCCACGAGACCGTCCGCTACCAGGTCCTCGAGATGGTCCGCACCGAGCAGTTAGTCAAGGAGTCGGACATCCAGCACGAGCTCGACACCTATAACGAGCTTCTCGGGAAGGACGGCGGTCTCGGGTGCACGCTCATGATCGGTATCCGCGATCCCGAAGAACGCGACGTGAAGCTCCGCACCTGGTTCGGCCTCTGCGCCCATCTGTACGTCAAGCTCGATGACGGGGCCGTCGTTCGCGCCACGTGGGACGACCGCCAGGTCGGCGACGACCGTCTCTCCTCGGTCCAGTTCCTCCAGTTCCCGGTCGGCGGACGGGTACCGGTCGCGCTCGGCTGCGACCACCCGGTGGTGACGGCCGAGACCCAGCTCTCCGAGGACACGCGAGTTGCCCTCACCGAGGACATCGAAGCCGTTTCATGAACAAGGCCTTCGTCAAGGACCCCGAACCCCTCGAACCCACCTGTCCCGCTCCCGAGGGCTGCGGCGGCACCGGCGAACCCGTCTCCGACGAGACCCTCGTGGCCTGGCTCACCGAAGACCTCCGCGCTTCCCTCGCCCACGAAGCGTATTGGTGCACGAGCGCGACCTGCGAGGTCGCGTGGTTCGACGCGTGGGGCACCTCCATCCCCATCACCGTGTTGCGGCACCCCGTCTGGCCCAAGCACCCCGAGTCGCCCGTCTGTCCCTGCTTCGGCATGACCGCGGACGACATCGAAACCGACGCCCGCAACAACGACCCCACTCGCTTGCGCAGCTTGATCGAGAAGTCCGAATCGCCGGCAGCGGCATGCCTCACGAAGACGCCCTCGGGTCAGTGCTGCATCCCTGAGGTCCGACGGTTGTACATGCGCTGGCGCGTCGCTCCGGAAGAAGACGCCGACTGATCGGCGGTGCTTCGCAAGTTCGGAGGGGCAACTCACTGCGATCCCCACTTCCGCAGCCGGAGCGGACGTGGAGGTTCGCGCTCCCGGGAGAGTCGACTTCGAGGTCGGAGGTCGGGCTGCCATTCGTCCGGCGCTTCTACAGCTTCTTGAACAACACTCCCGTCACGTACGCGCGGAGCTGTTCATCCAGCTTGCCGACGTCCAGCTTCGCGAACGACGCGGACCACGCAGCCGTCGCGGGCTTCTTGCGGAGCACGGACGTGACGTAGGTGTCGAACGTCTTCTTGGCGTCGGCGGGGGCGGCGTGCTTGATCCAGTGGACGAAGGCCCAGGATGTGGCGTAGTGGACGGCGGCGGTTTCGGGGCTCATGAAGGTGGCCGGGGCCATGTGCATGAGGGCCTTCAGGGGGATCGCGCGGTTCTTGGCGAGCCAGTCCTTCAAGTCGATGAGACGGTTGTGGTGGATGGCGCCGGGAGTGGCGCGGCCGTCCGAGGTGAAGGTCGTGCCGCCGTAGTACTCGGCGAGACCTTCATCGAGCCAGATCGGGGGACGTCTGGTCTTCTGGTGGAGGTAGTGGTGGAACGCTTCGTGGTACAGGACTTCGCGGTTCTTCTCCTCGTCCAGCGTGTGGAAGAAGAGGAAGGTCTTGATGGCGGGGACGTAACACCCGAGCGAGCTCTCGGCGCGGCGGATGAGGACCTCGGTAAAGGAGAGGTACTCATCCTGGGAGTCGAAGACCCAGACGCGGACGGGCCTGCGTTGCTTGATGCCGAGGGGGAGGGCCTGCTCGAGGAAGGTGCGGTAGCGTTCGAGGTCCTGGGCGATGTCGGCTGCCACCCCACCGCCGACGTTGGTCTCGACGGCGTACCAGCGGTTGGACTTCTTGTGGACGGCAGACCATCGGGGCCGCGAGCGCAGGCGCTGCACGTGGGTGAGCAGGAGCTTCACGCCGTCGGATGACGGCATCTGGTCCTTGGCGATGCGGAGCGAGGTCTGGGCCTGCGGGAGTTTGCCTCTCGCCATTTGCGCGAGGGCGAGGAACGCCATCGTGTAGCCGTTCTTGCGCTCCATCGACCGGGCCTTGGCCAGGACGCGTTCCGCGCGGTCGTAGTCCTCGCGTTCGATGTGGACCAACGCCATCGCACGTAAGGCGGGTACATACTTCTTGCGGGCCTTGGCGGCCTCGCCGAGGGATTCCAGTGCGTGGTCGAGCTCCCGGGCATCGAACTGGATGATCCCCTTGAGGTAGGCGATCGCCCCGGGGTGGAACCAGTTGGCGTCGGCCTTGGTCAGCTCGGCGATCGCGACGTCGAAGTGGTCGTCGCGCCAGGCCTTCGTGGCGCGGTTGATGAGCCCGACGGCGAGGTTGCGCTCGCGGATCTGTCGCTCGGCCGCGCCGGGGTCGCGGGGTTCGGAGCGCTTGCGGACCTTGAGGATCTCGTCGAGGACAGCGCGACGTTCCTCGTTGCGCAGCGCGGCGAGTGCCCCGCCACCGCGATTCCTGGGGTGGGATCGTGAGGCCGCCTTGGCGCCACCCACGAGCTTGCGCAACGACGCGAGGTTCACATGGCCGGCGATCTCGAGGTCTCGGACGTGGACGCGGTTCGCTGCCGGGTACAGCGTCGTGGCGAAGGTGCGCGGGACCTTCACCCCGCGTGCGGTGATCCGCTTGCCGTTCGCGATCAGGGTCAGCGTGCCGGCCTTCACCTCGAACCCGATCCGGTGCCACGTCCGCGGTTTGAGATCGACCGTGAGCGCGCCCCGGATCTCGCCCGGTTCGCCGTTGACGACCTTGACCGCTGCGCAGTGGCGTCCTTTCTCGTCACCGATCGTGCCGTTGAAGAACGCGAGCACGCCGTTTACGCGGTCGCCGGGTGCGCCGAGGATCACTCGCAGCTCACCGTCTTCAGACGCCGCCCACACCTCGAATGACATCGTGAGGTCGCCCTCGAAGAACAGCTCCCGCCACGCGAGTGCGGCGTTCTTCTGGATCATCACGCCCGAATCCGAGGTCAGCTCGAGCCCTTCCTCTTCCTGGAAAGCCCGCATCTCCTCGACCTTCGCAAACCGCCACGTCGCAGCGAGATACCCGTCCGCCTTCAGCTCCTTGACCGGGATCTTGAACAACGCTCGTAGCTTGCTGGCCCGGACCGTCTGGCTCGGCGATTGGGTTCCGATGAGCAAGAGGAAGATCACGGCGACGCGTCCCATAGCGGGCATTCTATGGACTCGTGTCACGGGAAGGTATCGATCTCGAGTCGGATGAGCAGGTCGGGAACGGCGCTCGTATCATGCGGAGACCACGGTCCGATTGATCGTGGCCACGTGCGCGTCGGGAGTCGAACCATGCGGAGAATCCCCATGAGGCGGAAGTTCATCGAGTCGAGCATGTGGGTGGTGTTCCTCGCCGGGCTCGCCCTCCCGGCCTTCGGGCAGCGGATGTTCCCGAGGGAGGTCACGCGGGAGGAGCTGGATCGCCGCGCCTCTCATGTCGTCGTCGGGCAAGTCGTCCACGTATACGAGCGCGTCCGCGCGCTGCCTCCTGCGGGGCACTACGTCGACGAGCGGTTCTGTATCGAGCTCGGCGTGCGGAAGCTCGACCGCGGCTCGGGGCCCAAGCGCGGTGAGGTGATCTATCTCCGCTTCGGACAGACCCGTCGAGATCCGCAGGCGCCCGGCGCGAAGCTCTTCGTGCCGCCGTCTGAGCACACCCGCGTCCGCGTATGGATCAAGAAGATGCCGGGCGGCAACTGGGAGCTGGTCGCCCGCAACGCGATTCGACCCGTGCCCTTCGACGCGAAGAACGTGACCCGGGGCACGATGCAGGAGACCCTCGACCTGCTCGAGGATTGGCGCCGCGACATCATGTCGTCGCTCGTTCGCGCCGGGCCGCAACCCGACTCCGAGTGGCTCCTGAGGATCCTCGGTCCGGTCGAGGAGCTGGAGGAGCTCATTCGCCGGCGCGAGCCGGTCCTTGTCGAGCACATCGGCGGCACGTTCTTCGGACCCCTCGCGAAGGACCTCGCGCCGAAGCGGTTCACCGCCCTCCTGGTCGGGCTGCTGACTGGGGAGGATACGGAGGGCCGGGTGTTCGCGTGCGAGACGCTGGCGGCCATGGGCGCAGCGGATGCGGCTGACCGGATCGCCGCGCTGCTCGTCCGAGACGACGAGCGCGCCGCGCTGTATGCGGCGTTTGCGCTGACCGCGTTTGGACGTCCCGACGGGCTCCCGCGACTCGTTCGCTACGCGCGCGCCAACCCGCGGCACTGGACCGCGAACGTGCTCCCCGCGTTCCGCCGGATCTCGAAGGAGGACCATGGCAAGGACCTCGACGCCTGGGAGCGGCACTTTCGCGCGCGCAAGCTGATCAAGTGAAGTGGGCCATGTACTCCGGGTGTCGCCAGGGTCCGACGTCTTCGGCGAGCCGACGCGCCATCGTGCGCGTCATCTGGGCCTGATGGGCGAGGTCGTGGGCGCACCAGGTCGCCAGGAGATTCCGGAGCGTCACGGTGCCGAGCTCGGGATGGACGCCTTCGCGGGCGAGGTCATCTTCAGTGAGCTGCAGGCTCTCCAGGATCTCGAGGTTGCGGGTGCGACGTTCGCCGAAGGTGTCGAGGAGGCGGGCGAGCGGGTCGTTCGCGATTCGACTGAGTTCGCCATGGCGATCGAAGGGTTCGAAAGGTCTGTTCGGGCCGTGCTCGAGAATGAGCCGAGCCCGCGGAATCCAGTCCGTGTCCTCGCCCTGGATCAGGTGGGCGACGATGACGTGGGGCGACCATGCGTCCCGCTTCTCGGTGGCCGTGGTCCAGTCGTCCGGGAGGTCCGCGAGGAGGGCGCGAAGCACGCTCGGGGTGCGGCGGAGGATCTCGGTGCACGAAGCGACGAATGGGCTCATGCCCCCCTTTCGGCCACGTACCCGGGACGTCTCACGGGGAGTGGAGCGATCGACTCCTTAGGATGATCGCATGCAGGAGTTGTTCTGGATCGCTGCGGCCGCGCAGCTTGGAGTCCTGTCCGCGAACTTCTTCGCGAAGAGGATGTTCCGCTATCGCGAGAACCTCGAGCGCGTCGATCCCGTGGTCCGTGACGTGTTCTGGGCGCAGCACACGTTTCTGATGCTCGCGGTCGCGGGGTATGCGCTGCTCTGCATCTTCTTTGCGGACGCGTTGGCGTCAGGGACTGGAATCGGCCGCGCCATCAGCGGGTTCCTTGCGCTGTTCTGGGGGCTGCGGCTCGTCATGCAGGTGTGGCACTACAACGCGGACGAGAAACGGCGTCACTCGGGTTTCAACTGGCTGTTCACCGCGACGTTTCTGTATCTGGCCTGTTTGTTCGGAGGGGCTGCCCTCGGAGGGTTTGCGCGATGATCAAGCTTCCTCTTGTCGTGGCCTTGGGGCTCGTAGTTCTGGTGGGGTGTGCGAATCACCCAGACTCCGTCGAATCCGCCGACGTCGCGGTCGTGGCGACGTTCGAGGAGCTGCTCGAGCAGACGCCCATCGACCTCGGGGACGGAGTGCGGGTGCGGCTGGGCATCCAGGCGCGTTCGGCCAGGGTGGGGGAGGGGGTGCTGCTCTACTGCATCGCCGACGGAATGAAGGCCCGCGTCGGCGCCGAATCTCCTGGCGAACGCCTCGGACCGCTGCAGGTCGTGCGAGTTGGCCGCGACGTGCGTGATCTCAGCAGGCGCCTGCTCATGCGTTCGTCCGCCGATCACACGGGGAGCTGGTTCTTCGTTCACCCGGTCGTGATGCGGGAAGCCGGACCCGTCGAGATCGCGCTTCGCATGGGCGAGCAGTCCATTGCCACGGTGATCGTCGAGGAGCGCGCAGCCCAGGATTCCGCCGTACACGCGTGGCTGCCGTTCCAGCGGTCGGACGTGGTGCGCCACCTGGCGAAGGCCGGTGAGGACCCGGTGCCGACGCCGGTCCGTGTCACGACGACCGGTCCCGTCGTGCCGCACTGGAAGCTCTTTGGCGCGCCGCTGCCGCGAGACGCGCGTCGGCGCCGGCTGCCGACCTTTCTCCCGGACGCGAGCCGCCCGGACCTGAGACTCGTCTCGGGGAAGGCGGGGCTCACGCTCACCGCGCCCCGGGACGTCATCGTTGCGCGACCCGACTGGCATCTCGTTGCCCGTTGGTGGATCGACGGGGTCCCCGTGAAGGCGCGTCCCGTCGAAGCGTGGGCCGACATGAACGGAATCGAGATCCACGGGCGGCGGATCGACGTGTGTCTGGACGGGCTCGACGTGCTCGGGGCACGCCCCGAGCAGAGAGTCGAGGTCCAGCTCATGTACCTCCTCGGCGGCTGGACGTTCGTCGGCGACGAGCTGGAGCGCGCGTTCGCCATGGATGACGGCGACGATCCCATCCGCGCCCGGACTCCGATGGTCTCGAACCGCGTCACCGTTTTCGCTCCGCGTTGATCTGGAATCCGCCCCGGGACTTCGGGTAGCCTCTCGGAAGTCGGAGCGCCTCGCGACGGGAAACCCCATGTCCGCGGATCGCGCGCTCCTGTACTGCCTGCTCCTTTGCACCGGCGTCTTGCCGGCACAAGACCCCCGCCAGATCGAGCTCGGACGGTTCCTCTTCGAGAGTCCGTCACTGAGTGCCGGCGGGAAGGTGAGCTGCGCGACGTGCCACGATCCCGACCGGTCATTCATGGATGGCCGCGCGGATTCCGTCGGGTCCGGGAACATCGGAATCGGACGCAACAGCCCGACCCTGATCGCCATCGGACACGTGACCTGGTTCCGAGACCCGGATCAGGCTCGGACCGCGCGCCCCGGCCGCCGCCCGAAGGTGCTGACGCTGGAGCAGCGGTGTCTCGCGCCCATCGCCAACGAGCTCGAGATGGGGGGCTCGATCGACAGGGTCGTTTCAAAGCTCCAGAAGCACTCCGGGGTCAAGGCCCGGTTCGACCGTGCATTCGGCGGTTCTGGAGGGGTGACGCGCAAGCGGCTCGGCTCAGTGCTCGCATCGTTCGTGCGCACGCTCGAAGCGCCTGAATCCCCTTACCGCCGGTATCTCGCCGGAGAGCAGGCCGCGTTGACGAAGACCGAGCTGGGTGGGCTGAAGATCTACCAGGGCAAGGGATGCGGCGACTGTCACTCTGGCCCCGGGCTCAGCGACGGCTCGATGCACGTCGTCGATCCGCCGGGTGGATTCCGCATCAAGTCGCGGGAACGTGCTGCGGGGGAGCGCCACGTCGAACTGCTCCGTCGCGAGTATGCGAAGAAGAGCCAGACGGAGATCGAGAAGATCGACGTCCGTGCGATCGCCCTCGAAGCCCAACGTATGGCGCCGCGGCTCCCCGGCGGCGGTGGCTACGACGCGAGCCAGCTCGCCGTCCAGACCACCACACTCTGGGACGTCGCTCGCACCGGTCCGTACTTTCGTGACGGGTCCGTGCCGAAGCTGCGGGACGCCGTCGCGCTGCACGTTCGTGAAATGAACCTCGTCCACGAGGACCGGGACGCGGTGCGTGACACGTTGACCAAGAATCGGCGCAACGGGAAACAAGCCCCATCGAAACTCCGTGCGCGCCCTCGGCCACCGCCCGGCCGACTCTCCGTCGCGGAGATCGACGACCTCGTCGCGTTCCTGCGCACTCTCTCACCCCGCTGACTCGAACAAACGCGGTCCCATCCCGAGGGGCCCCCAACGGATCGGACCGCTGTCTCGTGAAAGGAACTGCAATGCAGACTCGCATGTCGTGCTTGCTTCTGGTCGCTGCCTGCTTCTTCGGCGGCGCCGCCCCCGTGCTCGCGCACGGTTGGCTCTTCATCCCGCCGACTCCGCCACCGCCTCCGGGGCCGTCGCTCGGCGGCAACGGCGCCGCCACGCCGACGCCCTACACCGGCCCCGAGGGCGGTGGCTCGCCGACGTACAACGGTCCCGTTGGCGGTGGCTCCGGGGCGACCCCGTCTGGCGAGCCCGCGGCTGGCGGCGGCAACCCCGAGCCGACACCGGAGCCCGGTGAGACCCGGCCCGCCCCGCGGACCCGCGTCGGCAACGGCGCCGGGAAGCCGAACCCACGCGCAACGCGCCCCACGGCCAACCGGAAGGCCAAGGTCCCACGCGGCCCGTGGAAGGACCTCGTCCGGGTTCCGTGGACGACCGTGTTCCCGGTGACGGAGAACGGATACGCGGCCCGGGCCGACGCCGGTCTCCGGGTCGACGAGGCGCATGGTGGATGGAAGCGGCGGGCAGCTCCGTCAATCCTCGTCGTCGTCGACGGCGCGAATCAGAAGCAGGTGAAGGCGCTTGATCGCCTCAACCGGGATACCCGGTTCCTCTCCGCGGCGCACCTGTTCAACTGCTTTCGCCTCGATCGTCGGTCGATGGGCAAGACCGGCGGCGGTCTCGTCCTCTCCGTCTTCGCTGCAGATGGCAGCCGGATCGGCAAGCTCGAGGGCAACCGCCTCAACCGGGCATTCCGGATGCTCGAGAGGGCGTACGACAAGAAGAAGGGATGCGACCTTTCCAAGATGCTGCCGAAGGTCGCGAGCCTCGTGGATGCGATCGCCTACTGCGATCACCACGTTTCGGCGATGGAGTCGAAGATCATCTGCACCGATTGCGGTCACGAACGCCACGACGTGGTCCAGGCCATCGATCAAATGAGGGTTCGGAGGGAGAGCCTCGAACGTGCGCTCGGGTGGCTTCGAAGGTAGGGAGATCCCCCACCCACGAAGCACTGCGGGAGGATGACGCCTCTCCTCCCCTCTGGGGCCCGGTCGGCGACGATCGGGCCCCTCTTTTGTGATTGCGCGATCGGGTCCGAGCGAGCTAACGTCATGGTACTGCCTGACCCCAAGTGCCGGCGTGGGCGCTGCAATCCCCTTCCCCCCGAGGATCCCCAATGAAGCTCGCAATCGTAGCGCTGGCCGCCGTTGCCGCCGTCTGCCCCGCGCAGATCGCCTACCTCGCCGATTCGAACACTGACATCCTGCACACGGTGGACCTCAACACCGGTGCCGCGACGACGGTGGGGTCGACGCTACCGCTCGGCACGCCGTCCGGGCTCGCGCACGACGGTACGACCCTCTTCACCCTCGACCTCGGCGGCGGCGCTCTCGCGTCCCTGGATACCGCGACCGGCGCACCGACGACGATCGGCACGACCGGTCTCAGCGGATGGCAGGACATCATCTGGGATCCGCAGACGAACCAGTTCTTCGGTGTCAACCAGAACAACACGCTGCACGCCATCGACACCGCGGGCAACGCGACGCTGGTCGGCAGCACGACGGGGGGCCTCCTCACCGCCCTCGCGTACGACTCCACCGGCACGCTCTGGGCGGTGGACTTCTTCGGGGGCTCCCTGGGAACCCTCGATACGAACACCGCGGTCTTCACCATCCTGTCCACCACGATCAACGGCATCCAGGGCATGAGCTTCGACCCGGTGACCGGCGTGCTCTACGCCAGCAGCACGAACACCGATTCGCTCTACACCGTCGACACCGCTACGGGGGTTGCGACACTGGTCGGCCCGCATGGCAACGGAGTCCAGTTTGGCAAGGGCTTCCGCATCGAGTCCGCCGTACCGTGCCAGGTCGTCGAGTACCAGACGAACTCGCCGCCTTCGACCCTGGACATCGACGGCGTGCTCGCCGCTCCCTGCGTACGTGCCGTCACGAACCTGCCTATCGGCGCAGTCGGCACCGTGAGCTTTGCCAGCACCAACGTCGGGTTTCCCTATGACGCTGGCGTCGTGCTGGCTCCGCTCATCGACGTGAGCGGCGGCGCGATCACGACCGGGCTCGGCCAGATCGTCAACATCAACCCTGGAGCGGGCGCGACCCTGTTCCTCAACGGCGGCGTGAACCTGAGCCTCATCGTCCCGTTTGCCGGGAACTTCACGCTGCCCGTTTCGTCCGGCTTCCCGCTCACCGCGTCGATCCAGATGATCAACGTCGACCCGGTGTTCCCGGAGGGGTTCTTGCTCTCGCAGGGGTGCGAGCTGCGGATCCCGTAGCGCGAAACCACTGATGTAGCAGTATCAGCGACGCTCGGGCGGGCGTCGGGTGTGGCTCTTTTCGGACGACGGCGCGGCGCTCATCCCGCGCGCCTCAATTCGTCGGCCGCGTAGCGGCGCAGATGGTT
>NZBC01000035.1 GCA_002687715.1 Planctomycetota bacterium | reverse complement strand
TGGATCTCGTCCTGCGAGGCACCGCTCTGGAGCAGCTCCTGAACCCGGTCGGTGATCTCCTCCATGTTGGGCATGGCGCCACCACCGATGACGCCACCGCGCCCACTTCGGAGCAGCTTCTTCGCCTTGGCGATGTGCTTCAGCGCCAGCTTCACCGCGGGCAGATCCCCGTGTTCCTTCAGGGCCTTCTCGGCCTCGGTGAGAGCCTTGCGCGCCTCGTCCGGATCGCGGCTGCGGACCCGCGCCGGTTTCGGCTTGTCGAAGATCAGCGGGAACGACTTGCTGTCCTCCCCGCGCTTCACGCTGATCGTCGTGGTGTGCCCGGCGTGGACGCCTTGCATCGCCCGGAGCAGATCCGCGTCGGTCTTGATGGCGACGCCACCGATCTTGACGATGCGGTCGCCAGACTTGAGCCCGGCTTTGGCGGCGGCGGTGTTCGGACGAACCTCGTCGACCACGACGCCGTCGTGCTCGTCCTCATAGACCAACACACCCAGCTTCGGAGCCTTGGGTGCCGTCGGAAGGCTCTGGGCAGGAACCAGAACGGCGAGCGCCAACATGGCACAGAGGAGTCGCATCTTCTTTGTTCTCCGGAGGTTCGAGACCAGGCTCTATCGGCGCCGGCCCGGGCCGACCCCGTTCCGAGACGGCGCGAGCTACTCCATCGTACGGCAGCGGAGGACAAATGCCCCGCGATCGGCGGGGGCCCGGTCCGGAGACACCGGGCCGGTCACTCCACGAATCAGCCGTCCAGGATCTCGATCCGCTTCACCCGGAGCACCCGGGCGGAGACGTCTGGGCGCCGGTCCGGCTCGTCGCTCACGAGCACCCCGATGAGCTTGCCCTCGAAGTCGCCGAGGTCGTAGCGATGGCTCTCGAGGTAGAAGATCGTCTTCCCACCCCGCGTCAGGGCGTAGAACGGACTGTTGCCGATGCCACTGATGGGCAGCGCGCGGCCCACATGCCCGCTGGCGCGGTAGCGCGACTTGGGCTCCGCCCCCTTCTCGGGCGCCGCGGCCATCCTCTTCTTCGCTTCGCGGAGCTCCTCGAGCGAACCGGCGTACCGGGTCTCGGCGGCCTGGGCCTCGGCCTCGGCCTCGGCGAAACGGGACTTCGCGGCGACGAGCTCCTTGCTGGTCCGGTCCCAGTGGTCGAGGGTCTGGATGAGCGATTCGGCCCGGATGCGATCCGGGTGTCCGGCCGGCGCCTCCGACTGGACCTGGGCGAGGGACACGCGGAGCAGCTTGGTGTCCCGCTGGTCCCAGGGCTTCGCGCGCTCGACGTCATAGGACGCGAACGCGCCGCGCGCCTTGTCGGCGCGGATCTTCTCCTCGGCGTCACGGGCCGCGAGCTGGCGGGAGAGGGCTCCGCTCTCGAGGATCAGCCGGCGCGAGCGTACGTGGTCGGCGGCCCACGTCTTCTCCGACGCCGCCTGGTCGTCGACACGTTTCAGGAACGCCCCGTGGATCCACGTCTTGGTACCGGCGGGCGACAGCAGACGCGCCCATTGTTCCGTCTTGTCGAGGACGACGACCCGGGCCCCGGCCGACAGGCGGCCAATGGGCGGGTAGTCGGTGTTCGCCGCACCGCGGATCATGAGGTCGTTGACGAGGACGACCCCCTCGCCGGGCGACGGCTCCCGGAGGTACTTCTTGTCGCCTTTGCCGGAGTGGACCCAGACGGGCAGACCACCCGGGATCTCGACGCGTCGCCAATCGTCATCCGCGCCGACGACCTTCACGGTGGTGCCCTTCTTCATCAAGCCCAGCACGGCGTGCAGATCGGCCGGACCGCCTCGGACCCTCACCTTGTCACCCGTCACCATCGCGTAGTGGACACCGTCCTGCGCCGCCAACGAAGCCGACATGAGGAGGACCGTCGCCCACAGGGTTGCCGGATTGCGCATCGTTCACCTCCCGAAGAACCTCACCGCCCTGTCCGATCGGAGCCGCCGCTTCCCTCGCCCGCGACTCTCGCGCTGGCCGATTCTATCCGACGACGACGGAGGAGCGAAGCGACAGTCTGCGGTTCAGAACGGGAGGTGGTTCAACCGCTCGGACTCGATGGACCCGGCGATGAACGCGCCCGCGCAGGCGAGACTCAGCCAGGTAACCGGCACCGCGAGACTCGACGCGACGAGCAGGCCCAGGGCCATCGCGATGAGGTGGACTGCGCAGGTTCCGCCGCCGAAGACCAGGATCCCGCCGATGGCGCTCATCTCGCAACGGGCGACCAGGTAGCCAGCCCCGCCACCGGCCCCCAGCATCAACAGGTGCGCCGGCACGCCCCCGGTGACGAACACCATGCCCAGGGCCCAGGCCGATATCGCGCCCGAGAGCAGCCCGAAGCGGCGGCGGCACCAGTCGCGTCCCGCGGAATCCCGACGCTGCTCGGCCCGCCTGACCTCCTGCTCGTCGAACTGCTCCTGAAACCACTCGGGGGTCTCCGCCAGCGACGGCGGTGGGGGCGGCGACAGGGGCGCCGGCTCCGGGATCGCCGCCCTCCGCTCAGTTGCTCTCGACCCCATCAACTCGCGTTCGGCCGAGCAGCCAGGTGTCCTTGAGCGCCCCGAAACCGGTACCGGACCACCGGTTCAGGATTCGAGGGGACCCAGGCGCACGGCAGCACCGTTCTCCACGCCCAACCGGGCCGCGGCGCTCCCGTCGCGGACCGCGATCTCGACGTGCCCGGTGCTGCCGATATACGCCAGCAACTTTCCCGGCGCCACGTGTGAGAACGTCCGGCCCCACTGCTGAATCGTCGCGCCGCCGACCGCGACGGGATCCCGGCCGATCGCCTCCCCCATGCCGGTGGCATCGAGGTTGGTGATGAGGTTCCCGAACGCGTCGACGTGCACGATGGTTCCCGACCAGGCCCCGGTCGCGTCCTGGATGGGGTGCCACTCCGGCCAGGCCACCCAATCGCGCATGACCGATCCCACTCGGCGCGGGTCGAGCCCCAGCGAGAGCTTCGCCGCGACGGGCGCGAACACGTCTCGACCGTGGAAGGTGTGCGACGCGGGCGGAGCGAGCTCCAACCGCTCCGGCTCGACGACCCGTACGCTGCCGTCGGTCGCGACGCCCGTCAGCAACCCGTTGTCCGGCGCGAGGATCGTCGGTCCGTCACCGTAGAAACACGCGATCCTGCGGTCGGAGCCGACCCCGGGGTCAACGACGGCCACGACGAGCGATCGCGGCGGCAGGTGCGGCAGGGACGCCTCGAGCACGTAGCCAGCCTCCCGCACGTCCCCGGGGCGAATGCGATGCGAGAGGTCGTGGATGATGGCCCTGGAGTTGACGGTCAGAATCACGGCCTTCACCACGCCGACGTAGTGACTCCCGGCCCCGAAGTCGGTCAGGAGGAAGACGGAGTCCACGGCTCTGGCCATCGCCGCCTACTCGCCCTCGGGTGCGCCGAGGATCTCCTGAACCTGGGCCCGCCGCGCGTCCATTTGATCCTTCGAATCCGCCTCGAGGTTGAGCCGCACCAGCGGCTCGGTGTTGCTCTTGCGGACGTTGAACCACCAGTCCTCGAACTGCACGGTCACGCCGTCGAGTTCGTCCGTCTCGCCATCCGAAAAGGCGGCCTTCAACTCGGCCATCTTGGCGTCCGCGTCGTCGACGCGGAAGTTGATCTCCCCTGTCGCGAAGTAACGTCCGAACGGCGCCACCAGCTCCCGCAGCGTCTGCCCGCCCCGGGAGAGGATCGACAGCAACGACACCATCGCAATGTCGCCCGAGTCGGACACGTAGTTGTCACGGAAGTAGTAGTGGCCCGACAGCTCGCCACCGAGCACCGACGACTCCTTGCGCATCGTCGCCTTGATGAACGAGTGCCCGACCCGCTCCCGGATGGCGCGCCCGCCGGCTGCCTCGATCGCGTCCCGCGTCGCACGGCTCGACCGCAGGTCGTAGACCACCGACCCGCCCGGTTCACGCAGGAGGAAGTCCTCGGCGAACGCCGACGTGATGAAGTCGGCGCGCACGATCTTGCCCCCGGCGTCGACGAACACCACCCGATCGGCATCGCCGTCGTATGCGACTCCGAGGTCCGCACCGCCATCGACCACCGCTTCCTGGAGCCAGCGGAGGGTGTCCTCCTTGAGGGGGTTCGCCTCGTGGTTCGGGAAGGTGCCGTCCAGCTCCGGGAACAGGATCCGGGCGTCGAGGCCGAGCCGCTCGATGAGGATCGGCAGCGCGTGTCCACCCATCGCATTCGCGACGTCGAACACCACCTTCATCGGCTTCACGCCGTCCGCGAAGTTCATGACGTGGTCGATGTAGCGATCCATCACGTCCTCGCCGCGGACCTGGCCCGGGGAGTCGGCGGCTGGCCCGGGCGGCTCGGCGACCATGCGCGCCATGTCCATGATGCCGGTCTCGCCCGACACCGGAACACAGCCACGGCGACAGAACTTGAACCCGATGTAGCCCGCCGGGTTATGGGAGGCCGTCACCTGCACGCCGCCGTCGGTACCGAGCGCGCCGATGGCGTAGTACGTCATGGGGGTCGACGCGAGACCGATACGAACGCAGCGCGCGCCCGCCCGGCTCGCACCGTCGATGAAGGCGTCCGCCACCGAGGGCGCCATGGATCGCATGTCGCGTCCGATCACGAGGCTCTTCGCCCCGGTCAGATGGACGAACGCATCCCCGATACGTCGGGCGAGGTCCTCGTCGATCTGCTCCGGGTAGGTTCCGCGGACGTCGTAGGCCTTGAAGACGCTCATCAATCAACCATCCTCACGCGAGGACCCGGCGCAGCGCACCGAGCGCCGCCGCCACGTCGTCGTCGTCGTTCACGTCGCGGTGGGTACAGAGACGGCCCGGTCCCTACGTGGACACCATGAGCCCTTCCGCTGCCAGGTCCGTGATGATCCGGGGCACATCCCGGGTCCGCCCCTCGACTATAGAAGCGCTCGTTTCTACCGCCAACCGAAGCCGATAACATCCGCGGCATGCCACGGGACCTCGTACTAGGAAACGGCTCCCTCCTCGTCGCGTTCGACGACCAGTACGCCATCCGCGATCTGACCTGGCCGCACGTCGGCCAGGAGAATCACGTCATGGGCCGTCGGTGCCGGGTGGGTCTCCAGGTCGACGGGCGTACGACCTGGCTGGGCGGCGACGGCTGGGACGGCGACCTCGAATACCTGCCCGACACGCTGGTGGGCAGCTCGACCTTCCGGTCAGCTGACCTCGGGCTCGTCGTCTCCGTGCGGGACGCGGTCCTCGACACCGAGCCCGTCCTCGTGCGGTCGTTCGAAATCGAGGACACGCTGGGCCGCGACCGCGACCTCGTGCTCTGGTGTCACCACGACTTCGACATCCTGGAGAGCGATGCGTTCAACGCCGTCACCTGGGATCCGACGACCCGCGCGCTGCTCCACCACAAGCGTGACCGGTACTTCCTCACGAGGGTCATCGCCAGCGGTGCCGTGCTGTGGTCCTGCGACGCGCGGAGCACCAAGAACGGCCGCGGGGTCGCAGGCAAGATCGAGGACGGCGACGTCTGCGACCACAACCCCGTCTCGATCGGCTCGGTAGACGGTGCCGTCGGCGACGTCGCGCGAGTGCCCGCGGGTGGACGCACCCGGGTCCACGCATGGCTCTGCGTCGGTCGCAGCGAAGCCCAGGTCGTCCGCCGTCACGGGCAGGTCGCCGCCGCGGGTGTCGATGCGTTGATCGCGGAGTCGGCACGGCGCGATCACCAGCGGGTGGGCCGGATCGGGGCAGACTGGGACGGGCTGCCGGGCGACATTGCGACCGGAGCGCGACGAGCGTGGCTCGTCGTGTCGACGCAGTCGGACGCGGGGGGCGGGATCTCTGCGGCCAACGACTCCGAAACCCTGTTCCCCGGGCGCGAGACGTACGCGTACCTCTGGCCACGGGATGCCGCGCTCGCGTGCGCAGCGCTCGATCGCGCCGGCGATCACGAGACCTCGCGCCGCTTCTTCGCGCTGTGTCCGAAGCTCCTCTCGCCGGACGGCTGGCTCGGCCACCGGTACTGGGCCGATGGGACGCCCGGGTCCTCGTGGCTTGCTCGGGTTCGCGACGGCCGTCCGGTTCCTCCGATCCAGGAAGACGAGACGTCGCTTGTGCTGTGGGCGGCAGGGGAGCATCTGCGGCGGGCGCCAGACCACGGGTTCGCGAGCACGTTCTACGACGGGTTCGTCCGTCCGGCGGCGGACTTCGTCGCCGAGTACCGCGATCCCGACACCCGGCTGCCGCTCCCTTCGTGGGATCTGTGGGAAGAGCGCTACGGCGTGCACTCGTTCACGGTCGCGACCGTCATCGCGGGGCTGCGAGCGGCGGCCGAGATCGCGAGCCGGCTCGGCTGCG
>NZBC01000034.1 GCA_002687715.1 Planctomycetota bacterium | reverse complement strand
GGGTCACGACGTACTGGTCACCTTGGCGGCGCATCCAGCCGGCCGCGATGAGGACTTCGAGGGAGGCACCGGCGCAAGCAGGATGGGTTGGACTCCAATCGGTCGCGGTGACCCGTGCGCCGTCGACGAGGTCGCGGCATCGGTCGGCGGCGCGCAGTCCGAGGACGAGCGGAACGAGGCGGTAGGCGAGCTGTACGTCGTCGAGGTCGGCGATCCAGTGGTTCTGCGGAAGGGCGTCCCGTCGAGCCGCACCATGGCTGACGTCGAGAAGCGCATCGATCTGATCCGTCGTGAGGGAGTCGCCGGAAAAGAGCGCGCGCCACCATGCACTGATTCCGGCCGGGATGTGGGCGGGCAACGGGCGAACGTCTTCGAGCAAGCGCCGTACGCGGGGATGTCCGGCGATGCGGAAGCCGTTGTCGTACTGATCCACGATCCCGCGGGAGAGGAGGAACCGGAGATCCTTGTCGAGTTCGGGCTCGTGGAGCGGGGCGCCCCCGACGCGGCAAGCGTCGGGGTAGATCGCGGAGCCCTCGAGGAGGCGGTCGGTGAGCCCGAGGTCGGCGAGGAACCCGAGGACGTGACGGGTCAACCAGAGGTCCGGTGGGGCCGTGATGATCGCGGTGTTGACCACCTGCCGGCACACCTGGATGGCGCGGGCGACGTTGTCGAGGTCGGCGGGGAGCGTCGCCTCGTCGGGGTACGATGTCCCCCCCTCTGCGTACGATGACGCCGTGGGGAGGGGGGGGTCCTCCCTGGAGCCCCCCGGGCCTCCCCGAAGCGCGACGACGATCCGATCCAGCGCCTCGTGGACGGCGAGTCCGGCTCCGAGAATGTGCGGGACCCGGTCCCGGAACGTCTCCCACGCCTCCCGTTCCAGATACGGGTGCCCTGCCTTCGACGTGCCCGTCGGGTGCTCGAGGACCGGGACGAGGGCCTGCACGAGCCCGTCGGCCGCGAGGGCGGGGTCAGTGCGCAGGACGTCCGTCATGCCGGCCATGCCGCCATCATCGCGGTCGCCCCCCGCTCCGTCTACTTCAGCAGGGCGTCCGCCACTTGGGCGACCCGTCATGCGCAGCCGCCAAGATGTCCGCGGTAGGCGTTTCGCGGGCACGAGATACCCGCAGTAGGTGCTTCGCGGGCACGAGCTGGCCGCGGCAAGTGCTCCGCGGGCACGAGATGGCCGCGGCAAGTGCTTCGCGGGCACGAGCTGGCCGTGGCAAGTGCTTCGCGGGCACCAGGATGCCCGCGGTAAGTCGCCCAGCTTCGTTCGGCCGTCGGCGCTTTCGAGCCCTGCCGGAACGTCGATGCCCGGCATCGTCTCGCCGATGCTCGCGAACTGAGCGCCTACCGCGGACGCGATCGAGGTCACCACCACCGCAAGTACGAAGGAGGAGAAAGAAGAGCGGGACAACGTGTCGGGGTCGTTGTCGTCGTCTTGCAGCGGAGTCGTCGTCCTGGGACGGAGTCTTGGACCTCCGGATGACCGCAGGAACATCTCTGAGATCACCGCCGACGGTCGATCCGGTTCAGACTCGCCGCCGGTTTGAGCTACCAGTCCACGTCGAGGTGCACGTCCATCTCGACGACGTCGCGGCCTCGCTCGGGAACGAGCATCATCCTGCGTTCCGCACGATGGCCGCCGATCATCACCGTCAAGGGGTGACGACCCGGTGCCGTCCAGAACGTCGCCGACCCGCCGAGCGCCCAGACGTCGACGCGGTCGCCCCGATCACCATGCAGGTGTACCCACGCCGGACGCGATTGGGCGGCAAGGGGTCGATGTACGTTGATTCGCACGCGACGCTGACCCGGCGGCAGCGTCAGGTTGACCCGCGCCCCGTACCGCGACACGTCGAACGTCGCGGGCTCGAACGGCACGGCCACGTCCGCCGCGTTGCCCGAGGGACGGAGCGTCCAGAGACCAGGTGGCAGAGGCCGCATCGCGTCGCCGCGATCCGGAAAGTCGAGATGCGTGAACGTGCGGTGATCGCCATTCTCGATGACGACGCGCAACCGGCACGGGCGTTGTTCGGGGGCGAGGAACGGCGCGCCGATGCGGACGTCGACGAGGCCCGCGTCCGGCAGCAGGATGGGCTGCGCCGGCGGGAGCAGATCGTCAGCCCACGCCGTAGCCACGAGGTGCGCCGGATGCGAGGCGACACCGGGCCGTACGACGCGGAGCTCGGCCGGACGGGGGCCGGGCACGAACTCGGTGCGCCAGGACTCGATGTCCGCTTCGAGCTCCGAGGCCCATCCCGTGTATCCCGGCAGATCGGCCGCGAAATAGAGGACGTGCCCACCCGGCGCGATCAGCGGATGGTGGAGCGGCCGCACCCGGACCAGGCCGTGCCCGCCTCGGGAAGCGAGCCGCCGTTCGAGGGCGAAGCCGAGGTCGGGCGGACCGGCGATCCGCCCGTCGCGGCCTACGCGTGGCGCGACGACCGCGACCTGGAGCACTTGCCCGAGCAGGTAGGTGGCGTCATCGTCATCTTCACGCGCGTCCACCTCGAGGACGTTGACCGCGTCCGGTACCTTGAACCAGTAGCCGCGGCGTCCGGCCCGGACCTGCCACGTCCCGGGCCGTAGCCCGCGGAACTTCGCGACTCCAGCTGCGTCGGTCACCGCGCAGCGCGGCCGCAGCCACGCGTCCACGACGCCCGGCTCTTCGTCGCCTTGGCCTGCGCGGTTGATCGCGTCGGGATCACGCATGAACCCGGCTCGCGTCAACTCGACCTGGACCCCGGCCATCGCGCGTCCGTCGATGCTGACCACGCGGGTCTGCCACGGGACCCCGGCCGTCAACGTCAGCGGGACCTGCAACCGTTGAGTCGCGCGGTCCCCCTCAGGTTCGTCGAGCGGGAAGGGGACGATCGCGCGGGACGGACGCCGGTTCGGTGCGAACGCCGCCACGTGGAGGTGGGTGCGTTCTGCGATCGCATCGCGCGGGAACGTCAGCACGGCGCGTCCGTTCTCGTCCGTTTGGGTACGGCGCACGATCCGACGCATGCCGTCCACCGTCTCCGCGACCACGGTTGCCTTGGCCGCGACTGCGTCGGAGGGCGCATCCCGAACGTCGACCGTGACCGTGAGCCGGGTCGAGGCCAGCGATTTCACCGTGATGGGTTCCGCGGGCTCCTCGATCGATGCCGCCTCCTCGATCGATGTCCGATGCGGCAGGGGGAGCGCCCCGGGGATCGCGTCGCGGCCGCTCAGCAACCAACCGACCGCTCCCGCAGCGACCAGCAATCCGATCACCGCTGCTGCGGATGCCGTGACCGCCGCACCTTGCGCCGCCCGACGCATCCCGCGCTCCGACGCCGGGAGCAGGGCGGCCAACGCGACGGACCACCGCGGACGTCCGTACGCGCGGTCGAGCCGTCCGCGGAGCTGCGCGTGGGCTCGACGCAGCCGCGACCGGACGGTGTTCTCGGAGATCCCGAGCTCTTCCGCCATCTGGGTCGGCGGTAGATCCTCGTAGTACCGGAGGAGGATCGTCGTGCGATAGGGCTCCTCCAGCTCCAGGACCGCTTTCAAGATCCCCTGTTCGACGAATCGGCGCTCCGCGAGGAGTGCGGCACTGTCCATCCGATCGGGACGGGCGGTCGTGCGCTCGCGCTCGTGGCGACGGATGTCGCCGCGGCGCCGGTTGAGAGAGATCCGACGCATCACCGTCGCCAGCCATCCCCGCAGAGCATCGGTGGCGCGCGGCGGGTTCTGCAGCGCGCTCATCCACGCCTCCTGAACGAGGTCGTCGGCGAGGGCATCGTCCTGGGCCAGCCGCCGCGCGAGCCCACGGAGGAACGGTGCGTGGTGGAGGAGGTCCTCGTGCGGGATTGATCGTCTCATGGCGCTTTGCGTCAATCTGGAATCCGCTCTCTTCCGGGAACACCGCCGATTGCCGATTTCGTGCAGGAACCTGTCCGGCTTTCGCCGGCGGACCCGGTCTCCATGGGTAGGATGGCACGGTCCATGACGAGTTTCAGCCGACCCCTGTTTCTCTTCGTTGTGCTCGGTGCGTGCGCGAACGCTCAGCTGCCGCAGCACGCCTGGATCTTCACTCCGGAAACGGTCGCCGCCGGTGCTGCCGTGAACCAGGCCGGCGAACTGCCGGCCCGCCTGCCGGCCGGCTCGCGGCTGGAGCCCGTGGGCAAGACGCATGCGCTCGTACTCGGCGGCGGCGGCGGGGCGCTGGTCACGCGCAACCTCGCTGAGCTGAAACTGCCCGCGTCGAGTATCACCGTCGACGCCTGGGTGCGGGTCGATGAGGCTACGCCCTGGGGTGGGTTCTTCTCCGCAATCCAGGACAACGGTGCTGCAGAGACCGGGGTGCTCCTGGGCTTCACCGGTCCCCACTTCGCGTTCGCTCTCGCGTCCAAGGGTGCGGATGACGGCGACGGCAAGCTGACGTACGTGAAGTCACGACAGCCGTTCGTTCCGGGCGGTTGGTATCACGTCGTCGGGACCTACGACGGCGGGACCATGCGTCTCTACGTCAACGGCAAGCTGGCGGGGCTGAGCGGCGAACAGAATGGCGCGATCCTCTACCCCGCCAAGACCGTCGTGGAGCTCGGGGCGTATCGCGACGACGACGAGCACCACCGCATGAAGGGCCGTCTTCACTCCGTTCGCGTGTGGAACGTCGCGCTGGGGGAGAAGCGGGTCCAGCAGATCCACGCTGCGGAGTCGGGGAAACTCCCGAAGTCGCCGACTCCGGTGAAGCTGAACGACGAGGACCTCGCGGGCCCGATCGCCCGCGGTGTCCGGTGGCTGTTGCGGCTGCAGGAGGTGGATGGCTCGTGGACGGGTCCGCAGTACCAGAAATACCGCAGCTTCACGGCGCTCGTCGTTTACACGATGCTGAAGTGCGGCCTCTCGAAGGGCCACCCGGCGGTCCGTGCGGGCATCTCGTTCATGATGCGGCAGGAGTACACGCGCACCTACGATCGAGGGGTGGCGCTGATGGCCTTCGAGGCGCTGCACGACCCATCGCTCAAGCCGCGCATGAAGGCGCTCGCACGCGCCCTCGTCCGCTCGTCGGAGGGGCGGAAGGAGAACCGCCCGCACACCTGGGGCTACCCCGGCACGCACGGTGACCCGAATCGCGATCACTGGGATCTGTCCAACACCCAATACGCCCTGCTCGGCCTGCGCGCAGCGCACCGCGCCGGTGTCGAGGTCGGCAGCAAGCGCTTCTGGAATGAGACCGTCAAGTCGCTCATCGACAACCAGGATGCCTACGGCGGATTCGGCTATGCCGGACCCAAGAGCCCCACCTCGAGCATGACGACGGCCGGCGTGGGCAGTCTGATGATCTGCCGCGAGATCCTCGGCGCCGACGTGGACAAGGCGACCGCGGGCCGGCTGCGCGCCGGTATCACGCGCGGCCTGCAGTGGCTCATCAAGCACTGGTCGGTCGCCAACTCGGTGAACGCCGAGATGAAGTCTGGGGGGTGGCACCTCTACTACCTCTATGGCCTCGAACGCGTCGGTGCGTTCGGTGACCTCGACCTCATCGGCAAGCACGATTGGCACCAGGAAGGTGCTCGGGTGATCGTGAAGCGGCAACGTGGCGACGGATCCTGGAACAACAGTGATTCGGACACGTGCTTCGCCTTGCTGTTCCTGCGGCGCGGCTCGCGTACGACCGGGCTCGGGCCGCGCGCGCGTCAGCGGACGTCAATCGCCAAGGGTCTTGCGTTTGCCGTCGGCTCCAACAATGCCAACCCCGTGGTCGTGGCTACGCGTCGGATCGACCCCGCGCTCAGGAAGCGCCTCGACGCGGCGGGTGGCAAGGTCACACTCGAGTGGACGCTGAACGGCAAGGTCGTCCAGACCTGCAAGGGCTTCGATGCCGAGGGGCTCTACGGCAAGACGTGCTGGTTCGAGCGGAGGTTCGACGCCAACGGGAGCCACAAGCTTCGCGGTTCGCTCCTGATCGCTGACGGTGGCAAGCCTGTGCTCTCCAACATTGTCGACGTGCACATCGACGACGTGGAGGAAGCGTGGCACAGCCAGGCGCTTACCGACCACGAGAGCAATCTCATGTCTGCGGCGGCGCCCGTGGCGACCGCGTCCAGCGGAACTGGCATGGGAGCGGTCGACGCGCGGTACTCGAGCGCGTGGTGGTGTCAGCCGGAGGATCGTTCGCCCTGGCTCGACATCACGTTGGGTCAGCCGGTGAAGGCGTCCGCCTTGAAGCTCACGGGGGCCGTCCACAGCGATCGTCCGAAGTTCGCGGCGCGGCCGCGGGAGGTCGTCGTGATCATCAACGGTGGTGACCCGATCACGGTTCGCCTTCCGGACGACGCGCGCCGAAAGCACCTCATCTCCTTCCCGTCGGCGAGGGTGAAGACCATCCGGTTCGTGTTCCGGTCCGTCTGGCCCGGGACCAAGGAGAGAACACGGATCGGTCTCAAGGAGGTGGAGCTGCACTTCATCCGGTCGACGGGCCGCCGCCCGGTGGCGGGGGCCATCAAGCCGCTGTCCACCGTGGTCGAGCGCGCTGCGGACGGCGTGGAGGAATGGCTGTACTCGACCGGTGCTCCCGGTGCAGGGTGGAACACCGAAGGATTCAAGCCACGAGGTTGGCGTCGCCGCAAGTCGGGCTTCGGCCAGGCCGTAGCGGGCGATGTTCGTACCGAATGGAAGACGAAGACGATCCGCCTGCGCAAGAACGTCCGTATCCCGGCGCGGATCTCGGCGCTCCTCGTCGACGTCTGCCACCCCGGCCCGGTGAAGGTGTGGATCAATGGTGCGCGTGTCGGTGAGCTGAAAGGGGGCTCCGGAGGCCGCTACCGCAGCCTGACCGTCACGGGCGACGCCCGTGCGGCCGTCCGCCCGGGCAAGAACCTGATTGCCGTCGAAGCCCACGCCGGCGAGGGGCGGACTTTCCTCGACGTGACGCTGCTGTATCGAAAGTAGCGCAGTCGCCGGTGGGACGACCTGCCCCGGGCTCGTAGGATCGCGCCATGGAGGGCTTCGAGGCGAAGTACCGTGACGCGTCTTTCGCTCGTCGCTACCGAGACAAGCGTAGACGTTCGTGGGTGGGACGGATCTCCGATCGCGTCGAACAGCGGTTGGCGGGCCGAGCGCTACGGGTCGCCGGTCGGGTGGACGAGATCCTCGATTGTCCGTGCGGCGCAGGGCGATTCTGGCCGACGCTCGCGCGCTATTGCGAAGCGGTGCACGCCGCGGATCAGTCCGCGGACATGCTGGCGGCGGGACGCGAGGGCTCCTCGGTGGTGCTGCAGTCCGCCATCGTCGCGAGAGCGGAGTCGCTGCCCCACGAATCGGACGCCGTCGACCTCGTGTTCTCGAGCCGGCTGCTCCACCACGTGGCGGATGCCGATGACCGGGTCCGCATCCTCCAGAGCTTCGCGAGGGTGAGCCGCCGGTGGGTCGTCTTCTCGACGTGGGAGACGGGAAACCGCACCCACTCGCGCCACCGGCGCCGAGATGCCAGGCGTCCGCGGCCGTCGAATCGGGTGTTCCTCCCGATGGAGACGATTCGGGCGGAGGTGGTGCTCGCGGGAATGCGAGTCGTGCGCGTGCTGCACAAGCTGCGGGGTATCTCGCCCCTGGTCATGGTCGTGTGCGAGCGGGAGCCGGCGGCGTGATTTCGACCTGGACGGCGGCCGGTCTCGATGCGACGCTCGACGGTTGTCGACTCGACGATTTCGACGCCATGTGGAGCCTCGAGCTCGGGTTCGTCGAGGAGCCCAACGTCCGACGCGGGGGATGGAGCGGCGTCTCGGTCGCGGAACTTTCGACGGCGAACGGTCGGC
>NZBC01000033.1 GCA_002687715.1 Planctomycetota bacterium | reverse complement strand
CGATCGAGTACCCACCTTGAGATTCTCACTCTGGCCTTGTGAACCGGTGGGAAGTCCAGGTCCGCTCTGCGCCGGGGTCCGGCTTCCACGCCAGCGCGAGCCTGGGGGTCCGTGCTCCCGGCTGAGACGGCTTCGCCCGCGGAGCGGATCTCCGTCACGACGTGACGACCCGAACCACCTCGTCCTCGGTCACTGGCGTGATGAGGCCCCTCTCGGTGACGACGCCGGCGATGAAGCGAGCGGGTGTGACGTCGAAGGCGGGGGAGTAGACCTTGACGCCTTCGGGGGCGGTGCGAGAGCCGAAGCCCTCGGTGACTTCTTCGGGGGGGCGCTCTTCGATGGGGATCTCGTCGCCGCTCGGTGTCTCGAGGTCGATCGTGGAGCAGGGAGCGACGACGTAGAACGGGATGCGGTGTTCCTTGGCGAGGACGGCGATGGCATAGGTGCCGATCTTGTTCGCGGCGTCGCCGTTGCGGGCGATACGGTCGGCGCCGACGAAGACGCGTTGGACCTTGCCCTCGCGCATGACCTGGGCGGCCATGTTGTCGCAGATCAGAGTGACGTCGATGCCAGCGCGTTGGAGCTCCCACGTCGTGAGGCGGGCACCCTGCAACAACGGACGGGTTTCGTTCGCGAAGACCGTGATCGACTTGCCTTGCGCGTGGGCCTCGAACATCACCGCCAGCGCCGTGCCGTATTCCGCGGTCGCGAGTCCGCCGGCGTTGCAGTGGGTCATGAGACCGTCACCGTCCTGGACCAAGAGGCTGCCGATCTCACCGAGCTTGTGGCAGATCGCACGATCCTGCTCCATCACGGCGATCGCTTCGTCGAGGAGGCCCTGCTTCATGGCAACGATACCCTGGCCCCGTAGCGTGACCGCGTGCGTGCGCATGCGGTCCAGCGCCCAGAATAGATTGACCGCCGTGGGTCGCGACGTCGCCAGGTAATCGCAAGTCGCCGCGACGTCGGCCTGGAACGCGTCCTCATCCGTCGCCGCGCTCCTACGGACGCCGAGTACGACGCCGAACGCCGCCGCGACTCCGATGGCGGGCGCGCCGCGTACCGCGAGCCGCTTGATCGCGTCCCACATCGTCTCCTGGTCTTCGACCTCCAGGATTTCGAGCCGGTTCGGAAGCAGCGTTTGCTCGATCAGCTCGCAGCATCCGTCGAGTCCGCCGACCCAGGTGATCGTGGGGGCGGCGGCGTTGCTCATGACCCTCGCTCGTTGAGCTTGCGCTGGACGTTGGCGTTCATGATCGCGACCTTCTCGCCGAGGCCCGCGCGGTAAGCGATCATCTTCTCGCGCACGTTGTCGTTCACGAGCGCCAGGATCGCCAACGCCAGGTAGGCCGCGTTCTTGGCGCCCGGTTTGCCGATGCCGACTGTCGCCACCGGGATCCCCGGGGGCATCATCACGGTCGAGTACAGGCTGTCGAGCCCGGACAGGTGGGGCGACTCCATGGGGACACCGATGACCGGGATCATGGTCTTGCCCGCGATGAAGCCGGCCAGGTGCGCCGCCATGCCGGCAGCCGCGATGATGACTTTGGTCCCGTCCGTTTCGGCTTCGTCGATCAGCTCCTCGACGCGGGCGGGAGTCCGGTGCGCTGATGCCACCTGGACCTTCGTGTCGATCCCGAACTCCTCGAGGATCTCGACTCCGCCGAGCATCGACCCGAAGTCGGACTCGCTCCCCATCACCATCAGCACGTCAGTCATCGATTCTCACCTCAGTCGTCGAGACAGGGGACAGATCGGCCGCAGATGCGCTCGAAGATCTCGATGTAGCGGCCGCGCGCCGTCTGGAGGATCTCGTCCGGCAGCTCCGGCCCCGGGTCCTTCTTGTTCCAGTCGAGGGTCTCGAGGAAGTCGCGGACGACTTGCTTGTCGTAGGACGGCGGGTTGCCGGCGGGGAGGACCGTGTCCGCGTCCTCCTTGCGCCAGAAGCGGCTGGAGTCCGGAGTCAGGACCTCGTCGACGAGGATCGTCTTGCCGGCGATCTCCCCCCACTCGAACTTGGTGTCACAGATGACGACCCCGCGGGACTCCGCGTGACGGCGAGCCGTGTCGAACACCTGCAGGGTCCGGTCCTTCAGCTCGGCCGCCAGATCGTTGCCAACGGCCCCGACGAGCGCCTCATAGGAGATGTTCTCGTCGTGGGCGCCAGCCTCGGCCTTCGTCGACGGCGTGAACAGCGGCGGGTCGAACCGGTGGTTCTTCTTCAGCCCCTCGGGGAGCTCGATGCCGCACAGCGTTCCCGACGCCTGGTAGTCCTTCCAACCCGACCCGAGCAGGAACCCACGCGCGATGCACTCGGCTGGATGCACGTGTGCCCGCTTGACGAGGAGGCTCCGCCCGCGGAGCACCTCCGCGTTCGCCGGGATCGGGTCCGGCATTTTCATCACGTCGGTCTCGACCACGTGGTTCGGTGTGACGTCCTGGAGCAGCTCGAACCAGAAGATCGAGAGCTGGGTGAGGATGATCCCCTTGCCGGGGACCGGACGCGGCAGGACGACGTCGAAGGCGGAGATCCGGTCGGATGCGACCAGCAGCAAGTGGTCGTCGCCGACGGCATAGATGTCACGGACCTTGCCGCGATTCAGCAGCTCGAGGCCGGCGACTTCGGTTTGGTGGACGGCACGCATGCGCAGAGATTAGCACGCGTATCGGCGGTCATAAGACCGGGCCGCAGGGGATCACTCGCTGGGGTTGTCGGAGCAGTAGCGCCGGATCAGATCGATGTCCTCGGACGAGATCTGAAGGAACTCGATGCCCACCTCCCAGGACCCGTTCAGGACCTGAGCGAGATGCACGACGCGGCCGGTGGCGGCGATGATGTGGTCCTTCAACGCGACGCTGAACCGGAAGCGATCACCGGGCTCGAATCGCTCGGTCGTCTGGATCCGCAAACCGAACTCGTTCAGATCCAGGGTCACGGCCATGCCGAGAACCTGACTCTTCGCATCTTGACCAACCTCGGAGTGGATCACGAGGTTGCCCGTATCCACGCGTGAGGAGCTGCGGCGGTCGTGGGGAATCATCGGTGCTTCATCCATCGGTTCCCAGCGGTCTCCATCTGGTCCGCGGTACTAACCCACGGCCCAGTCGGGCTTTTCGGCAGTCCATCGGTGGTGGCTTGAGCATCCATGACGCCCTTCAAGGGGCCCCCCGTGGGTGCTACCATGCGGCCGAAGTCCTTTTGGGATCATGCCTTGGCGCATGCTTCGATGAGTGGAGAGCGGATGATGCCCCGGACAACTCTCTTGCTGGCCGTCCTCGTCCTGGCGATTCCGTCGGTGGCGACCGCGCAACAGCCCGATCCCGCCAAGGCGCTCCGGGAGGCCATTGGCTCGCTCCAGGGGAGCGGGTCCCGCGAGCTCGCCGAGGCCCGGAAGCGCTGGCCTCGGTACCAGGAGGCGATCGGGCTGGAGATGTCCAGGCAGGACGCGGCGGTCCAGGCGGGGGGTCGAGAGCTCGACGACAAGATCGCGCTCTACGAGACGAAGACGGATCTCCAGGAAACCCCCGTCAATCGCTACCTGGCGGGACGCATCAACGGGCTGGCGGGGCGCATCGATGCCGCCCGCGTCCATTTCGAGCGCTGCATCGTCCTCGACAAGTTCTTCTACTGGGGCTACCACGGCCTCGGCACCTACTTCGCCATGCGGAAGATGCCGGAGCCGGCGGCCAAGCAATACGGGCTAGCGCTCGAGCTGAACCCCGAGTTCCACCGCGCCGCTCGAGGTCTGGCCATGTGCCAGATGCAGATGGGCCGCTACGACGAGGCGGAATCGTCGTTCCGGCGCATCCTCACGAAGACGCCCGACGATATCGAGACCCGAAAGGCGCTGGCGAAGATGTTCATCCGCGCCAACCGCTACGTCGACGCCATCAACGAGTTCAACGTCGTCAAGCAGCGAGGCGGTGACAAGGTCGACTCCTGGCTCGCGCACTGCTACGTGCGCACCGACCAGCTCGACGAAGCGGTGGCGATCTACAAGGCGATCCTCGAGCGCGACCCGAAGGACTGGGCCGCCGCGGTCGAACTGGGCAAGATCTACCAGCGCACGGGCAAGAACCATGAGGCCGCCGCCTGGTTCCAGAGGGCGCTCGACAACCTCCCGCTGCAGACCAGGTTCGACCGGGAGAAGCTCGAGGAGGTCATCGCCGTGCTCCTGGCCATGCCGGCGGTGTCCAAGGTCAACCCGAATCGCAAGTCGCCAGGTCAGTGGGTGGACATCCTGCTCAATAGCGTCGAGGTGGACCGGCGTCGGGTCGCTGCGCGAATCATCTCGGGCAGTCCGTACCGCCATCCGGAGTTCGATTCGGCGATGCTGCGGGCCCTTAGGGACAAGGACTACCTCGTGCGGGTTCGCGCGTTGCGCACCGTGGGGCGGTGGTGGGGCGAGGTCGAGCGGCTGGCCGATCCTGGCCTCGTGGGGATCTTCTCGCTGCTCCTCAACGATCGGCACCATGCCGTGCGGGGGATGGCGGCCAACATCCTGGCGCGGTCGGAGCACGCGCGGGTCGTTCCTCCTCTCATGGAGCGCCTCCAAAAAGAGCGCAACGCCTACGTGTTCCGCCAGATCCACCGGGCGTTGAACCGCAACACCTTCGCCTACATCTCCGTCAGCTTCGACGAGGAGCTGGGCGCCGAGGACATGGAGCGCCTCTCTCGCGAGTGGAAGGCCTGGTACGACAAGAACATCTACCAGTTCCGAAAGTACGAGGAAGAGCGCAAGAAGTAGCGGGCTTTGGTGTTGGTGGCCAGTTCCCAACTCCGGGTTTGGCTCGTAACGTCCCGCGGCCGATCACAGGATCAGGTCCAACGATGAGAAACGAGCCTCCGGGCATGCCACGAAAGAAGGCGAATGGGATCGATCATGGTCGCCGGCGGCGCCGGCTATATCGGAAGTCACTGCCTCTGGCTGCTGCGGCAGCGGGGTCATGATGCGTTCGCTTTCGACAATCTGGCGGAAGGCCACTGCCAAGCCGTGCTCGACGCCGACCTCGTGGAGGGCAGCCTCTCCGATTTCGACCTCGTGAAGCGGACGCTGAAGGAGCGCGACGTCGAGGCGGTCTTTCATTTCGCGGCGAGCTGCTACGTCGGGGTCTCGGTGACCGACCCCTCGAGCTACTACGAGAACAACGTCGCGACGACGCTCAAGCTCCTCGATGCGATGCGGGCGGCAGACGTCGGCACGTTCATCTTCTCCTCGACCTGCGCCACGTATGGCAATCCGGTCCAGCAGTACATGGACGAGCAGCACCCGCAGTGGCCCATCAATCCGTACGGCTGGACCAAGTTCATGGTGGAGCGGATCCTCTCGGACTACCGCGCTGCGTACGGGATGAAGTACGTCTGTCTGCGGTACTTCAACGCGGCCGGTGCGCACCCAGAGGGCATCATCGGCGAGCATCACGACCCCGAGACCCACCTGATCCCTCTCGTCATCCACGCTGCCCAGGGCAAGCGCGAGAACATCAAGGTCTTCGGTGACGACTACGACACGCCGGACGGCACCTGCATTCGCGACTACATCCACATCCTCGACCTCTCCGAAGCGCACATCCTGGGTCTCGAACACCTGAACCAGGGCGGCGAGAGTGCGGCCTTCAACCTCGGCAACGGCGCGGGCTACAGCGTCATGGAGGTGATCAAGATGGTCGAGAAGGTCGTGGGCAAGCCGATCAACGTCGAGGTCGTGGGTCGTCGGGCAGGCGATCCGGCCCGGCTTGTCGGCAACTCCGCGTGCGCTCAGGAAGTGCTCGGCTGGAAGCAGAACTACGGAGATCTCGAGACGATCATCGAGACCGCGTGGCGCTGGCACGAGGAGCACTCCGAAGGATTCTGAGCGACCCCGGCGTAGAATCGTCCGGGTGGAAGCCCGCTACTGGCACGCAACCGAAGACGGCCGCATCCAGTGCGACGTCTGCCCGCGGTACTGCACCCTCGCTGAAGGGCAGCGAGGTTTCTGCTTCGTGCGGGCGCGCGAAGACGACCGCCTCGCCCTGACGACCTACGGACGGTCGAGCGGGTTCTGCATCGATCCGATCGAGAAGAAGCCGCTGAACCACTTTCTGCCGGGGACGCCGGTGCTCTCGTTCGGCACGGCAGGCTGCAACCTCGCGTGTACCTTCTGCCAGAACTGGGACATCTCGAAGTCGCGTGATGTCGACCGGCTGGCCGCGCCCGCGACTCCGGAGCGGATCGCGGAGGCATGCGTCGAGACCGGGTGTCGGAGTGTCGCGTTCACGTACAACGATCCCGTCATCTTCCTGGAGTACGCGGTGGACGTTGCCGCGGCGTGCCGGGCGCGCGGCGTGCGGACGGTCGCGGTCACGGCGGGGTACGTGTGCGAGGCCCCGCGTGAGGAGCTCTTCGCGGCAATGGACGCCACGAACGTCGACCTGAAGGCGTTCACGGAGTCGTTCTATCGCGACGTGACCAAGGGACACCTCGAGCCCGTGCTCGACACGCTGCGTTGGCTGCGTCACGAGACGGAGACCTGGCTGGAGATCACGACGCTCCTCATCCCGGGCTTGAACGACGGCGAGCGCGAGGTGACGGAGTTGGCAGAGTGGATCGCTGGCGAGCTTGGCCCCGACACACCGCTGCATTTCTCGGCGTTTCATCCGGACTGGCGGATGCAGGATCGGCCGCGCACTCCGGCGTCCACGCTGATCCGGGCGCGTGATCAGGCACGCGCGGCGGGCCTTCGGTATGTGTACACGGGGAATGTCCACGACCGGGCGGGCGACACGACGTCGTGTGCAGGGTGCGGTGAAGCGTTGATCCAGCGCGACTGGTACGAGCTCAAGTCCTATCGGCTGAGCGCCGACGGGACGTGTTCCTCGTGCGGAGCCCAGCTGCCTGGCGTGTTCGAACCGAACCCGGGGATGTGGGGTGCGCGCCGTCAGCCGGTGACGCTCTGACCGCGATGTCCCTGCCGATCGACGACGTCATGCCGCGGGTGCTCGCCGCGATCGACGAGCGTGGGGCGGCCGTGATCGTCGCGCCGCCGGGGGCGGGCAAGACGACCCGGGTGCCTGCCGCGATCGTTCGCGCGGGACTGGCGGGGGAGGGGCAGGTGCTGGTTCTGGAGCCGCGCCGCGTCGCGGCGCGCGCGGCGGCGCGATTCATGGCCCGGGCGCATGGTAGCGCGGTCGGCGATCACGTCGGCTACGCGGTCCGGTTCGATCGCAAGGTCGGGAGATCGACGCGGATCGTCGTAGTGACGGAGGGGATCCTGACCCGCCGGCTTCAGCGTGATCCGTTTCTCGAGGGCGTGGGTGCGGTGGTGCTCGACGAGTTCCACGAGCGGAGCCTGGACGCCGACCTCGCGCTCGCGATGCTGCGCGAGGTGCGGAGCGACGCGCGACCAGACCTCAAGCTGGTGGTGATGTCGGCGACGATCGATCCCGAGCCCATTGCGCGGTATCTGGGCGACGTGCCCGTGGTGGAGAGCGCGGGGCGGCAGCATCCCGTCGAGGTGACGTGGGCGGAGATGCGCGATGATCGTCCGCTGGTGCCGCGCGTCGTGGGCGGAGTGCGTTCGATGTTGGGCGGCAGCACTGGTGACCTGCTCGTGTTTCTGCCGGGGGCGGGGGAGATCAAGCGGGTCGGCGAAGCGCTGGGTTCGGTCGCCGGCGAGTGTGGATTCGACGTCGTGCCCCTGCACGGCGACCTGTCCGCCGAGGCTCAGGATCGGGCGCTGGCGCGGGGGGAGCGACGTCGGGTGGTGCTGGCGACGAACGTCGCGGAGACGTCGGTCACGATCGACGGTGTCGACACGGTGATCGATGCGGGGCTCGTGCGGGTCTTGCGGCACGATCCGGGCCTGGGGATCGATCGACTCGAACTCGTGCCGGTGAGCCGGGCGTCGGCAGATCAACGGGCGGGTCGGGCGGGACGACTGGGTCCAGGGCGGGCGCTACGGCTGTGGACGCGGGCGCGCCACCGCGAGCTCGAGGAGCGGGCCGCGCCCGAGATCCGGCGAGTGGATCTGGCCTCGACCGTGCTCGAGCTGTTGGCCTGGGGCGTAGAGGATGCGACGAAGTTCCCGTGGTTCGAGGCACCGAGTGCGGCGGACGTCGCGCGGGCGGGAGAGCTGCTGCGCGACCTGGGTGCGATTGCTGCGCGCGGGACGGCGTTGACAGCGCTCGGTCGCCGGCTGCTGCGCCTGCCCGTGCATCCCCGCCTGGGTTGCCTGGTGCTGGAGTCGGATCGTCGCGGCTGCCTGGACGCAGGTGCGTTCTGCGCAGCGCTGAGTTCGGAGCGGGATCCGTTGCGATCAGCGCGGCCCTTTTCGGACGACCCGTCGCCCCATCCGGCCGGGCCATCGGACCTGTGGTTGCGATGGGAGCTCGCGCAGGAAGCGAGAGATGGATCGGGAGCGGCCCGCCGGGAGCTGGATGGCCGGGCGATGCGGCGGGTGGAGCGGACGGCAAGGGACCTCGCGCAGTTGGTGCGCCGGGATCGTGACGCCGACGACGGGATTCCGGCCGAGGCCCGGTCTGCCCTGGGAGGACCACCCCCTCCCCACACACATAGTGTACCGGGCGGGGGCGACACTCCGCCTCCGACCGATCCCGCCACCGCGCTGGCCCGAGCCGTCCTCGCCGCCTTCCCCGACCGGGTTGCGCGCCGCATCGGCGACACGGATCGCGCCGTCATGGTGGGTGGCCGTGGCCTCGTCCTCGATCCCGGTTGCGTCGTTCGCGAAGCGAGACTCTTCGTCGCCGTCGCGCTCACCGCCGGCCGCCGCGGGGAGCACGCACGCAGCCGCGTGCGCCTCGCCTCGGCCATCGAACCCGCCTGGCTCGAAGAGCACTTTCCCGACGCCGTGAGCACGGACGACTCTGTTGCTTTCGACCTGGAGTCCGAGCGCGTCGTCACCTCGCGGCGCACGCTCTTTCGCGACCTCGTGCTCGACGAGCGTGGCGGCGGCCGTCCGGACCCGGCCGCGGTCGAAACCGTGCTCGCGGATGCCGTCCGCGCGCATCCGGACGCCGTGATGCCCCGCGACCACGACGTCCTGCAGTGGGTCCAACGCCTCCGAGCGCTGGCCGGTTGGCGGCCCGAGCTCGCTCTGCCCGACCTCGACGACGCCGCCCTGATCGACGCCGTCTGCGACCTGTGTCCCGGCCGCCGGAGCTTCGATGAACTCCGTCGCGCGTCCATCCTCCCCGTACTGCAGGGTCGCCTCGATCATCTTCAGCTCCGGGTGCTCGACCGCGAGGCACCCGTCGCGCTCGAGCTCTGCTCCGGGCGAAGCATCCGTCTGCGGTACGAACCGGGACGTCCGCCCGTTCTGTCCGCCCAGGTCCAGCACCTCTTCGGCGTCATCGACACCCCGACGGTCGCCGGCGGACGCGTGGCGTGCCTCGTTGAGCTACTCGCCCCGAACCGCCGGCCCGTGCAGGTCACCCAGGACCTCCGCAGCTTCTGGACCAACACCTACACCCAGGTGCGAAAGGACCTGCGCGGGCGCTACCCGAAGCACGACTGGCCCGAATGCCCACCCGGACTTTGAACGGCGGGTGTAGGCCGAGCCGGTATCATCCCGGCATGAGATGGCGGAACGGGATTGCGGGGGCGAGCGGGTGGCTCGTGCTCCTGGTGGTTGTTCAGGCCCAGACGCCGCCCGCGACGGTCGATCGCTCCGTCCGCGCAGCGCTCCGAAAGGTCGAGAAGAGCGGCAAGATCACGGCGGGCGTCCATGCCGTGGACGTCGCATCCGGAGCCGTCATCACGTCCTGGCGTGCGGATTCGCTGCTGATCCCGGCCAGTAATCAGAAGGCGATCACCGCCGGAGCTGCCGTGCTCGCGCTCGGCTCCCGGCACGAGATCGTCACCGACCTCATCGCGCACGGTGTCCGTGCCGACGGCACTCTCACCGGGTCGTTGCGGCTTCGCGGCGAAGGCGATCCCATGCTCGTGTCGGAGGTCGTGCTCCCGCGCATCGCGGAGCGCGTACGCAAGTCTGGCATCCGGCGTGTGACCGGCGATCTCCTGGTCGACGATCGGCTCTTCGACCAGGTGTTCCGCGGCCCCGGTTGGCCATCCGGGGCCAGGAATCCTTCGTGGAAGCCGTTCCTTGCCGGAGTGTCGGCGCTCGCGCTCGACTACGGCACGGTGCGGGTCCGGGTCGGGGCCGCCAGGTCCGACGGGGCGTGGGCGCGCGCCAAGATCATTCCGGCTGGTGCCGGCGCCACGCTGGTGGGGCGGCTCGCCACGACGACCAATCGCAAGCGTCACGTCATCAGCGTGAACCGCAAGCCGGGGCGGGACGTGATCCGTGTCTCGGGCCGCGTGCTGGTCGGGACGAAACGGCAGGACCTGCCAGTGGCCGTTCACGACCCCGCGCTCTCGTTCGCGCGCGCACTGCTCGCCGCGTTGCGCCGGGAGGGAGTGACGGTCGACGGTGTCGTACGACGTCCGCAGGCCGACGAGTTCGCGAGGGGTGGACACCTCGTCGCCCGGCTCGCCACACCGGTGTCGGCCGTGCTGCCGGTCATGCTGCGCCACAGCCAGAACCACTGCTCCGAGATGCTGTACAAGCACTGCGGGGCGGCTCTCGTCGATGCGGGGTCCTTCGCGGGCGGCGGCCGTGCCGTGCGCAAGGCGTTCAAGGGGGCCGGGGTCGACCTGGGGCCTTGCGTCATCGCGGATGGCAGCGGGCTGTCGCGCGACAACCGGGTCACTGCGACGCACATGGTCAAGGCGCTCCATGCGGTCTGGACCCACTCCGAGCGCAAGACGTTCGTCACCAGTCTTGCCTACGGCGGCGAGCCGACGACCACCCTGCGCCGTCGGTACCGTGGGCTGGGGAAGCGGCTGCACGCCAAGACGGGCCTGCTCGACAACGTGATCGCGCTCTCCGGCTTCATCGAGACCACGGGTGGACGGACGATCGTATTCTCCATCCTCATGAATGCGCGCGGGTCGTTCTATCGCGGGACGATGCGGAGCGCACAGGCGGAGGTCGTGTCCGCCCTCGCGCGGACCGGGAAGGGCTCGTGACGGGGGATCTCTTTCCCGACGCGGGGCCCGAGCCAGTCGCCGCTGACGCGCCGCTCGCGGACCGCCTGCGGCCCCGCACGCTCGACGAGATCCTCGGTCAGCCCGTCGTCGAGGAGGGTTCGCTGCTCCGGCGTTCCCTCGGTGGCGACCGCATCCCGTCGCTCCTCTTCTGGGGCCCCCCCGGATGCGGCAAGACCACGCTCGCCCGCGTCGTCGCGGACCACGTAGGCCAGGCCTTCGTGTCGTTCTCCGCCGTGCTTTCGGGGGTGAAGGAGGTGCGGGCGATCGTCGCCGAGGCGAAGGACCGCCGCCGGTGCGATGGTGGAGGGACGGTCCTCTTCGTTGATGAGATCCACCGTTTCAACAAGAGCCAGCAGGACGCGTTCCTGCCCCACGTCGAAGACGGGACGTTGGTCCTGCTCGGCGCCACGACCGAGAATCCCAGCTTCCACATCAACGCTGCGCTGCTCTCCCGCTGCCTCGTGATCACGCTCCAACCCGTTGCCGAGGATGCGCTGGTGTCGATTGCGCGCCGCGCCCTCGACGATGCCGAGCACGGCCTTGCGAACCTCGGCGTCGAGCTGACGGACGAGACGCTCCGGGGGCTGGCCAAGACCAGTCACGGCGACGCCCGCAGCCTCCTCAACCGGCTGGAGGCGCTCACGCACGCAGCCGCTGCGGCCGGTCGCACGAGCACTCCTCTCGGGCCTGACGACGTCCATGATCTCGTCGCGGACAAGCTGGTCTATCACGACCGCTCCGGGGAGGAGCACTTCAACCTCGCATCGGCGCTGCAGAAGTCGATCCGAGGCGGTGATCCTCAAGCGGCGCTGTACTGGCTCGCGCGGTCGCTCGCCGGGGGGGAGGAGCCGCTGTACGTCGCGCGCCGGCTCGTCCGCATGGCGTGCGAGGACGTCGGTCTCGCGGACCCACAGGCGATGCAGGTGGCGCTCGCAGCGAAGGAGACCTATCGCTTCCTGGGGACGCCGGAAGGGGAGCTCGCACTGGCGCAGGCGGCCGTGTATCTCGCCACCGCTCCCAAGAGCAACGCGGTCTACGCTGCGTTCGGGGAGGTCAATCAGGAGATCGTCGACGGGGCCGTTCACCCCGTTCCGCTGCCCATCCGCAACGCACCGACTTCGCTGATGAAGCAGCTCTCCTACGGCAAGGGCTACGTCTACCCGCACGACGTCGACGACGGCGTCGCCGATCAGGACTACCTGCCGGAGCCGTTGAAGGGGCGGGCGTGGTACCGTCCGTCGCCGTTCGGGCACGAGAAGGAGATCGCGCGACGCATGGCGTATTGGCGGCAGGTCCTCGAGGAGCGGAAGCACGATGCCGGGGACGTCTGATCCATCGACGGTGGAAGCCTGGGCGCGCGAGGCGGGGGCGATCCTGCTCTCCCACCACGGGCGCCTCGAGCAGGTCGAGAAGAAGGGCGCGCGCGACCTCGTCACCGCTGCCGATCGCGAGGCCGAGGCGCTGATCGTCGCGCGTATTCGCGAGGCTTGTCCGGACGACCCGATCCTCGCCGAGGAGACGCGCGCGACGCAGGCGGACGCGCCGCGACTGTGGATCGTCGACCCGCTCGACGGCACGACCAACTTCGTTCACCGCATCCCGCACTTTGCGGTCTCGATCGCGTTGTATGTCGATGGCGCGCCGGTTGTCGCCTGCGTCTTCAACCCGATCCTCGACGAGTGTTTCGTCGCGACTCGGGGTGGCGGCGCCACCTTGAACGGCGTTCCCATCCGGTGCCGAGGCGAGGACCGCGTCTCCGAATCCGTCCTCGCGACCGGCTTCCATTACCGGCGCGAGTATCACGGCGACAGCAACCTGCAGCACTTCACCGACTTCGCCTACCTGGCCCGGGGATTGCGGCGACTCGGGTCGGCCGCGCTCGACCTGTGCTACGTGGCGGAGGGACGCTTCGACGGGTTCTGGGAGCTGCACCTCTCGCCGTGGGACGTCGCGGGAGGTGCGCTCATGGTGCGCGAGGCGGGGGGCGTCGTCACCGACTTCTCGGGGGGCGACGGTTGGCTCTTCGGTGGAGAGATCGTCGCGGCGAACCCGCAACTGGCGCCGCGAATCCGCGAGGTGCTGGCCGCCGCGGACCCGGCGTCATTGCCTGGGCCTCGCTTCGAACCCTAGACTACTTCTTCTTGCCGCCGACCTTCTTCTTGGTGACGGGTCGGAGCGCGTCGTTGCTGCCGTCGCAGATGGCGCAGTCGGTGATCGCGCCCCACTCCTCCATCTGGCCGCTTGCACGGGTCGCGCGCAGAATGGCCATGCCCTTCTTGCGGCGCTTGGCCATGTCGATCTCCCAGCCCCTGCGTTCTTCATCGGTGAGTCGGAGTTGCGCGACCCGGCGGCCCATCCAGCGCGTGATCAGCGTGTGGACGACATCGAGCCGGGTCTTCTGATCCGGGCTCGCGAGCCGGGCACGCAGCTCCTTCGACAGGCCCGGGCCAAAGGTGTCGCAGCGGCTTTTCCGGTTCGCGAACTCGGGCCGCTGGCGGTAGTGGAGGACCGCGTCGAGCGTGGGGTTGCAGAGCGGGCATCCCCTCACGAAATGGACATAGTCGCCCGCCTTGCCCTTGCGCAGGATGAGATCGACGGTCTCGTTGCGAACGCCGTCGGTGTACAGCCCCTCCAGGACGCCATGGAAGATCTGCTGCTCGGGAGATAGCTGCGGGACTCGGGGCATACCCCCTGTGGACTCAGGGTCGTCCGGAATGAGAACCAGGGCGAGAACCAACGTGGTCGCGACGGCGAGGATCTTCATGGTGTGTCTCCGTTTGGCCCTGGAGACGCCCCGGTCGCCAGTTCGTTAGCGGCTACCTCCAGCAACCGGGCGCGCGAAGCGATTCGTTCCGGCACGGGAGCCTCTCCAGGTCCGCTCTGGATCTGGTCCGGTCTCTCCTTGCGACGAGTCGTCTATACGTGATCGTACGCCCCTGCGGTAGGCGGCTGTCGGGCGAGTGTCCATGTCGAGGCGCGATACGAACGACCCAGGCCGGACCTGTCCGCGCTCCGGCGGCGTGGCGGGGGATCGCAGTGGGTGGTCTCCCCGAACTCGCTACGGATGACTTGCCAAGCGCCTTCCCGCGCCCCCGGCCACTACCGCGTCACCCGGCTCACGACCTTGCCGTCGATCACCACGCCGACGCAGTGGGTGGCGTACTCGAAGGGGTCGCCGTCGAACAGGGCGAGGTCGGCGTCCTTGCCGGGGGTGAGGGAGCCGACGGTCTGGCCGATGCCGAGGAGCTTCGCGGCGTCGAGGGTGGCGGCCTGGAGGGCGGCCTCCGGTCCGAGTCCGTGGGCGGCGGCGATCGCGGCTTCGAAAATGACGCAGCGGGTCTTGGGGACGTAGGACTCGTAGCCGGATTGGAAGGCGAAGGGAATGCCCGCCTTCTTGAGCTGGGCGCCGAGTTCGAACGACGCGTTCTTTCGTTCTCCGAAGGTGCGGGCCATGGTCGGGTGGGCGATGATCGGGACCTTGGCCTTCTTCAGGGCGTCGAGGAGGAGGTGTGCTTCGGAGGCTCCGTCAAGCACCAGGCGAAAGCCGAACTCGGTCTGGAGGCGAAGTGCGGTCGTGATGTCGGTCGCCGTGTGCGCGGTGACCAGCAGTGGGATCTCCTTCGCGAGGACGCGCCCGAGGACTTCGAGGTCGAGCTTGCGCGGGAGGGTCTTCGCCTTGGCGGCGTCCTTGCGGTCGTCGGCGTAGCTGCGCGCCTCGACGAGCTTCTGGCGGAGCGCGGTGATGACCTTGCCCCGGGTGCCGGGTGACTTCCCGTCCGCGGCCTGGGCAGATTCGCCGACGGTCGCGGCGAGCATGGCGAACGGGACGCGCACGGCTTCCTCGATCGTGTCGCCGGTCGTCTTGACGATCATTGTCTGACCGGAGATCAACGCGCCCGGGGCGTGTCCGGTGTGCAGGGTCGTGACCCCAAGGGAGCGCAGCCAACCCACGAGTCGTTCGCGTGCGTTGTAGGCGTCGATCGCGCGCAGGCCCGGCTGCATCGCTTTCGAGCGATCGAGCTGGTCCTGGTCGTGGTCCTGGTTGAGGTGGCCGGCCAATCCCACGACCGAGTGGGCGTCTACGAATCCGGGGGTGACGACCTTGGCCCGCAGGGTCTCGGTCCCTTCGGGGATGGGGACTTCGCCCGCGCGCCCGACGGCCTTGATCTTCCCGTTCTCGATGAGGACGACGCCGTCCTCGATGACCGGTCCTGCGACCGTGTGGACCCGCTGGCCGCGCACGGCGAGCAAGGACGTCTTCTCCTGGGCGTGGACGGTCGTGGCCAGTGCAGCCAGGAGCATCGTCGTGTAGAGAGTTCTCATCGAGCCTCCTCGCCGCCGCAGCATGCGCATGCGGACCAGGCCTGGCCGTCGGACGCGCCGAGCCCGCCGACTGCGTGCAGGCGGTCTTGCGGGATGCTGCGATCGAACACCTTCTTGCCTTCGACCCACGTCTGCTCGACGTGGGTGTAGACGCTCAGCGGATCGCCGGAGAGCACGATGAAGTCGGCGTCCTTGCCTCTCTTCAACGAGCCGGCGCGATCGTCGAGGTCGAGCATCTTCGCGCCAGCCAGTGTCAGACCGGACAGCGCGCTCTTGCGGGACATGCCCGCGCGGACCGCGAAGCCGCCGGACCGCCGGAACAGGCGCGAGTCGGTGATTGGATCGTCGGTGTGGAAGCCGGTGAGCACGCCGGCCTGCTCCAGCGCCGCGCCGTTCCTCCACTCGATGTCCTTCGCCTCGATCTTCCCGCCCGGACTGTCGATCATGATGATCGAGCAAGGCGTCTTCGAGGCGGCGATGTGGTCGGCGACCTTCCACGCGTCGCTCACGTGATGCAGCACGACGCGGAACCCGAACTCCTTCTTGAGCCGGATCACCGTCATGATGTCATCGTGGCGGTGGGTGTGGTGGTGGACGACGCGCTTCCCTTCGAGCACCTCCACGAGGAACTCGAGCCCGAGATCGCGCTCGGGCATCTTGTCGGGATCGCGGCGCCCGGCTTCGAGCTTGCTCCGATACTCCTGGGCCCGCACGAATGTCTCGCGGACGAGTGCCGCCGACTTCCCGCGCGTTCCCGGGCGCGGAGGATCGCCCTGCGAGTTCGTGCCGTTGGCCATCTTCAGGCCGCCGGCGAGGCTCTTGTCTTTCAGGCGGATGACGAGGTCGTCGATGACCTTGGCCCGCCGCAGCTTGAGGTACACCGTCTGTCCGCTGCAGAGCAGGCCGGACCCCGGCATGACGTTGAGCAGCGTGAGTCCGCCCGAGCGGGCCTTCTGGAAGCCGACGTCCGTCGCGTCGATCGAGTCCAGGACGCGGACATCAGGCTGGATGGGGCCGCTACGGTCGCCCCCCGACGGCCCGCCGACGTGCGAGTGGGTGCACACGAGTCCGGGCATGATGACCTTGCCCTTGACGTCGTGGACCTTCGCCCCCGACGGGATCTCGACCTTGGACCGGGGGCCCACGGCGACGATCCGGCCGGTCTGCACGATGAGGACGCCGTCCGGGATCTCGTCGCCTTCGATGGGGATGACGTGCGCCCCCACGTACGCTTGTGCGCGTTCCTGGCCGGGCGCCGTGGTGGCGAGCACAGCGAGCAGGAGGAGTGGGATGCGGGAAGAGTGGGTCATTTCTTTTTCGCTTTCGCGGTAGAGAAGAACACGAGGACTTCGAGGTCGTCGCTGATGTCCTTGAATCGGTGTGGCACTCCGCGCTTGACGAAGATCACCGCGCCCGTCTTCACCTTCTGCGTCTCCGCGTCGTCGCCCTGACCGACCGTGAACGACGCGGCGCCCTTGGACACGTAGTAGACCTCATCCATGGCGTGCGGCGTCTGGCCGTCGGTGGCGCCCTTCTTCAAGGCGTAGAGCCCGCAGGTCAGGGTGTCCCGCTTGATGAACTGGCGGTAGGGCCGTCCGGTCTTCAAGCGTTCCGCGGAGACCGTGTCGAGGTGATGGAACGACCAGTCCTTCGGAGCCACCTTCGACGGCGCCTCCTGGACGAGGCTGCGGCCGCACCACCCGAGAAGGGCGCCAGTCAGCGCGATCACGAGGCCGAGGTTGCGTTGCATCGAGGGCATCCTGGGTTGAAGAACTGAGGGGCAGGGCGATGGAGAACCACCCCTTCAACCGTCGGGTCGGGAATTCTACTTCCTCGTGAATCTACCGCCCTTCGAGGGCAGCTGCCTTTTCCTCCGCGCGCTTCTGGTCCGCGTGCATCTCCAGCTCGGCGAACCGCTGGGCTGCGTGACGCCAGGCCCGGGAAGCTTGCTTCGTCGACTTCGCAGCCGTGAGGATGCGAGCCGCGCGCTCCGACAGGTGAGGGTTGTCGGGCATGATCTCGAGGAGGTGCGTGGCCAGAGCGTACTGGTTGGTGGGGGCGCTCTTGGCGCGGGTCCGCGGCATCTCCAGTAGGGCCAGGATCGCGTCCGGCGAATCCGGGGCGAGCTCGAACGCCCGCTGGGTATGGGTGATGGCGGTGGGCAGGTCCTTTCCGAGCAGCGCGATCTGGCCGAGCACGAGCGCGGCCAGAGCGCTGTCGGGTCGCAGCCGTAGCGCCTCGGTTGCGTGACGCTTGGCGGCGTCGGGATCCAGACGAACGAAGACCGTCGCCGCGATCTCGTGGAACAGTGCCGGGAGTTGGCCGGATTCGATGCCGCCGCCGAGCTGGATGGCGCGCTTCAGGCAGAAGCCGGGGGCGTGTGCATCCGCGACGCGCTGATCTTCAGGGACGAGCGTGTCCGCCGTGGCGCAGGCGAGCGCTGCGAACGGGTTCTGGTTCATCAGCGGCTTCAGCTTGCGAACGTAGCGACGGGCGTCGGCGGCGAGGTACTGGCGCACCGCGGGGGGGGCCGTCTGAGCCTTCTTCCAGGCGCAGTAGATGAGGATGATGCTGGGCAGCGGGTTCTGCGGGGGCAGCAGGGTCTGTAGCGCGGTGAACACCTCGCGAGTCTCGTCGTAGCGGCCGAGGTGGAACGCGCACATGCCGATGCCGACGAGGCTGGAGAGGCGCTTGCGCGACTCGAACGAGGCCTGCCGGGCCTGCGCGAAGAACCCGTAGCCAGAGAGGTAGCGACCTCGCATGCGTTCGAGCACTCCGAGCGCGTCGAGCTCGAGCAGGTCGGTGACCGCATCTGGGGCGAACTCCAGGTCGATGTCGGACGGCTTGCGGGAGTCGTCGCCCTGCACCTCCCACATGGCCCACGCATGCCGCGCGGCGTGACCATCGGGATCGAGCTCGAGCGCACGGCGGATGTCGCGCTCGGCCTGGATGCGGCGCCCGGCGCGCAGGTACTCGGCGCCGCGCAACACGTACGCCAGCGTCGCGTCATCGTCCAGCTCGATGGCTTTGGTGTAATAGACCAGGGCGCCGCGGTCATTGCCTTGCGCGGAGTTGGTGATGCCGTCCCGGACGGCTGCCCTGGCCTGCCCATGACGCAGCGTGTGATCGTGGAGGAGATTCGTAGTCTGGATCTTCTCGTCGGCGCCGCTCTTCACCATGTCCGTCACGATGAACGCGCCGACGACTGCGAGGATCGCGATCGAGGCGGCGATGGCGATTCCGCGCCGGCGTCGAACCAGCTTGAATACCCGCGTCATGACGCCCGCTGGTCGGGCGAGAATCGGTTGGTCGTCGAGCCACCGCCGCAGGTCGTCCGCGAGCTCACCAGCGGTCGCGTAGCGGCGCCCCGGCTCCTTCTCCATCGCCTTGAGGCAGATGGTCTCGAGGTCGCGGGGGAGGGTCGGGTTGATCTTGCGCGGGGGCGGCGGCTCCTTGTGCAGGATCTGGTGCAGGAGCGCCTGGACGCTGTCCGCTTCGAAGGGGACGCGTCCGCATACGGCCTCGTAGAGGGTGACGCCCAGGCTGTACACGTCCGCGCGTTGATCCACGTCGCCGCCGCGGAGCTGTTCGGGGGACACGTAAGACGGCGTACCCATGACGTCGCCGGTCTGGGTCAGCCGGTCGGCGCCCTGCGTGCGCGCGAGTCCGAAGTCGACGATCTTCACCACGCCGCTGTTGGTCACGAGGATGTTGCCGGGCTTGATGTCGCGGTGAAGCACGTTCTGCGCGTGGGCGGCGTCGAGGGCTTGCGCCGCGCGCACGATGAGCTCGACGATGGGTCGAAGGCGCCGTCCGGTCAGGCGGTGCGCGCGGGTTTGGGGACCCTCGCCGGCCGCGGCGGCGGCGACCTTGGCGATCGCCGGGGGGAGGTCCGCGTTCGCGACCGTGGTTTCATCCATGTCGACGTGGAACGTGGCCTCGATATCGCCCGTAGCGGCCTGCAGGTTCTCGCTCCACATGTGCTGGAGGCAGAGGGCGAGGTTCTCGCCGTCGATGAACTCCATCACGATGTAGTGGAACCCGTCGTGATGGCCGACGCCGTGTACCTGCACGATCCCGGGATGAGAGAGCCCCGCCGCCGCCCGGGCTTCGCGGCTGAATCGCTCGACGGCCTTGCCGTCCTGCGCGGCGAGGCCAGTCAGCACCTTCAGGGCCACCCGACGGCCGAGGGACTCCTGCTCGGCCTCGTAGACGACACCCATGCCGCCGCGGCCGATCTCCCTGATGATGCTGTATTCACCCACGCGCTCCGGAAGCGACATGGAGAGGTTGTACCAATCCGCCGAGCGAAGCGGGGCGGCTCAGGCCACGATGGTGACGACCGGCTGATCCGCGGGCAGCGTGATCTCCGAGAGCCTTCCGAGCAGGCTCTCGAGGCGCTGTTTGCTTTGCTCCAGCAGCTCGGTAACGCGGTCGGGCGTCAGGTGAAGGTCCCGAATGACGGCAGCCTCCGCTTCCGCGACGATGGCGGACGCATCGTCCGCGATCCGCGCCGCGTTCGTGCCCAGGCGGTCGGCGCGCAGGTGGATCTCGCTCGTCGTCGTCTCGACGTCTTCCAGGAGGGCGAAAGCGCGCTCGGAGGACGCCTCGGAGGGGTAGTCCGGAGGAAGGAACATGAGTGGGGTGAGGTCCCTCTATCGGCCGGACGGGCGCGGAAACTGGACCGCACGTGCACCTTTTCTACAGGGGTGGCGGACCCAGCGGACTCGCCCTATGATCCACGGTTTCACATGGGTGGTTGTAGCCGTGTCCCCCACGCGAGGGATTCGGCCGTAAGTGCTTAACCAGTAGTGAGTTGACGTCTTTGGGCACTCAGCGGGAGATCATCGTCCGCGGTGCGCGGGAGCATAACCTCAAGGATCTCACGGTCCGGCTTCCGCGAGGCGCTCTGACCACCGTCACGGGGGTCAGCGGCTCTGGTAAGTCGTCGCTTGCCTTCGACACCGTGTTCAAGGAGGGACAGCGACGGTTCGTCGAGTCGCTCTCCGCCTATGCGCGCCAGTTTCTCGGGCAGGCGGAAAAGCCCCAGGTCGACCACATCGACGGTCTCTCGCCGACCGTCTCCGTCGACCAGAAAACGGTGAATCGCAATCCCCGGTCGACCGTCGGCACCATCACCGAGATCACGGACCACCTGCGGCTGCTGTACGCGCGGCTGGGGACGCCGCACTGCCCGGGTTGCGACGAGCCGATCACCTCGCAGACTCCCGACCAGGTCGTCGATCGCATTCTCAGCCGACACGGCGGTGCGACCGTGATGGTCCTGGCGCCCATCGTCCACGACCGCAAGGGCGAGTACCGCAAGGAGCTGGAGGAGCTGCGGTCGAAGGGGTACGTCCGTGCGCGCATCGACGGCGAGGTCCTTCGGCTCGACGAGCCCATCAAGCTCGCTCGCTACGAACGGCACACCATCGAGGTGATCCTCGACCGCGTGAAGATCACGGCCGACAAGCGTGGCCGACTGACCGAAGCCGTCGAGCAAGGGCTCATGCTCGGAAAGGGTCAGTGTGGCGTCCTCGCGGACAGCGACCTCGAGTCGTTCTCATCGTCGCTCGCATGCCGTGAGTGCGGGATCGACGTCGTGGAGCTCGAACCCAGGCTGTTCTCCTTCAACAGTCCGCACGGGGCGTGTCCGCAATGCGATGGCCTCGGGACCGATCGCGACGTGGACGTACGCCTGTGCGTGCCCGACGAGGACAAGAGCATCGACGGCGGCGCCGTCCATGCGTCGGTCAAGGGCGGATTCGCGTTGCGGCGCTGGATGCGACCCGAGATTCTCGCGCAGGTCTGCGATGGGTTGAAGATCCCGCGCGACAAACCGTGGATCAGGCTGACCGAGCGGCAGCGCAATCTCGTGCTGTTTGGCGCGGGGGAGAAGCGAATCCAACTGGAGCTGTCGTACGAGGGCAAACGGCTCAAGTACAAGAAGACTGAACGCCGGGTGTGGGACGGAGTGATCCCGATCATTCGCCACCGTTACGCCCTGCATCGGACGCGGTCGCTCGAGAAGTTCATGGCGCCCGCGCGGTGCCCCGCGTGCGACGGATCGCGCCTGCGTGACGCTGCGCGGGCGGTTCGGTTCCGTGACCGTTCGATCGGCGCGTTGTCGGAGATGAGCATCGGTGACTTGCTCGCGTTCGTGGGCCAGGTGAAGCTCGCGGCGACCGAGGAGGCGGTCGGGACCCGTCTCCTGAAGGAGCTCTCCGTTCGGCTCGAGTTCCTCGAGCGCGTCGGACTCGGCTACCTTTCGGTCGACCGCAGCGCGGCGACGCTGTCCGGGGGCGAATCACAACGCATCCGACTCGCGACCCAGGTGGGATCGCAGTTGCGCGGCGTGCTCTACGTGCTCGACGAGCCGTCGATCGGGCTCCATCAGCGTGACAACCGCCGTCTCATCGAGACGCTCGAGGAGCTGCGCGACGTTGGCAACACGGTCCTGGTCGTCGAGCATGACGCGGAGACCATCGAGTCGTCGGACTACGTCGTGGACGTGGGGCCCGGCGCCGGGGCCCACGGAGGGGAGCTCGTTGCCGAGGGCACGCCCGCTGCGATCCGTCGCAACCACGACTCGATCACCGGGGCGTTCCTCTCCGGACGCGACGAGATCCCGATGCCGGAGGTTCGTCGCATCCCGGACGAGCGGCGGATCGTGGTTAAAGGGGCGCGTGCCCACAACCTCAAGGGCATCGACGTCCCGTTCCCGCTCGGTGTGTTCACGTGCGTCACGGGCGTGTCGGGGTCCGGCAAGAGCACCCTGATCGACCTGATCCTGAAGCGCGCGCTCGCCCAGCGGTTCCACAACGCCGAGGACCCGCCCGGTGCGCATGACCGCATCACCGGATTGCAGCACCTCGACAAGGTAATCGAGATCGATCAGTCGCCCATCGGACGGACGCCGCGCTCCAACCCGGGCACCTACACGAAAGCGTTCGATCTGATTCGTGACCGCTACGCATCGCTCCCGGAGTCGAAGGCGCGCGGCTATTCGAAGGGCCGCTTCTCGTTCAACGTGAAGGGCGGGCGCTGCGAGGAGTGTCACGGAGCGGGGGTGAAGGTCGTCGAGATGCAGTTCCTCGCCGACGTCTCCATCCCGTGCGAATCCTGCGACGGCAAACGGTTCAATCCGGAGACGCTGGAGATCAGGTACCGCGGGCAGAGCATCAATGACATCCTGGAGATGCCCATCGCCGAGGCGCTCGCGTTCTTCGACAATCACCCGAAGATCAAACGCATCCTCGGCACGCTGGACCGTGTCGGCCTCGGCTACATGCGGCTCGGCCAGCCCAGCACGACGATCTCGGGGGGCGAGGCCCAGCGGGTAAAGCTGGCGAGCCAGCTTCACCGCCCGCCGACCGGACGCACGCTCTACCTGCTCGACGAGCCGACGACCGGGCTGCACTTCGTCGACATCAAGAAGCTGCTCGACGCCCTCCAGGCGCTCGTCGACGCCGGCAACACCGTGGTCGTGATCGAGCACAACCTCGACGTCGTGAAGTGCGCGGACTGGATCATCGACCTCGGCCCCGAAGGCGGCGGTGGCGGGGGAGAGCTCGTGTATTCGGGGGGCTTCGACGGGGTGCGGAAATCGCGGTCGAGCCATACGGGCCGCGTCCTGCGAGAGCTGCTCGAGCCCAAGCGCCGCAAGAAGGCTGGCGGCCGCCGCAAGAAGCCGCGCGATCGCGCGCTCGAGGGTGACATCCGCATCCGGGGCGCGGCCATGCACAACCTGAAGCACGTCGACGCCAGGTTCCCTGCAGGAGAGCTCACCGTCGTCACGGGGCCATCGGGCTCGGGCAAGACGAGCCTCGCGTTCGACACCCTGTTCGCCGAGGGCCAGCGGCGATTCGTCGAGTGCCTGTCGACGTACGCCCGCCAGTTCCTCGGCCGCCTCGACCGTCCGCCACTGGACTCCATCGAGGGTCTCGCGCCGGCGATCGCCATCGACCAGAAGTCCGCCGGTCGCAACCCGCGTTCGACCGTCGCGACGACGACCGAGATCCAGGACTACCTCCGGCTGCTGTACGCCCGGCTGGGCACGCCTCACTGCCCGACGTGTGGGCGCGTCGCGGAGGCGTTCCCGCCGGATACGGTCTGGAAGCGGCTGCGCAAGGAGCGTCCCGACGTCAAGGGCCGCCTGCTCGCACCGCTCTGGCTGCATGGAGGCCCGCACGGGACGCTGCTCAAGAAGCCGACCCAGCTGAAGCTCCTCTCGAAGGAGCTTTCGGAGGACGGCTTCCGCCGCGTGTGGATCGACGGCGAGGAGCACCGCCTGGACCAGGCGTTGCCGGCGTTATCGAAGGTGCGCGAGATCTGGCTCGTCATCGATCGGGTGCAGCTCAAGGCGTCGGCGCGTACCCGTGTCCTCGATTCGGTCGGACTGGCCTATGTGCGCGGCTTCGGTCGATGCGCGTTCCAGGCCGTCGACGACGACGACCGGCTCGAGTTCTCGGAGTTGCAGGGTTGCGCGGAGCACGGGTTCTTCCTGGAGGAAGAGCTGACGCCGCGCATGTTCTCGTCCAATTCCCACGTGGGAGCGTGCGAGGCATGCCACGGCCTGGGAATCTCACTCTCCTGCGATGAGGACCGGCTCGTAGCTCGGCCGGACCTCCCCCTGTTCAAGGGGGCGCTCGTCTCGCGTCCGGGAGACTTCTTCTGTCGCGCCGGCGGCTACTGGCGTCAGGCGATTACCGGCGTGTGCAAGACGTTCGACGCAGACGTGAAGAAACCGTTCCAGGAGCTGCCCGCAAAGGCCCGCAAGGCAATCCTCTACGGATCCGACAAGGCCGTGAAGCTGCGCAAGTCGTCGCGGCGCGCCAATAGCAGCACCAGCTGGCAGATGAAGATCACGTTCAAGGGACTGTGCCGGTATGTCGAGGAATGGCATCGCACGTCCTCGAACGAGTGGTGGCTGGAGCAGCTCGAGCCGTTGATGCGTCGCGACGTGTGCCCCGCGTGCGACGGCGAGCGGCTGAAGCCCGCGTTCCGGCACGTCACGATTGCCGACCGCACGCTTGGGGACGTCGGACGCTTCACCGTGCGGGACGCCGCGGAGTGGGTCGGCGGGCTCGCGTTCAAGGGGCCGGGCTCACAGGTCGCGTCCCAGATCCTCAACGAACTCGTGAATCGGCTGGGGTTCTTGGACGCGGTCGGACTCGAGTACCTGAACCTGTCGCGAAGCGCCGCGACCCTGTCCGGCGGAGAGGCCCAGCGCATCCGGCTCGCGACTCAGATCGGCAATCGGCTCACGGGGGTGATCTACGTCCTGGACGAGCCGACGATCGGGTTGCACCAGCGCGACACGGATCGCCTCCTCGGCACGCTGCGGGAGTTGCGGGACCTCGGCAACACGGTCGTCGTCGTCGAGCACGACCAGGAGACCATCGACGTCGCGGACTGGATCATCGACCTCGGTCCGGGCGCCGGGCAGCATGGCGGTGACATCGTGTTTCAGGGCACCCGCGCCGATCTCGACTCCGCGTCGACGCTGACGGCCGACTACCTCAGCGGTCGTCTTCGGATCGCACCTCCGAACGAGGAGCGGCGCGAGCCGTCGGGCGCACTCGAGATCGTCGGAGCCTCCATCCACAACCTCGACGACCTCGACGTGAAGATCCCGCTCGGTGCGTTCGTCTGCGTCACCGGGGTCTCGGGTTCGGGGAAGTCGAGCCTCGTGATGGATACGCTCGCTCCCGCGATCGAGCACGAGCTGGACGGTCGGCGCGGAAAGCTCACGGTTTGCAAGGCGCTGAAGGGCGTCCAGGCGATCACGGCGTGCGTCACCGTCGATCAGGCGCCCATCGGATCGTCACCGCGGAGCAACCCGGCGAGCTACATCGACATCATGGAGCCCATCCGCAAGATCATGGCTACCGCGCCCTTGGCGAAGATGCGCGGTTACAAGGCCGGACGCTTCTCGTTCAATACGGCTGCGGGGCGGTGCGCGTCGTGCGACGGTCGCGGCAGTATCAAGGTCGAGATGCACTTTCTTCCGGACGTCTGGGTCCTCTGCGACGACTGCCGTGGGCGCCGGTACAACCGCGAGACGCTCGCCGTCGAGTACCGCGGCAAGACGATCGCCGACATACTCGAGATGGAGGTCTCCGAGGCGGTCGAGTTCTTTCAGAACCACCGGCGGGTTGCCAAGCCCCTTCAGCTGCTTCAGGATGTTGGCTTGGGCTATATGAAGCTGGGCCAATCTGCGACGACATTGTCGGGTGGTGAGGCGCAGCGGATCAAGTTGGCGCGGGAGCTCGGACGGAGGGTGAAGGGGCAGGTCCTCTACCTCCTGGACGAGCCCACCACGGGACTTCATTTCGACGATGTGGCCAAGCTGGTGCAGGTGCTGCACCGGCTGGTGGATCAGGGGCACACGGTGGTCGTCATCGAGCACAACCTGGACGTCATCAAGAGCGCGGACCATGTCCTCGACATCGGCCCCGAGGGCGGTGCCGGGGGCGGGCGGCTCGTGGCGGAGGGCACCCCGGAGGCGATCGCCAAGTGCCGTGGTTCGTGGACGGGGCGGTTTCTGAGGCGGGAGCTCGCCGGGTCGAAGAGCAAGTCGAAGCAACGCCGGAAATCGCGCAAGGTGCTGGAGGCAGCGCCATGACCAGCGCCAAGCCCAGACCGTCGCTCATCGTGCAACGGGACCGTTCCGTCCTGCTGGACCTCCATACCGAGCAGGCGGAGGACGCGCGGGTCGGCCTCGGCCGGTTCGCGGAGCTCGTGAAGAGTCCGGAGCACCTGCACACGTACAAGCTGACGTCGCTCTCACTCTGGAACGCGTCATTTGGCGGCATGGACACGGACGACATCGTGTCCTGGTTGGAAGAGCACTCCGCTACGGGCGTGCCCAAGGAAGTGCGCGCCTACATCGCCGAGATGTTGTCCCGGACCGGCCGGCTCTCGCTGGTGCGGGTGGGCGGTCGCATCGAGCTGCGGGTCGACCCGGAGCTTCGCGAGGAACTGCTCGGTATCGAGACCGTGGCGTCTCTTCTCGAGGAGCAGGCCGACGGTCGCCTGGTCCTCAAGGAGGGTTGCCGCGGCCTCATCAAGAAGGCGCTCGTTCGCGTTGGCTACCCGGTCGATGACGTCGCGGGGTACGAGGAGGGCGACACCCTCACCTTTCGCATCCACGACGAGGACGCCACCGGCACCGCGTTCAAGGTCCGCGACTATCAGGACTCGGCAGCACGGCAGTTCTACGCCGGCGGCACGGAGCGCGGTGGTGCCGGCGTGATCGTGTTGCCGTGTGGTGCGGGAAAGACGCTCGTCGCCATCCGTGCGATGGAGCTCTACCAGACCCAGACTCTCGTTCTGACCACGAACCGGACGGCGGTGGCGCAGTGGAAACGCGAGCTGATCAGCCGCACGTCGCTCACCGAAGACGAGGTCGGCGAGTACACCGGCGATCTGAAGGAGATCAAGCCGGTCACGGTTTCCACCTACCAGATCCTCACCTGGCGGCGCAGCCACGAGGATGATTTCGTCCACTTCGAGATCTTCAGTCGCGCGAACTGGGGACTCGTGGTGTACGACGAGGTCCACTTGCTGCCCGCGCCGGTCTTCCGGGTGACGGCGGAGCTCCAGGCGCGTCGTCGACTCGGCCTGACGGCGACCCTCGTTCGCGAGGACGGCAAGGAAGACGAGGTGTTCTCGTTGATCGGGCCGTGCCGCTACGAGCTCCCGTGGCGCGACCTGGAGCGTCGCGGGTACATCGCGGAGGCGCGGTGTGTCGAGGTCCGCCTCCCGTTGGATCCGACGCTCGAGGAGCGGTACCAGGAGACGGACAACCGACGTCGCATCCGGATCGCCGCCGAGAACCCGGTGAAGCTCGAGGCGTTGCAGAAGCTGATCGCGCGGCACGCGGGTGACCGCATCCTCGTGATCGGTCAGTACATGCGGCAGTTGCACCGTATCGCCCGGCTCCTCGGGTCGCCGATCATCACCGGGAAGACGCCGAACCCGGATCGCGAGGTTCTCTACCGGGAGTTCCGGGAGGGGCGGGTGCCGGTCCTCATCGTCTCGAAGGTCGCGAATTTCGCGATCGACCTGCCGGACGCGAACGTCGCGATCCAGGTCAGCGGGACCTTTGGTTCGCGTCAGGAGGAAGCGCAGCGGTTGGGTCGGGTGCTGCGGCCGAAGACGGACGGCTCGCGGGCGTTGTTCTACACCTTGGTCACCGAAGGCACGCGGGACCAGGAGTTCTCCGCGCACCGCCAGCTCTTCCTGGCCGAGCAAGGCTATTCGTACGAGATTCGAAACGGCGCCACGATGCTCGCGGTTGCCGGACGAGCGTGACCGAGCCCCGATGAGTCTCATCAAGCACTTGGTGTCCCTGGAACCGGACGAACTGGTGGAGGTCTATCGCCACTGGGCGGGCGGCATCGGCGTGCCCACCGGTGACGAGAGCCTGGTCAAGCAGGAGCTGATCCGCCTCATGACCGACCGCGATCGGGTCGTGCTGCGCTACAAGGAGCTGCCCGGCCGGTGTCGAGACTTCCTGGAGTGGATGCTCGGTCAGGAGGAGTTTGCCGCGCCGCTCTCGCGATTCGACGACGACGCCGGCGATCTGCCGGTGAAGCCGTTCGAGGTGGAGCCGGTGGCGTTCGCATTGAAGCAACGCGGCTTTCTCGTGGAGGCGCGTGACCTGTCCTGGATGCGCTACGACGAGCCCGTGTACCTCGTACCGGGTGACCTTGCGGAGGTCCTCGCGGCGGCGCTGGGCAGCGCGGAGCGCACTCTCGAATCGCAGCTCAGTGTCCGTGCGTTCCTTCGTACCGTGAAGAAGAACGAGCTCGTTCGTCGCGTGGGAGCGCTCGGGCACGATCCCGACCTCGCCGATGATCGCACGGAGCTCATGAAGATCCTGGCCGAGCCGGAGGGCGTGCGTCGCGCCTTGGACAGCCTGGAGGACAAGGACCTCCGTTCCGCCGTGGAACGCGTCCTCTATGACCACGGCGGAGTCGGGGAGGCACGGCACCTGGAGCGGCTCGGGTACGGCGTCGACGATCGGTGGCGGGTCGCGCTCGAGCAGGCCCTCCTCGGCACGGTCATGCATGGCGACCTCACGGACGTCGGGCTGCAGCTCGGCGCCGGGTCGGTCGTCGTGTTCCTCGATCTCGCTCGCGGCGTTCTCTTGCCCGGGGTCGAGGTGATCGCGGACGACGAGCCAGAACCGCCGGCCGACGTGCTCGCCGACGTCCAGTCCATCCGCACGTTCATCGATCATCACAGCGTGCGGGTCACGCGCGACGGGACGCTCTATCGCGCGACGCGGCGCAAGATGGAGACCGAGCTCCTCTCCCCGGGCGCGCGTCCGATCGACAACGAAGACGCGCTGTCGTGGGTCCTGCGGTTCCTGAGTGACGCGGAGCTCATCCGGACGGACGACGAGGGGCGCATGCGGACGACCCGGGCCTGGGAGGACTTCGACACGCGCGGACCCGTCGAGCGGACCGAGCTTCTGCTCACGTACGTCCAGAACGACTTGAAGGACGCAAAGGGCGCGTTCCACCAGCCGCGGCTGCGCAAGATCTTCCTCAACGTGCTCCGCGACGCGGGACCGTCGCGCTGGTTGTCACTGCGCACGATGGCGGCGTTGTCACGCAACCGGTATCTGATGACGCTGGACCGCGAGACGGTCGGCGAACGCTTTCAGAAGCGGTACAAGTACGCGCCCATCCCGCCGCTTGCGCCCCCGGCCGTGCTGACGCGCGAGCTCATACGTTTCGGAGCGGAGGCGCTCTCGCTCGCCGGGGTCGTCGAGACGCTCGAGGTCGAAGACCAGCCGGTCGCGCTGCGCATGACGCGCCTCGGCGCAGCGGTGCTCGGCTTCCCCGTCGAGGATCCGGCCGATGTGGAGGACGGCGGCCTCATCGTGACCGCGGACTTCGAGATCGTCCTGTTCCCGGAGGCCGGCGGCATCGAGCTGATTCACGAGGTCTCGCGCTTCGCGCGCCGCGAGAAGGCGGACTACAGCCTCCACTACCGCATCTCCGAGCGCAGTGTCCAGGAAGCCGTGGCTGGCGGCCTCGAAGCGCAGGCCATTCTCGACGTCCTCCGACGTCACGGCCGCCACGAGGTTCCGCAGAACGTCGAGGTGTCCGTTGAAGCCTGGGCCGCCGGGGTCCAGGTCCTCTCCGCTCGCCGCACCCTCCTCATCCAGGCGCCCACCAAGCAGGCCCTCGACGCCGCGCTGAAGGTCAAGGAGCTCAAGGCCATCGCCGGCGAGCGCCTCAACGACCTCGTTCTCGAGCTCAGCGAGGACCCCTCGACGCCGCGCGTGGCCGAGGCGTTGCGGGTGCAAGGGTTCTTCCTACGCTAGGAGATTCCGGCGGGTCAACGAGGCGGCGTGAGCGCAGGCCGCGTTCGCACGAATGCGTCGCGAGGGTCAGGCGACCGTCACGGACCGCTCGGCTTCTTCCAGTCCGTCGAGAACCTGGACGATCGAGTACTCGAGCTTGCCGGACGGGACTTCGAAGGAGACGCTCTCGCCGGTGCCGTGTCCGATGAGCGCCTTGCCGAGCGGCGATTGGTAGGAGATGAACCCGCGATTGCTATCGACGTCCCACGGGCCGAGCACCGTGTATTCGTGACGAACGCCGTGGGCGTCCGTGACGGTAGCGCGCGAGCCGAGGGTCACCTTCTGGCGGCTGTCCATCATGCTGCGGTCGATGATGCGGGCCTTGCCGATGCCGTCGCCGAGCTCCTCGGCGACGTGGGTGAGTTGACCCTGCTTCTCGAGCGCGGCCGTCCACTCCGAGTTCTCGGAGAGGTCGCCGTGCGACGCGGCGCGGCCGATCTCGGCCGCGTTCTCGGGAATCTGCCGATTGACGACGTCCTCGTACTCGGCCTTCTTGGCCTCGAGCGACCGTGCCGTCGTGTAGAGGATGTTCGGGTCGAACAGGGGATCGGTGATCTCGATCTCGGTCTTCGCCGCCTCCGGGCGGACCCGGAACATGTTCGCGAGCATGTGGTCGCGCAGGTCCGATTGAAGGCTGCGGTTGTTGCGCAGAAGTGACGCGAGGTTCTGGGCTTCGGACTCCGACGCCTCCACGAATGCGTTGCGGATGAACTCGAAGTCGCGGAGTGGGAAGACCTTGCCGATGTCCTTGCCGAGGATGCGCTCCTCGCATTCCGCGGCCTTGCCGATTCCAGCGACGTCGAGGTGGCTGTGGAGAACGAGCGCCTTCTCGAGCAGCGTCGACATGCGTTCCTGGCGAACGCTCTCCGGCAGCTTGCCGACGCGGGCATTGCGCAGGTACCAGAGGAACGCTCGCGGGTAGTCGCGGTAGCGTTCGAGAACGGCGGCGAGAGTGCGCTCGGTCTGCTCGGCCGCGCCGGCCCGCACGAGTTCGTGCAGGCAGTGGTCGCAGGCCTCCGCGGCGCCGCCGAGGATGACGGAACAGCAGAATTCCAGCCAATCGACCTCACCCTGCTTCTGGATCTCGATGACCGCCGCGACCCGGTGGGCGCCGACGGGGATGTAGGGGAGTGCGGCGAGCGTGGCCTCGTGGTCGGCGACGACCACGCTCGGCGAGAGATCGTCCGGCGGGGAGATGACCGGCCACTTGCCCTTGGCTTCGTCGAGCAGGAACGCAAGGGAGATCTGCGGGCCGTGTTCGAGTTCGGACGACTCTTCGATCAATGACTGGGCGACCCCGGTGAGGGCCTTCTCGCCGTCTTCGTGCGCCGCGGCCTCCTTCATGAGGTCACGGAAATACCGGACGCGCCGGGAACCGGTCGCGATGTGCCGCAGGTCGCGGAGGCATGCCTCAGCGTAGCCACCAGACTTCTCGCCCAGCTCGAGCGTCGGATTCGCACCCGGAGTGATGGTGATGTCGTCGGCAGACTTGACCTTGGTGCGGGTCTTCTGCCACCAGCGAGACCAGACCTTGGTCGTGATGATCACGTCGGGCTCGGAGGTGATGCGGTCGCGGAGGTCGCGCAGCACGCATTTGTTGCGGCGGCTCCTCAACGCACACCGGATCAGCTCGACCGGATCCTCCTCCACGAGGGTCTTGAGCTCGTCGAGACGGTCGAGTTTCATCGCACGAATGTCCGTGTCGGCGATGAACTCCGTCTTCTTGGCCGCCATCTCCATGGACATGCGGTGTCCCCGCTTTTCCATGAAATCGATGACCACAGAGGCCTCTTCCGCATCGACCTCCGTGACCCGGCCGGCGAACCAGCCGCCCGGATGGAAGAGGTAGCGGCCGACCGTGAACCCCAGGAATGTGTCGATCTTCTCGACCCCTTCTTTCAGGTCCTTGCCTTCGGTGACCCCGGCGAGTTCGAGTAGAGCCTCCAGATTGGCTTTGTCGGCGTACAGACTCCGGTACGCGGTCAGGAGACCGTGGCGGAGTCCGCGCTCGCGAGGTGCGATGGCAGCCATCTTGCGGAGGGCTTGAAGAGCCTCGGACCACAGCTCCCGTTCGAGCAGAACGGGGGTGAGCATGGACAGATAGAGCCCCACCTTGTCGAACAGACCCTGGGATTCCAAAGCGTCGATTCCGGCCAGGAACGCTTGGACGTCAGCCGGAGCGACGTCGAGCGTTTCCATCCAGAGGTCTTCGAAACCTTGGAGCTCGCCACGTTCGACAAGCTCGCGAAACTGCTGGGCACGGGTCGATACGGGAGCGGGCATGGTTCTCCGCAGCACGCGTGTGGGACAGAGTTTAGGAGGAAGAAAAACCCCCCGTTTCTTCGCTCGGAGGGCGCATCCTAACACTCGAATCGGGGGCATCCATGGTCACGATCAGACCTGAATGAGGGCGCGGTGAGGGAGCCTCCAAGGCGTCTGGAACTCTCTTTACCCCGTCCGTTTCCGTGGCTAGTGTGTGGCTCTCGGAGATTCGCATGCCCATTGACCCCGAGCTTCTGGAAATCCTCCGCTGTCCGGACAGCCATGCGCCTCTTGTGGTCGACGGGGAGTGGCTCGTCAGCACCGCCCCGGCGACCCGGCGCCGGTACCAGGTCCAAGATGACATCCCGAACATGATCATCGAAGACGCGGAGGTCATGGAGGAGGAGGCGTGGATCGCGGTGATGAAGACGCACGGGGTGGTCCCCGGTGGCGGTCCGGAGGGGTCTGGTGGCACCTGAGGAGACCCTGTTCGCCAAGATCATCCGCAAGGAGATTCCGGCGGATGTGGTCTACGAGGACGACCTCGCCCTCGCGTTTCGCGACCTCGCCCCTCAGGCGCCCGTGCACGTCCTGGTGATCCCGAAAGAACCGATCGCCAACGTCGGGGTGGCGGAGGACGCTCACCGGGACCTCCTGGGCCACCTGATGCTCGTGGCGGGCAAGGTGGCCGTGCAGGAGGGGGTCGCCGACGCCTTTCGGGTCGTGACCAACAGCGGGGAGGGGGCCGGCCAGAGCGTCTTCCACCTTCACCTCCACGTCCTGGGCGGGCGCCCGTTCTCCTGGCCACCGGGATAGGCTGGGTGGGGTCAACCCCCACCGAACCCCGCTCCGAGGAGGAGCTCCCCATGCCGCGCTGCCGCTTCGTTTTGCTGCCGGGCCTGCTGACTCTCCTGCTGGTCACCCTCGTTCGCTCCCAGCCCGATCAGGCGCCCCACCCGGCCCGGGACCTGCGGTTGGAGTCGATTTCCTGGATCGAGGACGGTGCGGAGTTCCTGGACCAGAGGCGGTTCAAGACCCGGTTGACGGGCGAGGAGAAGGCCACGGACCGGGGGGCGATCCTCGATCGCGCGCTCGAGCAGGCGCGGGAGTCCGGACGTCCGGTGCTCTGGTACGTCTACAAGGTGGTCGAGTCGACCAAGCGGGGTCGGCAGCTCATCCGGGCGCCCGTGCTCGACATCTACATGCGCCAGGTCGTCTGGAGCGATCCTGACGTGGAGCGGATCGTGACGGCGTCGTTCGTGCCGGTACGCATGGTGTGCGATGAGTCGCTGTGCGAGCGATTCGGTCTCCGCCCGCTGAAGTTCCTCGAGCCGGCGATCGTCGTGCTGAAGCCCGACGGGAAGGTGGCGCACGTCGTCGCCAACGTGCGGACGTTCGACGCGGCGTGGTTCGCGGACGTCCTCCGCGGCGTGCTGGAGAAGGTCCAGGGGCCTCTCGAGACGAAAGACGTCGGGCAGGCGATGGACCGCGGCGAGTGGGCGAGCGCGCTGGCGCTGCTCGAGGCAGATTCCGACCCGTCGGCCGACATCCTGTATCGCAAGGCGCTGCTGAAGCGCAGGTTGCGGGACGCGGACGGGGCTCTGAAGCTGCTCGCGGCTGCCGACGCCAAGCTCCGCACCGGACAGGGAGGCCGCGGGCGAGGGCGTCCGCGGCGGGCACCGAGCGGTCTCGCCACTCGCGTCCGCACCCGTCGCCAAGGTGACGTCGCGGCGGAACGCGGGTTGGTCTTCGTGCGGGAGGGCCGGTTCGATGACGCCGTGAAGGTTCTCCGATCCGTGTTCGATGCCCGGGTCGGAACGCGACGCGCGGAGGCAGGCTACCTGCTCGCGCTCATCCGCCTGCACGCTGGCGACGAGACGGGCGCGCTGCGGCGCTTCCACGAGATCATCCAGCGCCATCCGAAAGACCCGTTCGCGCGCCGCGCCCGCGTCAATCTGCTGCTCGGCGTCGACGACGCGCGCCCGCTGGGAGCAGCGTTCTTCGGGCATGAACGTCTGCAGTGGCTTCCGTCGGCGTCGCCGGTCGGAGGGGCGCTCCCGGCCGACACGACCTGGCCGGGGAAGCTGCCGACAGTGTCCGAGCTCGTCAAACGCGGCGTCCGCCACCTCCTGGCCCAACAGCGAGCGGACGGCGGATGGAACGACGCGCGCTACGCGTACTGTCCGGACAAGCGCATCACTCCCAACGTCTGGGTGGCGGTGTCGGCGCTGGCGCTCCAGGCACTCCAGCGCCATCGCGCCCGGGTCCCGGAGTTGGCCGAGGCCATTGATGATGCGCTCGCCCGTGGCGATCGCTATCTCATGGATGCGAGTCGGATCAATCGGGGTCACAACGAGGACGTATACGCCGACGCGTATCGCCTGCTCTATCTCGCGCACCGCCACGACGCGCAAGGTATCGAGTCCAAACGTCGCGCAACCCGCCGGTCGATGCGCAGCATCGTGGGGGACGCCGCGGAGCGGCAGCGCGAGGCGGGTTTCTGGGCCCACGAGTACTCGAACGCGTTCTGCACCGCCGTCATGGTCCAGGGGCTGCTCGCCGCCAAGGACCGCGGCGTCCCCATCGACCAGAAGGTCCTCGACCAGGCGGCGTCAGCGATCACGGCTGCTCGTCGCGAGGACGGCTCCTTCTCCTACGGCGGCACGGCCGGCTCCCGCCGCGGGGGCGCGAAGAACCTCCAGAACGCCAGCACCCGCACCGCGCTCTGCGAGGCCGCTCTCCACGCCCTCGGAAAGAGCTCGCCCGAGCGTGTCCGCGCCTCGTTCGCCAACTTCTGGAAGCACTACGACCGCATCGAGGGCGTCCGCCGCACGGACTTCCACTCCGATGGTCAGATCGCGGGCTTCATGTTCTTCCACACCCTCTATCACACGAGCGAGGCCGTCGATCATCTCGACCCCGCGTTGCAGGCCGAGACCCACGCCCGCCTCGTGGAGCGCGTCCGCCACTACCCCGAGATCGACGGCCTGTTCATGGACAGCCATGAGATGGGCAAGAGCTACGGGACGGCGATGGCGCTGCTGGTAATAGCTAATGCGCTGAGCGAGGAGCGGTAGAGAGAAAGGCGGCGGGGGAGAGGCGCCAATGGCGTTAATCCCACGAGGGGCGGTCCGGACAATACCGCCCGATGCGAATCACCGGTCGATTGACCCTGCGCTATTCAGAATGTAGGGTCATCCGTCCGGTTCCGCGAAGAGTAACGACCATCGTTATGGCGTGATCGCGGGGGACGCGCGTCGACAAGGGATGGAGGATGTCGAATGTCCTACAGGCAGGCTGCCGCTCTCGCACTGGCCGCTCTGGTTCTCTGCGGCTGTCAGGCCGCGCTCGACGGCTATCCGGATTCGTCTCATGACGCTCCGACCGAGCTCGCGGCGTTGGGCAACTACTACAGTCCGAAGTGGATCAAGGAGAACTACTACGACACGGGACCGGACGCGGCGAAACGCAACGAGATCCTCAACGGCCGCATCCGGGCCATCGACATCCACTTCAATGCGTTCCGCCAGGATCTGCACCGGCAGGGCCTCCGGCTCAACATCGGCATCGAGTGGGCGGTCCTGGGGATCAATGCCGCGGGGACCTTCGTGGGCGGGTCGAGCACGAAGGCCATCCTCCATGCCATCGCGACCGGGCTCCAGGGTGGCAAGGCGACCTTCGACAAGCACGCGTTCTTCGACGAGGCGATGCCGGCCGTACTCGCCAAGATGACCTCACGCCGCAAGGAGGTGCTGGTGAGCCTGCGCACCCGGATGGGGACCAATCTGGCCAGCTATTCGCTGCACGAGGGGCTGATCGACATCGAGGACTACTACACCGCCGGGACCATCCCCGGTGCGCTCATCGACATCACGGAGACCTCGGGCCAGAAGGCGAAGGCTGCGGAGGCGAAGATGGAGGTCGTCTTCGAGCTGCGGGGGCAGGCCGTCATCGACACCCAGAGCCGGACGCAGGTGCTTCTCGACCGCGTGGACCAACTGGATGACGCCAAGGCGATCTCCGTGATCCAGAATCTCCCGATCGGGATCGACGGGCCCCTGAAGGCCGCCATTGCCGCCCGGGACCCCGAGGCCACTCGATTCACGGATGGGGCCGCCGCCAAGGCGATTCTCAAGATGGTCATCGCCTTGAGGAAAGACCTCGCAGACGTGAAGAAGATGGAAGCGGCCCTCCTCGACCAGTGACCGACCACCAAGGAGAAAGACATGCCGGCGACTGTCATTACGAAGGAACCGTTCAAGCGGTCCATCAGCAAGGCGAGCATGAAGAAGGAGGTGGCGATTCGGATCCAGGCGGGCGCCATTCGCAGCTGGCTCGAGGATCAGACGACCCAGTGGATGCTCTCGTCCGAGTGGAACGTCATCGGCGGCAATGACTCGCCGACGCCTTCGTCGAAGAAGAAGACCAAGAAGAAGAAGACCAAGAAGAAGACCAAGAAGACCGGTTGACCATCTGGCCTTCCCTCCGGATTCGAGGGTCAGGAGATGATTGGACGCCCCTGCGGCCCGCGTCTCCCGGGCGAGCGCGTCGGACTCGAGGCGCGCGCCCGCCAGGGGTGTCGTTCGACCTCGGGTCACGGCCCCCGCCGTGCAGCGACGGGTCCGGGGCAGCCGGACGGAATCGCGTGGTGGGAGCGATCGCGACACCGCAGGACCATCGCGCGGTCCCGAGGCGGCGAACCTCGCCGGTGCCTGGCTTGGTCGATACCGGAGGAGGGACTCGAACCCTCAAGGCCGTTAAGGCCAGCGGATTTTGAATCCGCCGCGTCTGCCAATTCCGCCACTCCGGCGCGGGCGGTCAGTCTACTGTGCGGAGGAACGCAGGGAAGATGCCCGGCCGTTTGAGACCGACGGTCGGCGCCGTCCGTCCGGTTCGCGGCCGCAGCCCGCGGGCGGCTCTGGACCAGACGGTGTCGTCAGGTCGCGAATAATCCGTCGCGGCCACTGAATACTCCCCGGTGAGCGAATCGACCGTCTGTCTCCCGTCCTCGGGAGTTT
>NZBC01000032.1 GCA_002687715.1 Planctomycetota bacterium | reverse complement strand
GCTCGAAACCAACCATCTGCGCCGCTACGCGGCCGACGAATTGAGGCGCGCGGGATGAGCGCCGCGCCGTCGTCCGAAAAGAGCCACACCCACCGAGGACTCCGCCATGGCGGCTGGCGGAGCTCTCGTTCGAACCCAATGCCCCCAATTGCTCTTGATTGACCGCTCCCGGATAGACCAGACAATGAGGTTGCCGAGAGCCCGTCTTTGCCGGTCGGAGAGGTCAACGACAAAGCGGCGATGCGGTCAACATCCTCGGCGGGCGCGGCCCCGGAACGCGATGCGGCCAAGGAGGCACGACAAAAAAACCGTCTCCTCGGCCGCAAGCTGTGCCGCACGGCGGGAGCAAGCTCCCACCGACGGCCGTAACCTATACCCGCGCAGGGATTTGAACCCCGGACCCGCTGATTAAGAATCAGCTGCTCTAACCAACTGAGCTACACGGGCGAAGCGGAGAGAAAATACTCACGACCGGCTGGGGGCACAAGCCTCCGGGGAGCTCGGTTCGGGGAACGGTGGATCGTTGTTTCACCTTCCGGGGAGCCAAGTTAGGTTCGCTGACCCGGTTCGGTGACCGGATTCCTGTCCGTTGGAGGGAATTCGGACCATTCAAGGGGAAGACCGATGCTCGGGAACGCGTCCAAATGACGACCCCGGCGCCCGGGGTCCGTTCACGTTCGGAGTGATGCCATGAACAAGCTTGCCATCCCGTTGTTTTTGCTCGTCGTCGTCGGTCTGATCGCCGCGGGGTTGTACCTGGGTGGGTTTCTGGAGAACGACGAAGCTCTGGACGCCAGTGGAGGTGATGGCCAGGTCGCCGAGAGTTCCGAAGGGGACACCGGCACGAGCGGGGGCCCGTCGGGGGTGCCGGTGTCGCCCATCAAGACGGCGCAGTTCACACCATCGGTGGACGGAAGCGGCGTGACCACGCGGCTGGACGGCCGCGAGACCGGGATCGCGCTCACCGGCGTCGTGACCGATCCCAACGGCGAACCGCTCGCGAAAGCGAAGGTGGCCTTGATTCGCGACCTGAGCCAGGTGAAGACTCGGGCCCAGGAAGGCGACACGCTCCTGGAGTTGAGCACCGAAGCCGACGGGCGTTTCCGGTTCCAGAACCTCGCGCGGGGAGAGATCTACGTCCTGCGCGCCAAACACGCGGAGTACACGACCGAGCGGCGACACCCGATCGACCCGTTCACTCCCGCCACGCTGCAGCAGACGATCAAGCTGAAGGACGGCGTCGGCATTGCCGGAGCGGTCACCGACTCGAACGGATCGCCCTTGGAAGGAGTCGAGGTCTCCGTCTACGACACGAACGTCAGTAACGCGGACCCGCTCGCAAAGCCCGAACAATGGTCGACGACCGACGCCACGGGCAAGTACGGAGTCGAGCACCTGACCGCGGGGCTGAAGAAGGTCATCGTGCGGAAGGAGGGCTTCGGAACGGACGGGCGCAACGGCGTCAACCTCAAGGACGAGACCGAAGGTGCCCGCGACGTCAACTTCACGCTCGGCGCGGGGTTCACCATCCGCGGCCACGTGAAGGACCAGCGGACCGACGCGCCGATCGCGGACGCACTCGTCACGGCGCGCGTGGTCAGCATGCTCGCTCAGCATCGGCAGAACCCCCGACCCTCCGCGGACGAGGCGGCCGGGGACGCCGGCGGACAAGACAAGGATCGCTCCGCCCCGAATCGAGGTCGCCGCCCGAGTCGGAACATGATGAACGCCCGGGCCGCGACTGCGAAGTCGTTCCTCACTTCCAGTACGCGGACTGATGAGGATGGCAACTTCGTCATCACGGGCGTGCTCGAAGCTCGCTACCTGCTATCGGTGAAGGCCCGCGGCTACCAGGACAGCCACGGACGTTCCGCCGACTTCAACACGGACAGCAACGTCATCGAGATGGTCCAGAGCGCCCGCATCCTCGGCCGCGTCATCGACGACGAGTCAGGCAAGCCCGTCGCATCGTTCACCGTCGCCACCAGCGCGACGCCGACGCCACTGTTCACGGCCGCCCGCTCTCGCCAGCGCTTCCAGACCGAGGACGGCACCTTCTCCTACGTCGACGTCCCCCCCGGCAAGCACTACCTCATCGGCGCCGCCGACGGCTACGCCGGGGGCCGCACCGAGCCCATCGTCGTCCTCGCCGAGCAGGAAGTCACCGGCATCGAGATCCGACTCGTGAGGGGCGCGACGATTCGTGGCGTCGTCCGCGACACCGAAGGCCAGGCCGTGAAGGGCGCGCGAATCAGCCTCGCCCAGCCGAGCTCCGGCGATCCTGCCGCAGACATCTTCCGACGCCTCATCGGCAGCCAGATGCGCGTGTCCAGTGACAAGACGACCTCGACCGACAAGAACGGCGAGTGGAAGATTCCGCACATCCTCGCTGGCCGCTACTCGATCAAGGTCGTGCACCGGAACTACACCGACGCCGAGACAGCGCCAGTGACCTGTGAGGACCGGGGGGTCGTCGACGCGCCGGAAGTGACCCTCGCCCGAGGCGGCACCATCAGCGGTGTCGTGCTCAAGAAGAACGGTGCGCCCGACGGCAAGGCCACGGTCATGATCACCAGCGACGACCCGAAGGTCCCGGTCAACCGCTCGATGACCACGAACTCGAAGGGCGAGTTCGAGGCCAAGGGACTCAAAGCCGGCGTGTATCGCGTCGTCGTGGCCCAGCGCAACGGCGAGTTCGATCTGCTGAAGATCCTCCAGAGCCGCCAGGACCCCAAGAACATCGTCACGGTGCGAGACGGCGAGCTCGTCAAGCTCGAGCTCTAGCCAGGCTGGAGATCCAGATTCACCGCAGAGACCGCGCACTGCTCGCCAACGCAACGTCAGCGGCTCGCGCGTAGACTGCCGCCATGCGGCTCCGCATCGACCGCGTCTGGCTCACGCTCACGGCCGTGTTCCTCTTCACGACCTTGTGGCTCCTCTTCGCGCGCACCCCGGACAAGGTTGCGCTCACGGCCCACTTGCCAGACGACACTCACTGGACCCTCGCACGCGTCGCGACGTTGACGCACCCGGCGACGGACGAGGAACCGGAGTTCCCCGAGCGAACGGGGAGCGGGTCACCGATCCAGGTCGACCTCCTGCCTGGTCACTACCTGATCACGGTCGAGCACAGCGACCACACGGACACGGTACCGGTGCTGATCCTGCCCGATCACGGTGACGTCACGATCGAGATCCTGGACCCGCCGGGCGGGTTCTCTCCCGTCCCGGCGGGGGCCTCGATTGATGGCGTCCGCGGGCCGGTGAGGTCGTTGGATCATGGGTTCGGCGCCGCGCGCCACGAGGTCACCCGCACCGAGTACGCCGCCTTCCTCGCGACCCCCGCCGGAGCCGGCCACGGCAACGCGAAGTGGCTCGAACTGGAGTCGCATCCCGAACGCGGCAGCTGGCCGGTCTCGCGGGTCAACCACGCCGACGCCGTGGCGTATGCCGCGTGGAGAACGGAGCTCGACGGCGGCGGGCAATGGACCTTCCGCCTGCCCACGACCCTCGAGTGGGACAAGATGGCGCGGGGCACCGACGGCCGCACGTATCCGTGGGGCGACCGCGACCGGCGCGACCCGCTCGCGGACCGGACCGTACTCCGACCCGTGGACACCTGGCGGGAGCTGCGATCGCCGTACGGTCTGCTGCACATGGAGAGCAACGTGGCCGAATGGACGGCTGACGCCGCCGACCCGGCCGGGGTGCGCAGGATCATCCGCGGGCGCTCGACCAGCGTCGCCGCCGGCGCCCTGCGCGCAGTGGTCGCGAGCCCGGCGACGCTGCGATCGCCAGATGTCGGGTTTCGGCTGGTCGTGGAGCCGGTTCGCTGATGAGGCGGAGGAGCGCGGGTCCGGATCAGGCGTGGATGCCCGGAGGTCTCGCCTGCGCAGTCAGCGCGGTCGCAGCCGGTGCAGCCATGGGCGCCGTGCTGGGAATCGCCGCCGAGCTCGCGAAGACGTCGCCCCTCGCGGTCGTGGCCCGGGCCGCGTTGCCGTGGTCGCTCGCCGGGCTCGTGGCGGGCGCCGGTCTCACCTGCATCCGGTGGCTCGGGGCGACGCTGGCAAACGCCCTGGGGCGTGTGTATCTCGAGGAGCCGGGTCCCCACCCCCAGCTGTGCGCCGCTGTCGTCGGGGCCGGGTTCGCGACCCCGTTGGTGGTCGCGGCGCGTGAGCTCGCGGGGCGCCCGCTGCTCATGCGTCTGCTGCCCGACGACTCGGCGCGCTCGGTCGTCCTCGTGGCGGGCGGCCTGATCGCGGCGATCGCGATCGGCGCCGCGCTGGCCCGGACCCGGGGGCGGCTCGCGCGGACCGGGCTGCTGATCGCGGGGGTCGGCGTGGTGGTCGGGGCGTCGCAAATCAACGTTCCACCCGTTCCCGTGCTGCGTCACGTCGTGCTCTTCGCAGCACTGCTCTTGGCGACGGCCGCCGCTCTTCCGACCGCCGCCTTCCGACGCCGGCCGCTCTGGATCGCCGTGCTGCTGCCCGCAGCGATCCTGGCCGTCCCGGACGTCACCGACGCGGCCTACCGCCACACACTGACGAACCTGATCGCGCACCACCTTGCCCCGGCTGCGGCCGCCCGCACCGTGAGCGCCGAGACCAAGGGCAGATGGCAGGCGCACTTCGGTCGCCATCGGTCCGGACTCGGCGCCGAGCTGGACGCCGCCGTCCCCGATCGTCGCGACCTCGACGTCCTCTGGATCACCGTGTGCACCTACCGACGCGATCGTCTGGGCCTCTACGGCAACCAGCGCGGCCTCACCCCCAACGTCGACCGGCTGGGCGGAGAGTCAGTAGTGTTCGAACGTGGGTACTCGACGTTCCCGGCGAGCGCCCATGCCATCACGTCGATGTTCACGGCGCGGTATCCGACCCACACCTCGCACTACTTGAAGAAGGTGGGCCGGCTCGTGCCGAGCGACGAGCCGTGGTTCCCGACGACGCTGCGCGACGCCGGCCGCGCGACGTGGGCCCTGACCGCGCTCTCCGACATCATGCGGCGGGGGCCGGGATTCCGGCAGTCGTTCCGCGGTTTCGACGTCCGCAACCCGTACGAGGCGCGCGACGACGTGCAGGGGTCGCTGATCGCAGACGCCTTCGTCAAACGGCTGCGCGCCCAACCAACCACGCAGCCGTTCTTCGCGTGGGTCCATCTCATGGACCCGCACTCACCCTACGTCGGCGAACCCGACCTCGGCTCCTCGAACCAGGACCGCTACGACGGCGACATCCGGGTGTGTGACCGCGCGCTGGGACGGATCTTCGACGCGGTGCGAGAGACCGGTCGCTGGGATCGTACGGTCGTCGTCCTCCACGGCGACCACGGCGAAGAGTTCGGCGAGCACGGCGGGCTCTTCCACTACCGCACGGTGTACGAGGAGCAGGTCGGAGTCCCGTTCCTCGTGCGGGTTCCGGGCGTGGCCCCTCGCCGCGTCACCACGCCATCCGACATCACCGACCTCGCACCGACCATCGCCGACCTCTTGGACGTCGACTTCGGGCGCGGGCACGGCGACAGCCTCGTGCCACTGTTGCTGGGACGTCCGCTTCCGTCGTTCGCGTTCTCCGAGGTCGTGATTCCATTCGTGCAGGAGACGACGCGCCGGATGATCGTCGGCGAAGACGGACTGAAGCTCGTGGTCCGCGGTTCGTTCACGGGCCGCGAGCTGTACGACCTCGCGGCAGACCCAGGCGAAACGGACAACCTCGCGGGACGCGGCGATCCACGCGAAACGACGTTGTCCGAACTCCTCGACGCCGTCGTCCAGCTCCCGGTCGCAACCGGCGCCACCGAGCGCCCGGCCGCCGAGAGCGACGTGGAATCCCCGGTCGCTGCCGTGGTGCGGGAGGTTCTGGAGTCCGCATCATCGTCCGTCGGTGACCTCGAAAAGGCGCTCCTCAACGTCCCGCCCGACGTCGATACGATCGCACCGCGGGTCCGGGCGCTCCTCGCGCACCGGGACGTGAAGGTGCGCGTCGCCGCCACGACCGCGGCCGTCCGGTTGGGCCTGCGGGACGTGCGTCCCGTGTTGTTTTCGTTGCTCGAGCACGCCGACCGGAGGCTGAGGATCGCTGCGACGCGCGCTCTCGGGTCCCTCGGCGAGCCCGGAGACGCGGCCCGCCTCACCGTCGACGAGAACACGCCCCCCAACGACATCCTCGCCCGAGCACGATCGCGCGAAGCCCTCGGCGACCACGGTGGGTGGCGAGCGGCCGGCGTCTGGCTCCACCGGGTCCCCCCAAGTTCCCGCTACGCCGTCCTGGCCGAGCTGACCCGGCTCGGCGACCCGGACGCGCGCGACACGGTGCGTCGCGCACTCGACATCCCCGACCTCTCCCCCTCGCTCCGGCTCGCGGCCCTCAGCGCAGCGCTCCAGGATCCCGACGAGGCCACCTACCGCGCCCTCGAGACCTCGCTCGACGCCGGCCTGCTCACCCCCGCCATGGTCCTGCTCGCCCTGCCGCGCCTCCGTGCAGATGACAGACGCGCGGTCCCGACGCTGCTCCGGCTGAGCCGCCACCGTTCGGATCGGGTCCGGCTGGGCGCCGCGCGCCTCTTGCGCGACGGAGACCGAGACGTCGCGACGATGCTTGCGGATTGGCATGACGTCGAAGTGCTCGACCCCACGGGTCCGTACGCTGACCGACGCACGCAGGCTCAAGCACGCCTCCGCGCAGCCGGCGGCTACTCCGAGCCGGGAGCCGTCGTCGCGACCGAGGTCGGTGGACGTCTCGCGGCCCTGCGGCTTCCTTTTCGCGCGTGTGCGGCGGCGCTGCCGCTCGTCGTCAAAGGGCGCCTGACCGGCGCGGTGCCGGGCCCCCTCACCCTGCTCGCCGAGTGGATGCCGTCGCCCGACGGCTCCCCCGGCCCCGTCGCAACGACGCTCACCATTGCCGCGGACGGCAGCGCGGACTTCGCGGTCCCGCTGCGGGTCTTCCCTGCCACCGACCGGGCCGTGGGAGTTCGCATCGGGTGGCGGACGCGGGCCGGCCCGCGCTGGTACCCGACGGTCCTGAAACTCGTTCAGTAGCCCACCGCGATCCGCGCCACGAGGTCCGCCAGCGCCTCCAGATCCCGCAGGTCCATCGTCTCTACCCGGGAATGCGAGCAGCGCTGGGGCCAGGCCAGCGGACAGTTCACGACGCCGTGCGGGACGAACCGGCTGCCGTCATTCCCGCCGCCGACCATCCCGACCTGCAACGGTATGCCGTCCGCGAGGGCGCGGACACGGTCGAGCACCAGGGGTGAGGTGATGCTCGAGTTGTCCCACGCCCTCAAGACCGGGCCGCCGCCGATGCGAGCGAACGCGAATCGCGGATCATCGCGTGGCGAATCGGAGCTCACGAACGTGTCGACGGGGAACACGACGTCCGGCTTCGGGCGAAGCGTCTTCGCGAGGTGATCGGCGCCCTCGAGTCCGATCTCCTCCCTCGTCACCCATGCGAACACGACCCGACGGTCGAGCTTGTCCCGGTCCAGTTTCTTGAGGGCCATCACGAGTGCCGCGCAGCCCACCCGATCGTCGAAGGAACGCCCCGTCGCCCGGTGCGGACCCAGGCGGAGAAACTCCTTCGGAACCGTCGCGGGCTGCCCGACGGCGATCCCCATTGCCTCCAACGCCGCCTTCGAACGAACGCCGAGGTCCACGAGAGTCCGACCGTCGGCCTCGATGGAGATCGCCGGACGCACGCCGCGCTTCGTCACGACATCCATCGCGGTCCACGTGTAGAGGTGCGGGTAGAACCCGCCACGACGACGCACCTCGCAAAAGCCATCGTCCCGGAGCTTGGTGATCACGAAGCCGACCTCGTCCATGTGGGCGACGAAGACGACCGTCCGCTTGCCCTTGCCTATCGTGACCACCAGGTTGCCAGCGTCGTCGCGGGCCATGCCCTGTCCCTGCAAGTGTCGCGCGAGAAGGAACCGCAAGGTGGCGAACACCCCCTGCTCGTGACCGGACACACCGCTCACCGCAACGAGACCGGCGAGGGTCTCCGCCGCGTCCTCGTGGCCGTCGGCGTTCGGCGCCGCGCCTTCCTGGGCGTAGACGCGCGACGGCGGCAATTGCACCGGCTCCGGTTTCGCCGCGCCGTCACCGAAGAGACGACGCGTTATCTCTTGGCCGACGGCCGAGAGATCG